>JAOTXY010000182.1 GCA_029862125.1 Gammaproteobacteria bacterium | reverse complement strand
AACAGGGTACCAAATCCCAGCCCGATCAACGCCAGCATCACCGGGAAGCCGATACAGATTCCGAGCAGATGCGGCACGCCGCGACGCACGCCAAAATTTAATCCGGTCGTGGTTAACATCACGTTGTTGGGTCCGGGCGTAATCGCGGCGATCACCCCGAACAGGACAAACGAAACAAACAATTGCAGTTCGATGAGTTACACCCTGTCAGTCTTTTCTGAAAGTTATCCAGCGATGTGGATTCTGGCATTTCGCCGGACAATCGTGATAACAGGTTAATCATTCATCATTGCCGATACAAAGGCAATTCGATTTTTCGGTCAATCAGGATAGACTGCTCGTCAATTCGATTTGCCGGAGAGAGCTGGTGTCAGTCAGCCACGAACTGCTCGATGTCGTTGATGAAAACGACAATGTTGTTACGGTCAAGACCCGTGGTGAAATTCATGCCCGAGGCTTGATGCACCGCGCGGTCCATATCCTCGTTTTCAATAGCGACGGTGAGCTGTTTCTGCAGAAGCGTTCGCTCAGCAAGGACGAGCAGCCGGGAAAATGGGACTCCTCGGCGGCGGGTCATCTCGACAGCGGTGAGGATTACGATAATTGTGCCAAGCGGGAAATCGCTGAAGAACTGGGAATCCAGGTCGATCAATCCCTCGAACAACTGTTTAAATTGCCGGCAACACTGCTCACCGGTAACGAGCATTGCATGGTCTATCGTTACGCTTACGATGGTCCGATGGTGTTGCATCCGGAAGAGATTGACGATGGCCGGTGGATTAGTCCTGCAGCCATGGATCAGCGGGTTGCGGATCATGATCCGAACCTGACCGAATCGGTCTGTTTGATATGGAAGCAATATCGGGCACTGGATAGCAAAACTGTTTGATCGGCTTGGATCAGCTTGCATCGACGTTGGGCGGATTAAGTTGCGGTTGATATTCTTGAAAAACAGTATTGACAATACCTTTATTTAACATATACTTAAGAGCCATAGTTAATCTTGTTTAGAGAATTACGAGGTAATTATGGAAGCTTTAATCTCAATCGCCACTGAGTTTTGGAACGCGTTAGCCCCGACTACCTGGTTCCTGGTACTGGGTCTGCTGGTATCACTCAGTTTCCTCAAAAAAGTGCTGTTTTAAATTCAGCTATACAAATAACCGCCCCGGCGTTTTAATAACGCCTCGATAACTACACGGCAGCGGGTGGTGACATGTCAAAAATTGCTCTTATCGTTGGCGCTGGAAGTGGCAACAGTGCCGCGTTTGCGCGTGCGCTTGCCGCAGACGATTACAAGGTTGTGCTGGCCGCGCGAAATATTACGAAACTCGATTCATTGTGTTCACAGATCGATGCGTATGCGATTAGCTGCGATGCGACCTCGGTCGATTCGGTGCGCGATTTGTTCGATTCGATGCACCAGGCGATCGGTGCCGCCGATGTCGTGCTCTATAACGCCAGCGCCTATACCGCCGGTTCAATTACCAATCTCGACCCCGAGCTGGTGCTGGATTCACTAATGCAGACGGCTTACGGCGCTTTCCTGGTTGCGCAACAGGCGGCAATCGGTATGAAGCAGCTTGGTGGTGGTGCGCTTTTCTTCACCGGTGCGACCGCCAGCGTCAAGGGCTTTCCCAATTTCGCACCTTTTGCGATGGGTAAGTTTGCCTTGCGCGGCCTGGCGCAAAGCCTGGCACGAGAACTTGGTCCAGAGAATATTCACGTGGCGCATTTCATTATCGACGGTGGGATCGCCTCCCCGGGACGGGATCTGGACAGCGAAGACGCCGCAAGTAACACTAACGATGCCGAGCTCGAGCCCGACGCGATTGCGCAAACCTATATGGCGGTGTTGAAACAGCATCGCAGCGCCTGGACGCATGAAATTGACCTGCGCCCCTGGGTCGAGAATTTCTAGCGTGTTGCAGCCGGTCGACTACCTGGCACCCGACGTGCCGGATCAATTACCCTGGCATGACGTGCCGTTGGTTGTCGCCAGCGACAAAAGCGTCAGGGAGTACGGTGCCCTGGTCGATAACCCTGATGAATTTGAAATCGAAATCGTGCAATGGCCCGCGCAGGGCTGGCGTCCGGTTGATGCCGGAACCGGTGATGAAGGCGGTGTTGTCGAAGGTATTTTTCATAGCGAATGGCAGGGCGAGGTGCTGCATGGCCGCAACGATGCGGTCAACGGTAACTATATTCTCGGCTGGTCAGACAATCCCGGAAGCGCCAGCGCGGATGCTAACGTAACTAAGCCCGAGCGGGTGCTGCTATGGCATTTGAATTACCACCCCGACGGCGGGCAATTGTTCTACCCCATGGATAACCAACCTTTCGTGGTGCCGGTCGCGCTGCCGGGTGATGACCTGGTGCTGGAGAAGATCGTCGCCCTGTGGTGTG
>JAOTXY010000034.1 GCA_029862125.1 Gammaproteobacteria bacterium | reverse complement strand
AAGGCCGTATTCGGAGTGGTGTTACTCGGGGTTGCAATCTGGCTGCTGGAACGCATTCTGCCGGTAGGTATTACCATGGCCCTGATCGCCGCACTGTTAATCGCGTCGGCAATATATATGGGCGCGCTGGATAGCCTGAGTGAATCAGCCAACGGCTGGCACCGACTTTTAAAATCGTTCGGATTGTTAATCCTGGTTTATGGCGTTGCCTATCTCATCGGCGCAGCCGCGGGCAGTAACGATCTGATCCAGCCGTTACGCGGAATCACCGCGTCTGCAGGCAACACCGTTCAGGCTCAACAACACCTCGCGTTTCGACAGATCAAGGGCCAAAAGGGCCTGCAGCTCGCCTTGAACGACTCTGTGCAGCAGGACCGGACCACCATGCTGGATTTTTACGCCGACTGGTGCATCTCCTGCAAGGAAATGGAAAAATACGCCTTCAGTCACCCCCGGGTCCTTGCCGCACTCGAAGATGTGGCTACGTTGCAGGCTGACGTCACCGACAATGACAACATCGATACCGAGCTAATGGCTTCACTGGGAATTTATGGCCCACCCGCAATATTGTTTTTCGACACCAATGGCCGAGAGATACGAAATCGACGCGTCGTCGGTGAAATGTCGGGCGACCGATTTGCCGATCACGTCGTCGCCACCTTTCAGTGAATCGTAATTTCCTGTGGCTGACCGCCATCGGCCTGGTTTCGATGCTGGCAGGTGTTCTGTTGTTCAATCAGCTACAACCCGACCCGCAGAATAAGACATCTGCCAGCGCGGAAACTACGGTGGCATTGCATTCGATTCCACTTTTCGATTTAAGCGGTCAGCAAACCACTATTGGCGACTGGAAGGCTAACATTCTGATCGTTAATTTCTGGGCCCCCTGGTGTGCGCCCTGTCGGCGCGAAGTGCCAACCCTGATTAAATTTCACCAGGATTATGCGCAACGTGGTGTTCGCGTACTGGGTATTGCTTACGATAACGAACCGCAGGTCAGTCGATTCGCCGCTGATTATCAAATCAATTACCCGATGTTCCTGGCGGGGAATCGTGCCGCGATGTACAACGCTGCCTTCGGTAACTTGAGCGGCAGCCTGCCTTTTACCGCACTGCTTGACCAGGATCACCGCATTTTGTTTCAACACAATGGTGAACTCACCGCCAACCAGCTACGCGAACAGCTCGAGGCCCTGTTATAGCGAATCTGACTAGCCCGACGATACAGAAACTGTCGACAACTTCGCCAAACTAGCGCTTATCTCGCAAAAACTGGACTCTATCTGGTCGTTATGTGAAAATCCCGGAACACTATTCCTAACCTGGAAAAGTTCCAAATGGCGAACATTCTAGTCATCCATGGCCCCAACCTGAACTTGCTCGGTACACGAGAGCCGGAGGTTTACGGTGCCGATACCCTTGCCTCGATCAACCAGAGCCTGGCGCAAATGGCGGAGCAGAACGGTGCAAGGGTGCAGACCTACCAGTCCAACAAGGAGGGCGATATCGTTAGCTGCATCCAGCAGGCGGGCGAAAAGGATATTCAGTTCATTATCATAAATCCAGCTGCTTACACCCATACCAGCGTCGCAATACGGGACGCGTTTCTGGCGACCCGCGTCCCGTTCATCGAAGTCCACTTATCTAATATTTACGCACGCGAAGAATTCAGAACGCAATCCTATCTTTCAGACCTCGCGGTAGGCGTAATCAGTGGCTTTGGTAAAAATAGCTATTTGCTGGCGTTCGAGGCCGCCATCATCCATTGCAATCAATCCTCAAACCAGGGAACCGAATAAATGGATATTCGTAAAGTCAAAAAATTAATTGAGTTACTCGAACAATCGGGTATCTCCGAGCTCGAAATAAAGGAGGGCGAGGAGTCTGTAAGAATCAGCCGTCAATCGTCGACTGCCGTGCAAAGTGTTGCCTTGAACGCGGCACCACAGGCAATGCCGGTCGCCGCCGCTCCAGGACATGCTGCTGCGCCTGCAGAGGTTGCCGAGGAGGCAGGTGGACACCAGGTCAAATCACCGATGGTGGGCACTTTTTATATCGCCGCCTCCCCCACTTCTGGACCCTTTGTAACCCCGGGTCAAAAGGTGAATATTGGAGATACCCTGTGCATCATCGAAGCGATGAAGATGATGAACCAGATCGAAGCCGACAAGGCCGGCACGGTGCGTTCCATCATGGTTGAAAACGGCAGCCCGGTCGAATTCGACCAGGTCCTGTTTGTTATTCAGTAAACAAGCGGGAAGCCACCAGATGCTGGAAAAAATTGTAATCGCCAACCGCGGTGAAATCGCACTTCGAATCCTGCGTGCCTGCCGCGAAATGGATATCAAGACGGTTGCGGTACATTCCACGGCGGATCGTGATTTGAAACACGTCAGGCTTGCCGATGAATCGGTTTGCATCGGGCCGCCTTCCTCGCTGGAAAGCTACCTCAATATCCCGGCGCTGATTTGTGCCGCCGAGCTGACCAATGCCGACGGTATCCATCCAGGCTATGGCTTCCTTTCCGAAAATGCAGAATTTGCAGAGCAGGTCGAATCGAGTGGCTTCAAGTTTATCGGTCCCAGCGCCGCTGCAATCCGCACCATGGGTGACAAGGTCGCCGCGATAAAAGCGATGAAGGCAGCCGATGTGCCAACCGTACCCGGTTCGGATGGGCCTCTCGGAGACAGCGACAGTAAAAATCTGGAGATGGGTCGCAAGGTCGGTTACCCGGTAATCATCAAGGCTGCCGGGGGCGGGGGCGGACGCGGCATGCGCGTCGTGCACGCCGAAGGCAGCCTGCTGAACTCGATCCAGTTAACCAAGTCAGAAGCAGCTGCGGCTTTTAACAATGACACGGTTTACATGGAAAAATTTCTCGGTGCTCCACGTCATATCGAAATCCAGGTGCTCGCGGATGCACACGGTAATGCCATTCACCTGGCGGAGCGTGATTGTTCAATGCAAAGGCGGCATCAAAAGGTTGTTGAAGAAGCACCCGCGCCCGGGATCACCGAAGATCAGCGCAATAGAATCGGTATCCGCTGCGCCGAGGCCTGCATCAAGATGGGATATGAAGGCGCCGGCACCTTCGAATTCCTGTACGAGGATGGCGAGTTTTATTTTATCGAAATGAACACCCGAGTTCAGGTCGAACATCCGGTCACCGAAATGATAACCTGGGTTGATATTATCAAGGAACAAATCTCGATCGCCTCCGGTAATCGGCTGCGGTATAAACAGGAAGAAATCCAGGTGCAAGGACATGCGATTGAATGCAGAATTAACGCCGAGGACTCGAAGACGTTTCTGCCCTCGCCTGGAAAAATAACTCTTTATCATGCGCCCGGGGGTCCCGGGGTGCGAATGGACTCACATATTTACAATGGTTACACGGTACCGCCCTACTACGACTCGATGATCGGCAAGCTGATCACTTACGGCAATACACGCGAATCTGCGATAGCCCGCATGAACGGAGCACTTTCGGAAATTGTCATCGAAGGCATCAAGACCAATATCGAACTACAACAAGATATCCTCAGTGATGGGAATTTTGCGGTCGGTGGCACCGATATCCATTACCTCGAAAAGAAACTCGGGATCGATTAGCCCTGCTGACGATGACTTGGTGGCAATTCAGCCTAAATTGTCAGGCATCCGAACTTGAACTGGTTGAAGATCTGATGCTGGAGCTGGGGGCAGTCAGCATTTCACTGCGCGACGCGGGTGACGAGCCAATCTATGAACCTCTCCCCGGCGACAATCCGGTGTGGCAGGAATCCATCGTTACCGCAACCTTCGATGAAGGACGTGACCCCGGGTTACTGCAACAACAGCTGGTCGACAGGTTACCGGCTCATCTGGCAGGCGAAGTGCTGCAGGAGAACTTGCAGGACCAAGCCTGGGACCAGGCCTACAAGCAGCATTTCCAGCCGCTGCAATGCGCTCCGGACCTCTGGATCGTGCCCAGCTGGTCGGAGCCTCCAGATCCTGCTGCAACCATCATACAGCTAGATCCAGGCCTCGCTTTTGGTACCGGGGCCCATCCAACGACAGCACTCTGCCTGGCCTGGTTAGGTTCAAGCGATGTCAAGGGCAGCCAGGTAATCGATTTTGGCTGTGGCTCGGGCATCCTGGCAATTGCGGCCATAAAGCTTGGCGCAAAACACGTCACCGCGGTCGATATAGACGAACAGGCCCTGAGCGCCTGTCGGTCCAATATGGAAGTGAATGCAATCGGCACGGAGCAGATACTCGTGTGCCGGCCCGAGGATGCTGTATCGACAAGCGCGGACCTGCTGATGGCCAATATTCTAGCCAGGCCACTGATCGATTCTGCTTCGCGGTTTGCATCCATGGTCAGGCCAGAAGGTCAAATATTGCTCTCGGGGATACTCAAAACACAGCTAGAAGATATACAATTAGCTTATCAGCCCTTTTTCAAACTTGATCCAGCGAGTTACCGTGACGAATGGGTGTGTGTCAGCGGTAAACGGCTTTAACAGGTAAACGATGTTTAGCAGCACGCAATTAGGCGACGTGATGGAAACTACCTGCACCGAGTGCGAGAGTCGTTTTCGCCTTACAGAAGAGCAGTTGAAGCAGGCTTACGGCAAGGTTCGCTGCGGGGAATGCGGGACTTTGTTCAACGCGCTTATAGGTCTCAAGAACTACGAGGAGAATTTACCCCCGGGCTATGTTGAACAACATCGGCAAAAAGATTCAGCTGCAGACGAGACCCAGCCGGTAACCGATTTCGACCTGGAATCAGATTTTGACCAACGCCCCGAGCTCAGTTTGCATGAAGCCATGTACGGTTCCGAGCGAAGGTCAATATTTACCTTCGGACCCTTGACCTGGCTTATCGGGATATTGCTGCTGAGCGCGGTTGGTGCAGCACAGGTGGTTTATTATCAACGCTACCAGCTGATCGAAAACCCGCGTTACCAGCAACAGGTGATCGCGCTGTGTCGATTTTTACCCTGTGCCGAGTCCGATTTCTCCAGCACTGGCCAAATCCGCCTGGTAGAGCGTAATGTTTTTACCCACCCTGTAACATCCAATGCGCTCATGGTAACGGGTTCGTTTGTCAATCGAGCACCTTTTACGCAGAAGTTGCCCGACCTGCTGATCAGCCTGTTTGATCTCCAGGGCAAGTTGATAGCGAACCGGCTTTTCACCCCCACTGAATACCTGTCCGAGGATAAAAATCGCGGGGTCATAAAACCTGGACTACCGATTCAGTTTCGGCTTGAAATAATCGATCCCGGGACCGATGCGTTAACTTATGAATTCGAATTTTTCTAACCCCCGGGCCCTATTTTTTCTAAATAAGTCACATTAATACCAACATCCAAATATACTGTTATATGTAGGCCGAAAGTCGGAGTATATTGCGCAGCTTCGAATCATCCTGACAGCGCTCGAAACCCCCAGGAATTGAACAAAATTCAGATTATGAATCTTCAGTATCAGCTCACTAAGTTCCTGCCATTTTTACGCTGGGGCAGAAACATGGATCGCCGTAGTGTGCGAGCCGATGTCATGGCTGGTTTAGTGGGTGCCGCTATCGTCCTGCCACAGGGTGTGGCTTTTGCGGCGATAGCCGGGATGCCCCCCGAGTACGGCCTCTACACCAGCATGGTACCTGCCGTTATCGCGGCGCTGTTCGGTTCTTCCTGGCACCTTGTATCCGGGCCCACCACCGCGGCCTCTGTCATCATGTTTGCTTCGCTGAGCGGCCTGGCTGCGCCCGGTAGCGAAGAGTACGTCGCACTTGCAATAACGCTTGCCTTCATGGTCGGTGCACTGCAACTCATTATGGGTATGCTGAGACTCGGAGCCCTGGTCAATTTTATATCTCACTCGGTTGTGGTCGGATTTACCGCGGGCGCGGCCTGCCTGATCGCCGCAAAGCAGGGCGAGCAGTTTCTGGGAATAGACATTCCCGACGGCATCCACCTGCTCAATACGATCGAGTTTCTATGGTTGAACCTGGAGCAACTGCATCCACTGGTAATGCTGGTCGCAATGATCACCCTGCTGACAGGAATCCTGACACAGCGCCACCTGGGCGGTATAAGTATGATCGCCGCGCTCCTGGTTGGCGGTCTCGCGGCGGCCCTGTTTAACCTCGCCTTCGGGGAACAGACTTCCGGTATTCAAATGGTGGGGGCACTACCACAACAGTTGCCGCCATTGTCGATGCCACAGTTTACGCTCGAAACTTTTCGTCAACTCTCGCCGCTGGCGCTGGCGATGACGCTGTTTGCATTGACCGAGGCTGTATCAATCGCGCGCTCGATTTCACTTAAGTCGGGTCAGCCAATCGCGGGTAGCCAGGAATTCATAGGACAGGGGCTATCCAATATCGTCGGCAGTTTCTTTTCATCCTATGTCGCGACCGGGTCGTTCAACCGCAGCGGTGCAAATTACGATGCCGGGGCACGTACCCCGATGGCAGCGGCACTGGCGGGCGTATTACTCGTCGTACTCGTATTGCTGGTGGCCCCGCTGACAGCCTTTCTGCCGAAAGCAGCCGTGGCCGGATTGCTGTTTCTGGTTGCCTGGCGCTTAATCAACTTCAAACAGATTCGTAAAATTCTGCGCTCCGATAAAAATGAAGCAGTAATTCTAGGAGTCGTTTTCTTTGGCACGGTATTTTTCTCAATCGAATTTGCGATTCTGGCTGGCGTCATTTTATCGTTGATGATTTTCCTGCGTAAAACTTCACGTCCCAGGTTATCCCCCAGGGTCCCTGACCCGGAATCGGCAAACCGCAAGTTCATATATGGGCATTCCCACCCCGAATGCCCGCAGCTCAAGATATTGCGTCTTGACGACTCACTTTACTTTGGCTCGGTTGCCCACGTGGGTGAACTATTGCGCCGCTACCGGGAACATTACCCGCAGCAAAAACATTTATTGCTGCTGACCAAGGGTATCGCCCAGGTCGACGTCGCCGGTGCCGAATTGCTGGTCACCGAGGCACGCGAAAGACGCACTGTGGGGGGTGATCTTTACATGTATCGGCTCAGGGATACCGCGTCAAAGGTATTTGATCGCGGTGGCTATCACGAGGAAATTGGCGACGCCAATATATTCGACACCAAGGCGGAGGCAATTCCTACTATTTTTGAGCGCCTCGATAAGGATATCTGCGCAACCTGTGAAAACCGAATTTTTCTCGAATGCAAGCCACGCGAGAAAAAAGTCAAAAAGAAGAAAGCTAAAAAGGCCAAATAAGTTTCATGCCATTTGCGATAGGTCCATATAAATTCGATAACCGCCTGGTGCTGGCGCCCATGGCCGGGGTCACCGATCGTCCCTTCCGTCAAATGTGTCGACGGCTCGGTGCCGGGATGACCGTATCCGAAATGATAAGCAGTCGTCCCGACCTGCGTAACAGCCGTAAAACCCGGTTACGAATGGACCACGAGGGTGAACCCGGTCCAATCGTGGTTCAGATTGCCGGGGGCATCCCGGAAATGATGGCGGAGGCCGCGATCTACAATGTCGAACACGGTGCCCAGATCATTGATATCAACATGGGCTGCCCGGCGAAGAAGGTATGCAAGGTCGATGCAGGTTCTGCCTTGCTGAAGGATACCGGGCTGGTCGAATCTATTTTACGCGCGGTTGTGAACGCGGTTTCGGTACCGGTAACGCTCAAGATCCGCACCGGCTGGTCGCGAGATAAGCGCAACGCGATTGAAGTCTCAGGCCTTGCCGAGACCTGCGGAATCCAGGCACTGACCATTCACGGGCGCACACGCGAAGACAAGTACCTGGGCTCAGCCGAGTACGAGACAATTCGACAGGTCAAAAGGAATGTTCGAATTCCGATAATCGCAAATGGCGACATCGATTCCGCGAAAAAAGCACAAATGGTCATGGACTTCACAGCTGCTGATGCTATTATGGTCGGCCGTATTGCGCAGCAACGTCCGTGGATATTTGGCCAGATTGAACACTATCTGAGCACCGGCAACGAGCCCGAAGAACCACCGGACGAATTAAAACAGAAATGGTTAATTAACCATTTACAGAATCTGCATGTGTTTTACGGTGAGCACCAGGGGGTGCAGATCGCGCGTAAGCATATTAATTGGCAGCTTGGCAACAAAAAGAACTATTACATCGTCAAGCCCCTGCTAATGCAGGCACGTACATC
Source organism: Gammaproteobacteria bacterium (assembly GCA_029862125.1). GTDB lineage: Bacteria > Pseudomonadota > Gammaproteobacteria. The sequence continues at coordinate 24,566 of JAOTXY010000034.1, read as the reverse complement.
GGCGCAGCAGCTGGAAACGATCGAAGCTTACTTAAACGACTGCTACCTGAAGAGCTATGACAGGGCATCATGAAGATAGCCCACGGCGCAACGTGGTTAGTGAGTGTGATAAAAAAGAAAAATACAAGCTTATTGCAGCAGTCGGTAGAAAGGGCGATACGTAAATATCTTAACGATCTTGACGGTGAGCTGCCCTGCAACCTGTTCGACACCGTGATTTCCGAAATCGAACAACCGATGCTCAAAACCGTGCTTCGACATTGTGATAACAACCAGTCCAGAACTGCCTCCTGTCTTGGCATCAACCGCGGCACTTTACGTAAGAAACTTAAGCAATACCATATCGAACATTAATACTGACGGATTCTCGATCAGATATAATGCCGTCTCTTTAAGTACCGCTACGGACCCAATATGCCCCAAGCTATTCGCCGCGCACTGATCAGCGTCTCAGACAAAACCGGCATCATCGAACTGGCTCAGAATCTTCATGATAAAGGTGTCGATCTGCTTTCCACCGGTGGCACCGCCAAAATGATCGCCGAGCAGGGAATCGCGGTTACCGAGATTTCCGACTACACCGGTTTCCCCGAAATGATGGCAGGTCGTGTCAAAACCCTGCACCCCAGGGTTCACGGTGGCATTCTTGGACGCCGGGGAATCGACGATGCGGTCATGCAGGAACACGACATCGTCCCCATCGACCTGGTCGTGATCAATCTCTACCCTTTTCAGCAAACCGTAGCCAAACCCGATTGCAGTGTTGAAGACGCGATCGAAAATATTGATATTGGCGGCCCCGCAATGGTGCGCGCGGCAGCCAAAAATCATGCCAGCGTTACGATCGTGGTTGACCCGGAAGATTACACATTGCTCCTGCACGAAATGGAGGCTAACGGCGAAGTCAGCGATAAGACGCGTTTTTCGCTCGCTATCAAGGCTTACGAACATACCGCCCAATATGATGGCGCGATTGCCAATTACTTTGGTCATATGGTCCAGTCGCCTGAAGAGCAGGCGTTTCCGCGTACCTTAAACCTGCAGTTTCAACATGCCCAGTCGATGCGCTACGGGGAAAACCCTCACCAGTCCGCGGCCTTCTACGTCGCGCACGAAAATCGGGAGCCCAGTGTTGCGAGCGCCCAACAGATCCAGGGCAAATCGCTTTCATTTAACAACATTGCCGATACCGATGCTGCACTCGAGTGCGTCAAGCAGTTCGAAACACCGTGCTGCGTTATCGTCAAGCATGCCAATCCCTGCGGTGTCGCGTTGGCGGACAATATCCACGATGCCTACCAGAATGCTTTCAGCACCGATACGGAATCCGCCTTCGGCGGCATCATAGCCTTTAACCGCCCTCTCGACGCGAGCACCGCGGAGGCAATAGTCGAAAAGCAATTCGTTGAAGTTATTATCGCTCCCGAGGTAGAGGACGATGCAATCAAGGTGGTCGCAAACAAGGAAAACGTGCGCCTGCTCAGCTGCGGGCAATGGGATACAGCGGCAACTCGGTTTGATTATAAACACGTTAACGGCGGCATATTGGTGCAGGACGCCGACCAGGCGCTCTACCAGGGTCTCGAAGTGGTAAGCGAGATCAAACCGGATGACCCGCAAATGCAGGACATGGTATTTGCCTGGAAGGTCGCCAAGTTTGTCAAATCGAACGCCATAATTTATGCACGCAACCAGCGAACCATCGGTGTGGGTGCTGGACAAATGTCGCGTATTAACAGCGCCCGTATCGCGGCCATCAAGGCCGGGCACGCCGACCTCGAAGTGGCTGGTTCGGTCATGGCATCGGACGCATTCTTCCCGTTTCGCGATGGTATCGATGCGGCTAACGATGTCGGTATTCGCGCGGTAATCCAACCCGGCGGGTCGATGCGTGACGATGAGGTTATCGCGGCCGCAAACGAACATGGCATGGCCATGGTATTTACCGGAATGCGGCATTTTCGACACTAGTAATGGTTACGACCCGATGAAAGTGTTAATCGTTGGTGGTGGCGGCAGAGAACACGCACTGGCCTGGAAAGCAGCAAAATCAACGCAAGTGGAGCAGGTATATATCGCGCCCGGAAATGCGGGTACCGGGTTGGAACAGGGTGTTAAAAACGTTGATATTGGCGCCGAAGATATTGACGGCCTGCTTGAATTCGCCGTCAGCAATGATATTGAACTCACCATTGTCGGTCCCGAGGCACCGCTGGTTGCCGGTATCGTCGACCGCTTTGAATCAGAGGGGCAGACAATTTTCGGTCCCAGTGCCGGGGCTGCTCAACTGGAGGGCTCAAAGACCTTTACCAAGGATTTTCTCGCTCGCCACAAGATCCCGAGCGCCGCCTATCGGAGTTTTACCGATGTCGACGCAGCCTGTGCATATAGCGCAACCCAGGGCAGTCCGATCGTAATCAAGGCAGACGGCCTTGCCGCCGGCAAAGGGGTGATCGTCGCCCAGACTCAAACCGAGGCAGAGTCTGCTATCAGGGATATGCTGTCGGGAAACCGGTTTGGCGAAGCCGGCCACCGCGTCGTAATCGAAGAATTCATGCCAGGTGAAGAAGCAAGCTATATCTGCATCGTCGATGGCGAGCAGGTTTTGCCCATGGCGAGTTCACAGGATCACAAGGCACGTGACAATGGTGATCTTGGGCCCAATACCGGTGGTATGGGTGCCTACTCCCCGGCCCCGGTAGTCAACGCCGAAATTGAAGCCCAGGTGATGCAGGACATTATATTACCCACGGTGCGTGGTATGAATTCCGAGGGCAACCGCTACCGCGGATTTCTGTACGCGGGATTGATGATCGGGGCTGACGGAATTGCGCGGGTAGTCGAATACAATTGTCGTTTCGGGGATCCTGAAACACAACCCATCATGATGCGATTGAAATCCGACCTGGTCGAACTTTGCCTTGCCGCCTGCAGCGGAGAACTCGATACCAAATCAACGCAATGGGATGAACGCGCAAGCCTGGGTGTTGTGATGGCTGCGAATGGCTATCCCGATAGTTATGACAAGGGGGATTTAATAAAAGACATACCCCCGGAATCGCCAACAGCCAAGGTTTTCCATGCCGGAACCCGAACCGATGCCAGCGGTAATATTTTATCGGACGGGGGTCGTGTACTTTGCGCGGTCGGCCTCGGAGATGACATCCGTAGCGCCCAGCAATGCGCATACCAACTGGTTAACAAAATCGACTGGGAATCGGCATATTTTCGCACCGATATCGGATTCAAGGCGCTTTAATGTGCCCCGGTTAACAACGTTTCGTGAAGTGATTTCTGAACTTGTTGGTGTAATTTACTGACAACTAACTAAAAAAATCACGTCCCTGTGAAATCGACACAACCACTACATATTGTATGTTTAAATAATAAATACCGCAAGATATTGTGATTTAATATTTTATGGCTATACTACCGTGAACCTCAACCGGGATCCGCCATATGAAGTGCCCCAACTGCAAATCTCAGATGTTTGTTACCGATGAAACCGCTAATGCGAGAAGCCAGGTCACCTTTTATCGCTGCAGTATTTGCGTCAGCGAGCACGTTTCATCGGAACCGGTTTTTGAAGCCGCCAGCAACGAGTCGAACGAGTCTTTTGAAGCACCTGCTGCGGATACGAAACGCTATCTGATGGTATAAGCGCGGGTAACGATTAAGCCCGTTTCGGGAGAGCATCGATGCAAAGGCAGGTCTATCGCCTGGACAATAAAAACATGAACCTCTGGTTTCATATCTGGGACCGGCTCATCTATATTCCCGGAGCCCTGGTAATGCTTTACGGCCTCTGGCTGTCGCTAAACGTCTGATCCGGTCAGATCGTCTGGAATCCGAGACTGCTCCTCAAGCCACCTAATTTTGCGGCGCTGAAATTCAACTCAATATTGTAAGACTCGACAATATCAGCGACCACCGCCAGTCCTATGCCCTGCCCTTCCGTGGCCTGGTCAAGACGCGTACCTCGATTCAGAATCTGTTGTATTTCTTCCCCGGGCAAGCCATCGCCATCATCTTCAATTGCCAGTGTCATCGACCTGGACTCGCTTGTGCTGGCTTCGATCAAGATTCTTTTTTTGCCATATTTGAAGGCGTTATCCAGTAAATTCCCGACTACTTCGAGGCAATCCCCTTCATCCATACGCAGCAGTATTTGAGCAGGCAGGTCGCGTTCGACAACGATCCCTTTTTCCTGGTAAACCTTTTCCAGCGCAGACAGGAGCTTGTCGACAATCTTGATCAGGTCAACCGGTTTGCTAATGCGAATATCTGACGACCCGGTTGTTTTTTGCAGTTGGTAAGAAACAATCTGGTTCATGCGCTCGGTTTGATCGCGCAGGATCTCGATATGTGCCTGATCGATAGCATCCTGATCACTCAAGCCGGTCAATACCGCGAGCGGTGTTTTCAGACTATGGGCAAGATCATCCATCGCATTGCGATAACGCTGGCGCTGGTATTGTTCCCGTTTCAACAGGATATTCAGGTTTTCGGTTAGCGGAGCGATCTCAGCGGGATAATCCTGCTCGAATCCTGACTGCTTTTGATCCTCGATGGCCTTAACTTCGAGTCCGATTTGCTGCAGTGGTCGCAGGCTCCAGCGGGTAACAAGATACATAATGACCAACAGCAGAATCGTGGTTACGATCAGCCAGGCCCATAGCGTTTGCCTGAACCGGTTGAGCTGTTCGAAATAATCGACCGCGTTACGCCAGATAACCACTTCATAGCGTTGCAGCTGGTTGTTGACGTCCGGCCACTGCAGTGAAAATCCGAGGCGAAAGTAAGGTGTGGCAAGATGTTCTACTGTTTGAAAATCCCATTCCCCGGGATCTATCCCGCCGATTGCCGGGAAACTGACGGTAATCGACTCGGAACGCCAGATTTCCCGTTTATACCGGTTGTACAAAAGCGCGTACAGCCCCGAATTTCGAATCACCAGGCCCGGTTCAAACAGACGATCTTCAGATACGGTAATACTGAGACCCCGGCTATCCTGATCGACCGCGGCCAACAGGCTGTATATCAGCAGTTGCAGCCCATCTTCCTCCGCCTGTAGGGCGCGCTTTACGACGGCACGCTCGAGCGCAATCGCAGTGAGCACCATGAATACTACCAGCACCACCATCGATACCAGTGTCAGCCTGGATTTGATCGATTTCACCTTAGTGCTCTTTCAACATTATAATTACGGATTCAGCGTCCCTGTGCTGTTTCGCAACAAAGTGCAGTGCGAAGCGCATGGGCCAAAGCTGGCCCCATGAGCGAAGCGAATGCTTTGGGTCTTCCCTTGTCGAGCACTGCAACGCGGTTGCGGGACAGCACAGGGACGCCCCTTCGGATAAGCTTGTCAACGCCCACGGACTGCGTTGCGCCTCTTGACAAGGGTGTGGCCATTATCTGCGAGGCGTGCCTTGCCGTGAACGTTGACAAGCTTACTGAACTCGCAATTATAATGTTGAAAGAGCACCAGTCTAGGTCTGCTCCGCACGCTGCAGCGTAAAACGATAGCCTCGGCCACGCAGGGTTTCAATCGGCTTTAAGCTCTCGTCAGGATCCAGTTTCTGACGTAAACGTCGAATAAACACTTCAATGACATTACTGTCATTGTCCGATTCATCATCATATAAATGCTCGGTTAAAACCGTCTTCGAGATCACTTCTCCGGCATGCAGCATCAGGTATTCCAGCACCTTATACTCGTACGCCGTTAAATCCAGTTCACGCTCATCGACATAGATGCGCTGGGCCGCGGTATCGAGGATGACCGGTGAACACACAATGCGTGAATCCGACCATCCGGAAGCACGCCTGATCAGTACACGAATCCGCGCCATCATTTCCTCGTGGTGGAAAGGCTTGACCAGGTAATCATCGGCACCTGCATCAAGTCCCTCTACCTTGTCCTGCCAGCGACCCCTGGCAGTCAGGATCAGGATTGGAATTTTGTTGGCCTGGTCGCGGATCTGGTTAATCACTTCAAGCCCGGACATTTTGGGTAGACCCAGGTCAATAATGGCAACATCCGCTGGATATTCCTGGACCAGGTAAAGGCCCTCGGCACCATTGTCAGCGCTATCGACCGCAAAGCCCTCGGATTTCAAACGTGTGACAATTTGCTGCTGGATATCGACATCGTCTTCTATGACTATTGCTCGCATAGGATTTCTCGCATACCTCGTTATAAATATTAGATCACAGGCGTAATTTGAATGCGCATTTTTATCCGCTTACCAGGATCATAGGGCATTTCGACGTGATATTTCCTGCCACGATATTTATAGGTCACGTCGTAAGCATCGACGACTTCCTCGTAGCTCACCTGGTGCCGGGTCTTGCAGTGCTCCTCGTAACCGACAACCGTAGTGTCGTGCTGTTGCGAGTGCCCGTTGACCGCATCGTGACCGATTTGCGCACCGATGAGTGTTCCAACAGCGGTGGCAACTTTATTACCCCTTCCTTTACCAAACTGGTGCCCAACAATACCGCCAATCAGTCCACCGGCAAGCATACCTCCGGCTGATTTGGGGTAATGATCACGGGTGTGATATACCGGCTCTTCCCAGCACTCGCGCACTGGCCTGGATACCTGCACTTCACGGTAGATCGGACGCACGTCTACGACTTTCGCATATTCGAAAAGATCCTGTCGGGGGCTATCGCCATACTGCTCTTGGCCGTGATTTTTATGGCCCGCGCTGACTGAGCCGGCGAATACCAGAATTGCAACAGCAACGGTAGTTTTCAGAGTTTTCATGCCTGTCTCCTTCATTTAAGAGTATGACCGGCAATATAGGCGGAACTAACTGAATCAAGCCTTAACAAGCTTAACGCCCTGCTTGATTGTGAATTATTTTCAAATCGCGAATTCATATCCACTTCTGGGACGTTATCCCGGAAATCCCGCAGGGATTACCGATGCGTCGGACCGCCGGGATCTTGCAAATGCAACAGGCTAACGGGCAAAGCCTAGTCCCGCCGCAGCTTGTCGCTGATTGCTATCGGAGTCGGATAACGTGCCACAACATAGTATGAAGAGAAAACAAAACTGGCCAGGGTCGCAATCTGGATCAGGTAGGATACCTCTGCTCGAACAATTGCAAGCTCGGTCGCCATGACCGCAATCAGCAACGAAAATTCACTCATTTGACCAAGGCGCATGGCAATTTCGGTTGATTGTCCGGGGCCCTCCTGGTTGAGGCGCATCAATAAGCGATATAGCGCCGGTTTGACCGCTATTGCAATCAGGGTTAATCCCAACGCTTCGAGCCATATCGCCGGTAGAACCCCAAGGTTAAAATTGGCACCGAGCGCGACAAAGAAAATAATCAGGAAGAAATCGCGTAGCGGCTTTAGATTTTCCGAGATGAACAGTGCAATCGGGCTGCGTGCGATCGATACCCCGGCAATGAATGCGCCAATTTCATAAGACAGCCCGATTTGTTCGGCAACCTCGGCCACGCCAAGGCACCATCCCACTGCGAGTAGAAATATGTACTCCTGGATGCGGTCGAAGCGCCTGATCAGGTTCGACAGAAGATATCTCTCCAGCAGGTAGCAGGCCAACACCAGTAATGGAAACGCGAGTAAAGGTTTACTCATGGCATACCATCCGAAATCCGAACTGGCGCTGCCCTCCAGCAGCAGTAACAGAAAGATTGCGATGATATCCTGCAGCAACAGGATACTGATAATGACCTCGCCGGTATGCTGATGGTGCAATACCGTGGTTGGAATGAGTTTCAAACCGATGATCGTGCTGGAAAACATCAGCGCGGATCCAACAATCAGGGCCTCGGTATGGGTATAGCCAAACGCCAGGCTGTACCCGTAACCGAGCCCGAGTAAAGCCAGGGAACTGAACCCGGTAATAATCGTCGTTTTGCCGGCAAGCCTGATCAGTTCCTGTGGATGCAGGTTAAGGCCCAGTAAAAACAGCAGGAAAATAATTCCGACATTGGCAATATTCTGGATCAGGTTGACATCGGAAATCAGGTTCAGGCCCCAGGGACCGATAACGATACCCAGGCCGATGTAGGCAATGATCAACGACTGGCGAATCGTTAGCGCCAATGTCGCCAGCAGGGCTGCCCCGCAAAAGACCAGAAACAGGATATAAACGATCGAGGTATTATCCATAGGTTAAAAAGATTAACACGACATTGCCCGTTGACTACCACCATTTGAAGGTAATTTATCCTGCAACGGCCTTGCGCTTGATTTTTAAAAGCAATTGCATAAGCTTGTCGGCTGTTTGAGCACCGGCAATTCACATGCTAGCTTTAGAAATCTCCAATCTTCACAAGACTTACGCCAGCGGTCTGCAGGCCCTCAAGGGGATCGACCTGAGGGTTGAGGAGGGAGATTTCTTTGCATTACTCGGTCCTAATGGCGCCGGAAAATCGACCTGCATCGGTATCATTTCGGGCCTCGTCAACAGGACCAGCGGTAACGTCAAGATATTCGGTCACTCCATCGATGACGAATTCATCCTCGCTAAATCGTTGCTGGGTTCGGTACCACAGGAGTTTAATTTCAATACCTTCGAACCGGTGGAGGAGATCGTTACCAACCAGGCCGGTTTCTATGGCGTACCGGCACGCATTGCAAGAAAAGAGACCGAACATTACCTGAAACAACTTGGACTCTGGCAGCATCGCAGATCGCAGGCACGGCGATTGTCGGGTGGTATGAAACGACGCCTGATGATTGCACGCGCGCTGGTGCATAAACCCCGGCTTTTAATCCTGGACGAACCCACCGCCGGGGTCGACATCGAGTTACGACGCTCGATGTGGGATTTCATGGAGCAAATCAACGACCAGGGAACCACGATTATCCTGACCACGCATTACCTGGAAGAAGCGGAACGCATGTGCCGCAACGCCGCCATTATCGACGAGGGCGATATCATACTGAACAGCAGCATGAAGCGACTGCTGAAGCAGTTAAATAATGAAACCTTTGTACTCTACCTGCGTGACGACCTGGAACAGGCACCGCAACTCGAAAGCTTTAACAAAATCATCAGGCTCGATCATCACAGTATCGAAGTTGAAGTCCCGGAACGCCTTTCGATAAACGATTTAATCCACGAACTTGAAACGCAGAATATTGTCGTCGAGCGCATGCGAAATAAAGCCAACCGGCTCGAGGAAGTATTCGTCAAGATGACGACTAAAACCGACGATGCGAGTGCTGCTTGATGCTATACCGGTTCTGGGTCGCTTACTTGACAATCACGCGCAAGGAAATCATGCGCTTCGCCCGTATCTGGGTGCAGACCATTATCCCGCCCGTGGTGATGGTTGCGCTTTATTTCATTATTTTCGGTAACCTGATCGGACAACGCATCGGTGAAATGGATGGCATGCTCTACGTTGATTTCATCATGCCAGGACTGGTAATGATGTCGATCATTACCAATTCATATACCAATGTCGTATCGTCGTTTTACGGAGCCAAGTACTCACGTCATATCGAGGAAATGCAAATCGCACCGGTTCCCGATATCGTGATCCTGCTCGGATTCATGACCGGTGGTGTCGCGCGCGGAATCAGCGTCGGCATCGCGGTCACGCTGGTGTCGTTACTATTCACCGAATTCAGTATTCACAATCCACTAATCGTTCTACTGGTTGCGCTGTTGACGTCCTGCCTGTTTGCACTCGCCGGACTGATCAACGCAATTTTTGCCAACAGCTTTGACGATATCACCATTATCCCGACTTTCGTGCTAACTCCACTGACCTATCTTGGCGGAATTTTTTACTCGATCAAGCTGCTGCCCGAATTCTGGCAGCAGGTTTCACTGGGTAACCCGATACTCTACATGGTCAACAGTTTTCGTTACGGCTTTCGCGGCACCAGCGATATCGACCTGTTAACCGCGATAATCGTCATCCTGTTTTTCATTGCCTTGCTGTTTAGCGTCAGTTTAACCCTGCTGGCTCGCGGAACCGGCATCCGCCAGTGATGGAATTGATCGATGTTGGCGTTAACCTGACCAACAAGAGTCTGCTGAAAGATCTGGATGGGGTAATAACACGCGCCCGGGATGCCGGCGTCAGGCAGATGGTCGTAACCGGTACTTCGATCGAAGAAAGTCGCCAGGCTGTCGATCTCTGTAATCAATATCCCGACCGCCTGGTGTCGACCTGCGGTGTCCATCCCCATCACGCCAGCGACTGGAACGAAAACAGCTTTGACGAACTTAAGTCCATCGCACAGCACGACTGCGTGCGTGCAATCGGGGAAACCGGACTCGATTTCAATCGCAACTATTCGCCACATCCATCACAGGAAATCGCATTTCAGCAGCAAATGGAACTGGCGGTGACCTTGAAAATGCCCTTGTTTTGCCATCAACGGGACGCGCATAAGCGCTTCGTCGAGATGCTGCGCGAATACCGTGACGATATCGGTCGGCTGGTAGTTCATTGTTTTACCGACACACGCGAGGCCTTGATTGACTGCCTGGACCTCGATTGTTATATCGGCATTACCGGCTGGATCTGCGATGAACGCAGAGGCCTGGAACTGCAAAAACTGGTGCGACTGATACCCGAAGATCGGCTGTTACTGGAAACCGACGCGCCTTACCTGTTGCCGCGAAACCTCGACCCTAAGCCCTCGGGTCGCATCAACGAACCGGCGTATTTACCTCATATTCTCGAGAACGTAGCCTACCACCGGAATCAGTCTCCTGAGCAGTTAGCCCGGCAAACCCTGCAAAACAGCCGAAACTTTTTCGGACTCTAGTTCACGACGCAATCGGCCTCGAGCCGCGGTCTGCGCGCCGTATTACCGGCATTAAGCAGGTTAATTTAAGCCCAAAAACTGGTTACATCTTCCGTTATCCGTTCTAAACTTAGTGTTGAGCCTAATGGTTTTAAACTATGAATGACCAGGTAAAAATCAATTTCTTCGCTTCTACTCCGGAGCCCTGTAGCTACCTGGATAATCGTAAATCCGTTAGTGCCTTCGCTAACCCCCATATGGATATGGATATGAAAACCTATAACGAGTTGATTCAGCACGGTTTTCGTCGTTCCGGGGGCTATATCTACCGACCGCACTGCCCGAGTTGCCAGGAATGTATTTCGGTGAGGGTACCGGTTAGGAAACATGCTTATTCACGTAATGAACTGCGCGCCATCAAGCGCAATGGTGATCTGAAAATCAACATTGTGCCCGGGCGTTTCCGGGATGAGCACTTTGACCTTTATAAACGCTACATTAAAAGCCGACACAGCGATGGCAGTATGGCCAATCCCAGCAAATCCGACTATCACCGATTCCTGATTTGCGACTGGACCGATACCTTATTTTTCGAATATCGATGCAACCGGATTTTGATCGCCGTCGCGGTTTGCGACATAACGGATAGCGGATTGTCCGCTGTTTATACTTTTTTCGATCCGGACTATTCCGATCGTAGTCCGGGCCATTTTGCGATTTTGACCCAGATCCAGGAAACACGCCTGCGCGATCTTGATTACCTCTACCTCGGTTACTGGATTCGCGACTGCAATAAAATGAGTTACAAGCGCCGCTATAAACCGCTCGAGGCCTACCTGGCCGACCAGTGGGTCGCGCTAGACCAGCCGTCTTAATTTCTTCCAGTCAAATGCCAAACCGGGATCGGTTTTACGACCGGGTGCTATGTCGCTATGTCCGGCGAAGGCATCTTTACCGATAGTGGGGTACTTGCTACGCAGACTTGCGATAAGATTTGCGAGGCTTGAATACTGATCCTCGGTATAAGCCTGGTCATCACAACCCTCGAGCTCGATCCCGATCGAAAAATCATTGCAGGCCTGCTCGCCCATCCACTCCGACTCACCCGCGTGCCAGGCGCGATCGAGGAATGACACGAATTGTAGTATTTTACCATCCCGCTCGACCAGGCAATGGGCCGAGACTTTCAATTCACAAATCGAAACGAAGTACTCGTGCTCGTCGACATTCAGATTATTGCAAAAAAAATCTTTAATATGACCACCACCGTATTCGCCCGGTGGTAAACTAATGCCATGCACAACCACCAGTTTAATTTTGCTGTCGGCTGGCCTGGCATCAAAATTGGGGGACTGAATAACTTCCACCGACTGCAACCAGCCTGCATCATCAATGAAAAGATTTGTCATTCGCCAATTATCACCTGGTATCACTGAAGCCTTGAAATATTACCCGCAACTTCCGGCACGATAGTTTATCCACCTTGAACCTGCAAGATCTCAATAAACCGCAACAACAGGCGGTCAAATGCATAGATCGGCCCTGTCTTGTACTGGCGGGCGCCGGTAGCGGTAAGACCGGCGTTATCACCCGCAAAATAGCCTGGCTGATTCACCAGGGTTACGCAGCCCCCCAGATATGTGCCGTTACCTTTACCAACAAGGCAGCCAGAGAAATGCGGCAACGGGTTAACCGATTCATGGACAACAAAACAATGCAAGGGTTGAAAATATCGACCTTTCATAGCCTCGGACAACGCATCCTGTTTCAGGAATCGCATCGCCTCGGATATCGGCGGGGCTTCAGCATTATGGATTCACGCGACGTCGAAACCTGTCTCGATGGCCTGGCGCACAGGATCGATCAGGATAACGACACTATAAAGTTATCCATGTACCAGATTAGTCGCTGGAAAAATGACTTCATCGACCCAGAGACCGCATTTTCGAGCGCCGATAATCCGACTTTGCAGGCCCAGGCCAGGTTATACGCGGAGTACCAGCAACAGCTGCTGGCCTGCAATGCGATGGACTTCGATGACCTCATCATGTTACCGGTACAGTTGTTTCGTGCGCATGCCGAAGTACTGAACCAGTGGCAGGACAGGATTCGTTACCTGTTGATCGACGAATACCAGGATACCAACACCAGCCAGTACGAACTGGTCAAAGCGCTTTGCGGCGTGCGCCAGAAACTTACCGTGGTGGGTGATGACGACCAGTCGATCTATGCCTGGCGAGGTGCACGCCCCGAAAACCTGCAGCGCCTGCAGCATGATTTTCCGTCAATCGAACTGGTCAAACTGGAGCAAAATTATCGTTCCACCAGCCGTATTCTCGGCGCCGCCAATCAGCTTATCGCAAACAATCAACACCTGTTCGAGAAAAAACTCTGGTCGGCTTCGGGTGCAGGCGATCCTATTCGCGTATTCCCGTGCAAAAATGCCGAGGATGAAGCCGATAGAGTGGCGGTCGATATTCTGAGCCGGCGCTTTCAGGAAAATACGCCCTGCAGGGAATTTGCGATTCTTTACCGCAGCAATTTTCAGTCGCGTAACTACGAAAAAGCCCTGCGCGATCACTCGATCCCCTACCAGGTTGCCGGTGGTAACGCTTTCTTCGAGCGACGTGAAATCAAGGACATAATGGCTTACCTGCGCTTGCTAACCAATCCAGACGACGACCAGGCCCTGCTAAGAATAATCAATGTCCCGAGGCGTGAAATCGGCACAACCAGCATCAAGGCGTTGGCAACATACGCTGGCTCTAGAAAGCGCAGTCTCGATGTCGCCATGCGGGAGCTCGGCCTGCTCGAATCTCTCGGTAACCGGGCCCGCATCCGATTAAGCGGTTTTAACGATCTGATAGAGGAACTCCGACACCAGGCGCAACAGGACGATGCGATGACAGTTTGCCGATCACTGGTTTCAAAACTCGACTACGCCGACTGGCTCTACGAAACTTCCACCTCTGCAAAGCAGGCGGAGTCCGCGATCGAAAACGTCATGGAGTTGATCAGCTGGATCGGAAACCTGCAAAAAGATCGTGATGACCAATCACTCGATGCTATCGTGTCGCATTTGTCATTAATGTCGATACTCGAGAATAATGAAGATAACAAGCAACAGGATGCAGTTCAGCTGACCACCATTCACGCGGCCAAGGGCCTCGAATTTGAACATGTTTACCTGGCCGGTTTCGAAGAAGACAGCCTGCCACATCACCAGTCGCAGGATGCCGAGGGTATCGAGGAAGAACGCCGACTGGCTTATGTCGGCATAACCCGGGCCGCGACCAGCCTGACACTGACTTATGCCAAAATCCGGCAGAAATTCGGCGAGTTACTGCAATGCGAGCCAAGCCGGTTTCTGTATGAATTACCGGAAGCTGATCTCGAGGGTGCCGAACACACGCTCAGTAAATTGTCAGACGGTGAAAAACACCAGCGCGGACTCGATACTTTTGCCGACCTGAAAGCGCTACTGGGAACCGCTGATTAAAGTCGCGAGATCACTTTAGCCGATTCCACCGCTCAGCCTGTGTCATCCCGCGAATTTATCGCGGGATCCAGAGGGAAACCAGGATTTCCAGCCTTCCTGGATACCGCGGTCAAGCCGCGGTATGACAATCGATTAATGCTCGAATATCTTGCTCAGTGGGAGGGGGAGCTTGGTACTGCTGACTAAAGTCACGGGATTACTTGAACGGATTCATCGAGCGGGCCTATCATCCCGCGACTTGGTCGCGGGATCCAGAGGGAAACCAGGATTTCCAGCCTTGCTGGATACCGCGGCTAAGCCGCGGTATGACAATCGGTTAATGCGCGAGGATCTGGCTCAGGAAGAGCTTGGTACGCTCATGTTGCGGATTATCGAAGAATTCATGCGGATCGTTTTCTTCGATGATTTGGCCGCCATCCATGAATATGACCCGGTTGGCAACGGTCTTGGCAAATCCCATTTCGTGGGTGACACACAACATCGTCATACCTTCTTTGGCGAGTTCGACCATGACGTCGAGAACCTCTTTTATCATTTCCGGATCGAGTGCCGAGGTCGGCTCATCAAACAACATGATTTTTGGATTCATGCACAGCGAGCGTGCGATCGCAACCCGTTGCTGCTGGCCACCCGACAGTTGGCCGGGAAACTTGTCAGCCTGCTCGGGAATTTTTACGCGCTCCAGGTACTTCATAGCCGTTGCTTCGGCTTCCTTGCGTGGGACTTGCTTTACCCAGATCGGTGCCAGCGAACAATTCTCCAGGACCGTCAGGTGCGGGAACAAATTAAAATGCTGGAAACACATACCGACTTCACGACGAATCGCATCGATATTTTTCAAATCGTTGGTTAACTCGACATTTTCGACAATGATGTCGCCCTGCTGGTGTTCTTCCAGGCGGTTGATGCAACGAATCAAGGTAGATTTACCCGAACCGGAAGGCCCGCAGATTACGATTCTCTCGCCCCGGTAAACATCGAGATTGACATCCCTGAGAACGTGAAAGGATCCGTACCATTTATGCATATCCTTGATTTTGATGATCAGCTCGTCGGATACTTGAAGATCAGGGGCTGCTTCTTCTGGTTGACTACTCATAATTTTGTACCTTGGTTAACTTTTAATGTCCGGTATAGAGTTTCTTTTCTAGATAAAGTGAGTATCGCGCCATCGAGAAGCAGGATACAAAGAAAAAGATCGCGACGAACACGTAAATCTCCGTCGACAGTCCCTGCCACTTGGTATCGGCCAGTGATGCACGTCCCATACCGAGTGGGTCGAACAGGCCGATGATGATGACAAGCGTGGTATCTTTATACAGGCCGATGAACGTATTCACGATCCCGGGGATCGAAATCTTCAACGCCTGCGGCAAGATAATCAATCGCATCGACTGCCAGTATTTCAATCCCATCGAGTCGGCGGCTTCGATCTGCCCTTTGGGTAATGCCTGTAAACCGCCCCTGATGACCTCGGCGATATAGGCCGCCGAGAACAGCGTCACCATGATCAGTACGCGTAGCAGCAGGTCAAAGGTCGTACCCGGCGGCAGAAAGTAATTCAACATGGTCGAGGCAACAAACAGCAGGGTAATCAGTGGTACACCACGGATGAACTCGATAAACGCGACGCAGACCATGCGCAGCGCCGGCATGTGTGATTGCCGCCCGAGCGCGAGCGCAATCCCTATGGGCAAGGAACCTACAATACCGGTGACACCGATAACCAGCGTCAGCATGAAGCCGCCGAACTTATCGGTTGGCACCGGGGTAAGGCCCATGCCGCCAAGCAGCAGCCAGCCAATAATAAAAGGTGCAGCTAGCGAAAACCACAATGCCTGCTTGCGATAGGGGACATGGTCAAACAGCACCGGGACCAGCGCGGCCAGCATCAGGATGAACGACAGGTTGATCCGCCAGCGTTCTTCCGCGGGATAGAAGCCATACACAAATATTTCGAAACGTTTACCGATAAAAGCCCAGCAGGCGCCCATCTCGTGTCCAGCCGCTTTGGCAATGGCTCGACAATCATCGCGCGAGTCGGCAGAGAAGACCGCGTCGAAGAAAATCCAGTTCAGCATCGGCGGGACTATGATGTAGAGAAAATATATCGTCAGCACCGTAATAACGATGTTGGTGGTTGAAGATAACAGGTTGTGGCGAACCCAGCCGATAATGCCGACTTCAGTCGAGGGAGGTGGCAGTTCCGGATGTTCGCCCACTGCGTGGGATCGTTCAGTACTCATCTTAGCGCTCCACCAGTTTCATGCGTTTGTTATACCAGTTCATAAACGCTGAAATCATCAACGAGAATGCCAGGTAAATGGCCAGCACGATGGTCATACATTCCATTTCGCGTCCGGTCTGGTTTAATGATATGCCGCCGATGGTCGCCACAATATCCATGTAGCCGATCGCAATCGCGAGCGACGAATTCTTGGTGATATTGAGGTACTGACTCGAGAGCGGAGGAATAATGACTCGTAGTGCCTGTGGAATAATGACCAGCGACATGGTGCGACTCGGTTTGATGCCGAGCGCAAATGCGGCCTCGGTTTGCCCGTGACTGATCGCCTGGATACCGGCACGCACGATCTCCGCGATGAAAGCGGCGGTATACAGCGACAACGCCAGCCACAGGGCCACGAATTCAGGTCTCAAGACCAGCCCACCCTTGAAATTAAAGCCTTTGAGTTCAGGGTATTCAAAGTTTACCGGCAAACCGGCGAGAAAAAATACGATTGTCGGGAAGAGTAAAATGGCGCCAAGGCTTATCCATAGAACGGGGTAAATTTTGCCTGTCGCGTCCTGGATTTTCTTGGCATAACCTTTAAACCAGATAGTGAATCCGACGCCAATCACGAAGGCTATCAGTACCGCCCACATCGCCGGTTCAAACAAGGGTTTAGGTGTATAGAAGCCGCGATTCGTCAGGAACAATGTGCCGTCGAAGGCCATCAATGCATTTTTTGGAATCGGCAGGGTATTCACGACGATACCGTGAACCAATAAAATATGGAGTAACACCGGTACGTTGCGTACGTATTCGATGTAAACATAAACGACCCGGTTGATCAGCCAGTTACTTGACAGGCGTAAAACGCCGAGCAGAAACCCGACAATGGTCGAGAGAATAATTCCGGCTACCGCCACCAGCAGGGTGTTGATGAGGCCGACGACAGCAGCTCGCCAGTGCGGGCTGCGAGAATTGTATTCGATCAGGGTTTGATTGATATCGTAATTTGACGCATCCCACAGGAAGCTAAAGCTATATCCCTTACCAATGGCTTCAAGGTTGGTGATCGCGTTGTTAACTATAAAAAAGAAAAATGCGAAGATCAGGGCCATGGTAATGACCTGTATCGTGACCGAACGCAGTTCCTTGTCAAAAAACAGGCGATAGAAAAGTGAAGGATTGCTGCTGGACGTTTCTGTTGCCGCCATTCTTTTTAGCCCCCGAAAATTCAGTCATGCCAAATCGCCATGACTTAAGTGAGGCGGCGGTCGTAAGACCGCCGCTTCATTACTACAGTTTAACGAACAGGTGGAGAATACAGGATTCCGCCATTGGTCCACTGCGCGTTCAGTCCGCGAGCAAGACCCAGCCCGGTGTTGACACCGATGTTGCGCTCGAAAATTTCGCCGTAGTTGCCTACCGCGGAAATCGCGCGTACCGCCCACTGCTTGTCCAATCCGATCATCGAACCAAAATCGCCCTCGGTACCGACCATACGGTTGATATCGACGTTACTTCCGGCTTTTGCGGCATGACCCTTGACATTGCCCTGGGTGAGGCCCGCTTCTTCGGCGGCGATTAAGACATTCAGTACCCAACGGGTAACATCGGCCCATTGATCATCGCCCTGGCGAACGGCTGGTCCCAGCGGCTCCTTGGAAATGATTTCCGGCAAGATGATATGTGCGTTGGGGCTATCGAAGGTTCCACGAGTAGACGCCAGACCCGATGCATCAGTGGTATATACATCGCAACGACCGGCGAGGTAATTTACCTGACCTTCTTCATTAGTCTCGATCGCTACTGGCTCATAACTCATGTTATTAGCACGAAAGTAGTCAGCAAGGTTCAACTCGGTAGTAGTACCAGTCTGGATGCAGATTGAAGCTCCATCGAGTTCCTTGGCTGAAGTTACTCCAAGCGCCTTCGGTACCATGAAGCCCTGGCCGTCATAGTAGTTAACGCCCAGGAACGTCAGTTTGAGGTCTGCGTCACGGCTCATCGTGATTGTAGTATTGCGATAAAGCAGATCGC
Source organism: Gammaproteobacteria bacterium (assembly GCA_029862125.1). Taxonomy (GTDB): domain Bacteria; phylum Pseudomonadota; class Gammaproteobacteria. The sequence goes on along the minus strand of JAOTXY010000034.1, from coordinate 6,042 downwards.
CTTCACCCGAGTTCAACACGGTAAAACGAGTTTTACCAGTCGTCGGGATAAATTTAACCTTGTCGGCATCACCCAATACGGCCGCAGCAGTGGCACGACAAAAATCTACGTCAAAACCCGCCCAACGACCAGCGTCATCTGGAGCGGCAAATCCGGCAACACCGGTTGTTACAACGCAGTTAAGTTCACCACGGGCCTGTACGTCTTGTAGCGTACCCGCAGTCGCAGCACCAGAAGTTGAGGCAAGCGCTACAGCTGCAGATACAGCCAGCGTTTTAAAAAGTTTCATTGGTCACTCTCTCCAATTGTTATTACTTTAATGAAGTGTCAACGCGGTATACGGGGCTTTTCCACCCTTTAGTTTTAACCGTGACGACAGATTAAGGAGTCTTCTAATATTGCTCCGTGAAGGAAAAGTAACATAACAATGGCTTTCAGCCAAGGCATAGATTGCTTACTTAAGAACCGCTTTTACTGAAAGTGCATATTGCGTCCGACACCCAGATCCCAGTATAAAGCTGATTGATGATCCGAAAACTGCGAAATTCCGACTCCGGGCCCGTACTCAAAATATACCAGCAGGGGCTTGATACGGGTGAAGCCTCGTTCGAAACCAGTGCACCGAACTGGGAAATCTGGCAGGCAAAATATCTCCCCTATTCACGCCTGGTGTGGGAGCAGGGCGGCATGGTGAAGGCCTGGGCGGCCCTGGCACCGGTGTCAGTACGGGACTGCTATAGCGGCGTTGCCGAAATCAGTATCTATGTCGCCACGGAGTCTGCTGGACAGGGTATCGGCAGCAAGCTGATGGCTCGGCTCGTCGAAGAGTCGGAGAGTAATGGCATCTGGAGCCTTTATTCATCCATTTTTCCCGAAAACCAGGCGACGCTGAAACTGCACCTGAAACACGGTTTTCGCGAAGTCGGCATTCGCGAGCGAATCGCCCAGCGCGACGGTCGTTGGCGTAACACTTTAATTATGGAACGACGCTCTAAAAAAGTCGGCGTTTAATCGCGATAACTCGCAGTATTGATGTCATTCCCGAGCAAATTTAGGTCATTCCCGCGCAAGCGGGAATCTTGAAATGGTGGCGCGTTATAAGATCCCCGCTTGAGCGGGGATGACGGTAGGTTTGAAAGATCCCCGCTTGCGCGGGGATGACCCGGTCACTAAATGCTTGCGCATTTAGTGACCGGGTCAGCTAACCTGGATCTCGGAGAGGGATTGATCCTGATCGGTACTGTCTATTTCATCCAGTCCCATCAATTCACCCAGGTAGAATCCCTGTGCATAATCGACACCAATCGATTTCAGCTTCTCGAAAGTTGCCTCACCATCGACGCATTCCGCAATCGTCCTGATGTCCAGTAAATGTGCCATGGAATTGATCGACTCAACCATCGTGTGATCGATTTCATCGGTGCAAATGTCGCGGATCAGGTTGCCGTCGATTTTGACGTAATCCAGTTGCAAATCCTTAAGCGCGGCAAAACTGGCCAACCCGCTGCCGAAATTGTCGAGCGCCAAACTGCAGCCGAGGTCACGTAAACGTTTAACCAGTCTACTCGCGTTCGTGAGATTGTGACTTAGCGTACTTTCAGATATCTCGAAACAGATTTGCTGCGGTTTGACCACGGATTTGTCAAACATCAGCAAAATATAATCGAGCAAAGTTTCATCGGCAATGGATGGCGCCGACAGGTTCAAACTCAGCACCAGGCCAGGATTCTGCATAAAAAGGTGGGAATAAGCGCTGAATACCCGTTCGATAACCCAGCGGTCGATTTGCGGCAGCAGGCCGCAGCGCGCCGCAACCGGCAGGAATGCACCGGGCGTAATCACGTTACCGGCTTCGTCCAGCATACGCAACAGGATCTCGGCACGGGTATGCAATCGGGTCGGCTCCGGATCGAGCGCAATAATTGGCTGGTACAGCAATAGAAAACGCCCATCCGAGAGCGAATCCTGGATATCCTTACGTTGCAGTTTTTCACCCGGGCTGAGGCGCAAGCCTGAATCAGCATTGCTGTGAGCGTGATAACGTCCACGACCCATATCCTTGGCGACGTAACAGGCCTGGTCCGCATCATGCATCAACTGCTTGCAGGTCGTCGTTTCCGCGGTTATCGGCACAATGCCAATGCTAACCCCGACCTGGTAAGTCTTTTGATCCCAGGTGAAACGGTATTCACGGACCACGCCGATCAGCATTTCAGCCACTTTACTGGCCTTGGTTAGCGGACAATTTTCCAGTAACACGCTGAACTCGTCGCCGCCGAGGCGACCGAGGGTATCGCGACCGCGCAACTGGCCCGCGAGCAATGATGAAATCTGTTTCAGCAACTCATCGCCGGCCACGTGTCCCGCGTTGTCATTCACATATTTAAACTGGTCGAGATCGAGAAACAACAGCGCGTGGGTATTTTCGAAATCCTTGGCCGATTGCAGGGACTGTTCCAGCCGCTCCACGAACTCGGTGCGGTTGACCAGGCCCGTCAATGAGTCATGCGTTGCCTGGTGCACCATCATTTTCTGCATGCGACGCGAGTCGGTCACATCTTTAAATACCAGCACCACGCCAATGCTGTTGCCCTGGCCGTCGATCATCGGCGCCGCGGTACCCTGGATCGAGTAGCGGTCACCGTTGCGGGATATCAGCACATTATCGGTTTTCGGCGCAATCACTCTTTTCTCTTTCAGGCAGCGTTGTGCCGGGTCCGGAATCACCTTCCCGCTCTGCTCGTCTTCGAGATGCAACACCGCTTCCATCGATAAGCCCATCGCCTGGTGGAAGCGCCAACCGGTCAAGGCCTCGGCCACCGGGTTCATATAGTCGATGCAACCCTTGCTGTCGGTGGTAATGACGCCGTCACCGATCGAGTGCAGGGTGACTTGCGCACGTTCCTTTTCCATCAAGGTCTCACCCAGTGCGAGCTTTCGCTCCAGTTCGGCGGCGGCGCGCGCGGCGAACAACTTGATCACGTGGATATCACTTTTTTCAAGGTCTAACCTGGTGCGGCTGGTACCGGCAAGCACCCCGATCTGTCGACCGGACGTATCCTGCAGCTTTACCGTAAACACACCGGAAGCACCAAATCGTTCCCGTAAAAAAGTCGCATCGGGAAATAGCTGGCAGGCAGAATTTTCGAGATACCAGAAGGCACCACTTTCGGCGCAGGGACAGTCTAGTAGGGAAACGCTGTGGTTCATGGTGTAACCGCCGTCACACCAGTAAGAAAGACTCTGATATTCCTGCTGCTCGTCGCCATTGCCCGCAGCCAGGAATACCGTATCAATTGAAAGGAACTGGGATAATTCCCGGACCAGGGCATAAAAGTAGGTTTCGCCAGTGGTTCCGACCGTGCCTTCGATCAGGTCATGCAGTCTATCCTTACGATTTTGCCTTTGCCGACGGGCCCGATTTGCCGCGAAACCCTTTAGCAAGTACCACGTCAGAGTTGCGCTGATCAGCGCGGCAAGTATGGCTACCAAAATCGTTTCGAGCATGAACCAATCGGCTTAAATCTGGATTAGAAGGAGTATAGGCAAGAATCCGGATTATTGGGTTTTGAGAGCCGATTTATTCGCTTGCATCGCCTACCGCCTTTGCCTAACCTACCTCGATTCTCAAATTGCAGAAATTAATCACATTATGGCTACTAAAAAAACCGCATCACGCAGGGCTAATCCGCGTAAATACTCGTCGCTGGTCGTCGATGGCGTCGATCGCGCACCTAGTCGCTCGATGCTGCGTGCGGTTGGCTTCGGTGATGCCGATTTCAGAAAACCACAGGTCGGAATCGCATCGACCTGGAGCATGGTGACGCCGTGCAACATGCACATCGATCAGCTCGCATTAAAGGCTGCCGAGGGCGCCAACGCTGCCAACGGCAAAGCGGTGATTTTTAATACCATTACCATTTCAGACGGCATTTCGATGGGCACCGAGGGCATGAAATACTCGCTGGTGTCACGCGAGGTAATTGCCGATTCAATCGAGTCGGTAACCGGTTGCCAGGGTTTCGATGCACTGGTCACGATCGGTGGCTGCGACAAGAATATGCCCGGTTGCTTGATGGGCATGGCACGCCTCAATCGACCCTCGGTATTTGTCTATGGCGGCACCATCATGCCGGGCTGTCACAACAACAAAAGCACCGACGTGGTTTCGGTATTCGAAGCGGTCGGCGCACAGGCACAGCGCAAGATCAGCAAGAAGGAGCTCAAGGATATCGAATGCACCGCGATCCCGGGACCGGGCTCCTGCGGTGGCATGTATACCGCAAATACCATGGCCTCCGCGATCGAGGCGATGGGAATGAGCCTGCCCAACAGCTCTGCACAGGCGGCGATTTCGAAAGATAAAACAAAGGACTGTATCGAGGCCGGCAAGGCGGCCATGCGTTTGCTAAAGGCCAATATCCGTCCCAGTGACATCATGACCAAAAGGGCGTTCGAAAACGCAATCACGGTCGTCATCGCCCTGGGAGGCTCGACCAACGCGGTGCTGCACTTGTTGGCAATGGCCTCGTCTATCGGGGTTAACCTCAAGCTCGACGATTTCACCCGCATCGGCAAGCGCGTGCCGGTGCTCGCCGATCTGCGACCCAGCGGTAAGGCGATGATGTCCGAACTGATCGAAATCGGCGGTATTCAGCCATTGATGAAAATGCTGCTCGACGCCGGCTTGCTGCACGGAGAATGCCTGACTGTCACCGGCAAGACCCTGGCGCAAAACCTGGCCGCGGTAAAACCCTACCCCAAAAGCCAGGATATCGTGCATGCACTCGATAACCCGATCAAGAAGGACAGTCACCTGGTCATCCTGCGCGGTAACCTGGCCCCCGAAGGTTCGGTCGCGAAGATTTCAGGTAAGGAAGGGCTGCATTTCACCGGCAAGGCGCGCATTTTCGCCTCCGAAGAGCAGGCGCTGAAGAAGATTCTCGACGGCACCGTTAAAAAAGGCGACGTCATCGTGGTGCGTTACGAGGGCCCGAAGGGCGGTCCCGGCATGCGCGAAATGTTGTCACCTACTTCGGCCATCATGGGCAAAGGTCTGGGCAAGGATGTCGCTTTTCTGACCGACGGGCGCTTTTCCGGCGGCTCGCATGGCTTCGTTGTGGGTCATGTCACGCCTGAAGCCGCGGTCGGTGGACCAATTGCCTTGCTTAAGAATGGCGACATCATCACCATCGACGCCGAGAAACGCGAAGTCAACGTCAAGCTGAGCGCGGCCGAACTCAAGCGTCGCGCCAGGGCCTGGAAACAACCGAAACCTCGTTACAAGCGCGGTGTACTGGCCAAGTACGCTCGCCTGGTCAGCTCCGCTTCCGAAGGCGCGGTAACCGACCTGCCGGAGTAATAAAGGTTACTTCGATGTCGACCGGATTACCCTCTGCGCACGAAATGATCAAGGAATTGATCGCTACCCCTTCGGTGAGCTGCGTGCACACCGATCTCGATATGAGTAACCGCGGCGTTATCGATCGCGTGGCCGAGTGGAGTGAAGGCCTTGGTTTCGAGATCGAAATCCAGTCGGTAAACAACGATAAATTCAACCTGGTTGCACGTGCCGGTAGCGGCAGTGATGGCCTAGTGCTTTCGGGCCATACCGATACCGTGCCCTGTGATCCTTCCTTGTGGAGCAGCGATCCGTTCACCGCCCGCGAGGCAGACGATCGCATTTACGGGCTCGGCAGCTGCGATATGAAGAGTTTTCTCGCACTCGCGCTCAAGGCAAGTAGCGGGATTAATTTTAAAGATCTCAAAAAACCTCTCACCCTGGTGGCAACCGCTGATGAAGAAACCACCATGAGCGGCGCCAGGCTGATCGCCGACAATGGTAAGAAACTGGGGCGCTTCTGCGTCATCGGTGAACCGACGGGTCTGTCCCCTATTAGACAGCATAAGGGCAATCTGACCATGTCGGTCGAGTTCGTCGGTCAATCCGGGCACGCCAGCGATCCGGGACTCGGCAACAATGCGCTTGACGGCATGCACCAGTTCATGACCGCCCTGTATGCCTACCGCGATAAAATCCAG
>JAOTXY010000181.1 GCA_029862125.1 Gammaproteobacteria bacterium | reverse complement strand
TCGTGACCCGCGGGAATCCCTTTCTCGGCGAGGCTCAGCAACAGTTCGCGCGCTTTGCGCACACCCTGGTTGATGTGAAAGCTGCCATCCAGGTCGGGATCGTTGATCAAGCCTTTCCAGCCGACGGTAGTGCGCGGTTTCTCGAAATAAACCCGCATGACGATAAGCAAATCCTGATTAAGCTCATCGATCAGTTGCGACAGGCGATCGGCGTATTCATGTGCGGCCTCGACATCGTGAATCGAACAGGGGCCAATAATTACCACCAGCCGGTCATCCTTGCCGTCGAGCACGTCGTAAATCTGCTGGCGCGTATCGGTGACGGTACGGGCGGCCTTCTCGGTTAAAGGCAGCTCCTGCATCAGCGCCTCGGGCGTCTGAATTTCCTTGGTGCCGCTAATGCGCAGGTCTTTGGTTTGGTGCATTATCATTTCGCTTGCTTTCCGGGACAGCTATCTAATTGAAAAAAGGCGACATTCTTAACGATCGGAAGGCTAATTACCAGCCTTAAATGATCGCAGCAAGGCCTGTGTCTGCTCGTCTTCGAGGCGTGGACCGAATTGTGTGACAATCTTCGACGAAGCCAGCGACGCCAGATCGCCCGACTGGTGAAAACTCATACCCTGGGTCAATCCGTACAAAAAAGCGCCCGCGAACATATCCCCGGCACCCAGTGTATCGATCGCCTTGACCTTGTGAGACTTCACCTCGATCAATCCCAGGCCGTCGAACAACAAAGCGCCCTCCTTGCCGCGAGTAATGGCGAAGCTGCGTGAAATCTTTTTGAACATCTCGACAGCTTCATCGAGACTATCGGTAGCGGCCAGTTCCAGCGCTTCATCTTCGTTGGCAAACAGCAAATCCACCTGCTCGCCGATCATCGCCTCGATCGATTCGCGGAAGAATTTGACCATATTTGGATCCGACAGCGTCATCGATGTCTTGATATCCCGGCCCTCGGCAATTCGACGGACCTCGATTGCGGCATCACGCGTATTGTCAGCGCTCGCCAGGTAACCCTCGATATAGATGTACTCGGATTGTTTTACTGCCTCCTGGTCGACATCGCTGCTATCGAGCTCCCCGCTGACGCCGAGAAAGGTATTCATCGTACGATCCGCGTCCGGGGTGACGAACACCAGGCACTTGCCGGTTATCCCGCCCGGCAGAGGCTTGAAATCAAGATTGGAATTAACCCCCGAGTCATGTAAATCCCGGGCAAATACCTGTCCCGTCATATCGCTGGAGACGCGGCAATCCAGGTGGGTACTGGCGCCCATTTGCGCCAGCGCGATGATGGAATTGGCCGCCGAGCCACCACAGGCCATGCTCTCGTGCGAGTCACCGAGCTGCGCAATCAGGCTGTTCTGACGTTGCTCGTCGATCAGCGTCATAACGCCCTTGTCGATACCCAGTTCGACCAGCTTGTGAGGGGTCGAGTGATACTCGATATCGACCAACGCATTGCCGATCGCATATACATCGTACTTCTTCATAAATGTCCTTTAATCAGTGGCTTATTCGGGCCATTTTACCCGTCTTGTCAGCTAGCTAGGATAATCTTTTGATTCACCGGTGAAAACAAAATTAATTGCGAAATACTGCCAGATATTGCTTTTCAAATCAGTTCAAAAACTATATACATATGCCTCGCTTGTAAGACAACGGGGGTATTAGATGTACCGCATTGAAACTACCGACCCGATTACCGGCAGATCTTTGAAACAACTCGTCAACATGCCTTATGTTATCGAAAACGATAACGACGACAGCCTGGTAATTTATTTCGAGTCTGAATACAACCGCGACCTGTACCTGCAGAATCCCGGTGAACACAGGCTCGCGCACCACGGGAAAAACCGGGCCTGAATCCCGGCAAAAACAAACAGGAAACATTCAGTCATTGCATTTTCAGGGCCATCGATACGATGGCTTCTGCTTGATTCTTTTGATTGATCGAATCTATTAATTTTATTAATAAAATTAACTTCATTTATATGTTCGACTTGTTACCATACACCGCTCACGAATACATTTTTCACACAACTGGAGGCATCATGTCCCTTAAAGGATCACAAACCGAACAAAACCTGAAAGACGCTTTTGCAGGTGAATCTCAGGCCAATCGTCGCTACCTTTACTTCGCCGCAAAAGCCGACGTAGAAGGCTTCAACGACGTATCAGCCGTGTTTCGTTCCACCGCCGAAGGTGAGACCGGGCACGCACACGGTCATCTCGAGTACCTCGAGGAAGTTGGCGATCCTGCGACAGGCCTGCCGATCGGCAGTACCGAGAACAACCTGAAAGCTTCGATTGCCGGTGAAACCCACGAATACACCGATATGTATCCGGGTATGGCCAAGACCGCACGCGATGAAGGCTTCGACGAAATTGCAGACTGGTTTGAAACCCTGGCGAAAGCGGAGCGTTCACAC
>JAOTXY010000119.1 GCA_029862125.1 Gammaproteobacteria bacterium | reverse complement strand
AATCTTTTGCAAATTGATGAGATCGTCTACTTTGCCTCCAGCTGCCAACTTTACTTGCTCGAGCCAGATTGTCGGATCGATGATTTGGTACCTGTTGCCGTACTTACCCAGAATGGCCTGCAACTCCGGTACCGTTTTAGTGGCTAATTGCGACCAGGTTGAGATTCCATTTTCATTTAATACCGATTCCATTTTTGGGCCGATGCCTTCGATAATCTGCAAATTATCGGGCTTGATGCTGGTATAAAACTCCGCTTCATTACTGGTGCCAATCGCTGGCGTAGCGGTTGAAACAGGTTGCGTCCGACCTTCATTGTCGCTGACATTCGAAGCGGTCTTAAGAACTGCCCGGTTGTATAATTTCCGCTTTATAAACCTGGCGATTATGTAACCGATAACGAAACACAGCAGTAGTAAAAATATGGATTGCAAAAGGAAGATGCTCATGACGTTTCTCCCTTACGAACGTTAGATGAAAAGCCCATGACGATCCCAAATAGAAACGCCAGTACCAGCCAGATAAACAGTTTTGAAAATAAATAAGTCATTGTCTCTACCCCTAAAGTTATTTGTGTTCTAGTTTGAATTCGATTCTACGATTCTGCGTTCTGCCCTGGTCGGTATCGTTAGATGCAACCGGTTGACTCTCGCCATAGCCAACACTACGAATCAATCCCAGATCGACATCCGCCTTAACAAAATAGGCCTTAACGGCATCCGCTCGCTTTTGGCTTAGAGCCAGGTTATATCGATCATCACCCACGCTGTCCGTGTGCCCGGCGATGGTTAATCCATTGTCTGTAACCACCTCGTTACACTCTTCTTCGAGTAGGATAATAATTTGATTTAGTAAGGAATGACTGCCCGGCTGCAGTTCAGCAGTATTGGAAGCGAACAGAATCCTTTTATCTTTCAACTTGCTATCAAGCTTCGATTGGCAGGCCTTGTACTCGGGACCTTCGGGGAAGTTAATGAGCTGCGATTTAGCTGTACTCCCAGGCTCAACCACTGCAACCTTGACATCAAGATAACTACCCAACAGTTTTCGGGCCCCGTTGACCAGTTTCAATCGCTCTCCATGTGATTCGACTTCAGCGATTAACTGGCTCTCGCGGTCAGATACTTTGAGATGTGCAGACTTCGTACTTACAAGCCTGGGTAAGAACCCGGTGGTGGCATCGAGCCAGTTTGCCGTTTTTACCTCGCCACTTACGATTAACTCATTGATGACGTTATCATTGCCGTAGGTTTCATTGGCAGCGTTAACAACCGTATCGATAGATGCCTGCGACTCCAGTCGTCCGCCAAGCGAGATTCTTCCATTACGTTGCTTTATCGAAAGTTCCGATGATGATGAGGACGGATTAATAACGACTTGATCATGTACCTCGCGAACACCGTAAACGCCCTCAACCATTTCGATTGCAAGATCACGTGATTCCGCAGATGGCGCATTTCCGGTCAGCAGAACATCGCGACCCCTTCCGGCCAGTTCGACCGATATCCAGTCAATATTCTCGGCATCCATATACTCCGTTACCCTGCGCTCTATATCTGATTCTATTGACTCCTGCTCAGAGAAAACCATAAGCAAACAGAGCAGTGCCAGCCCGGATAAAGTGATGAACCACCAGGTTCCACCAGCCAGGCCAGCCCATCTTGTATTTGCATTGCTTGACATTCTTTGTCTCTTCTTAAAATTCGATATTAAATTTTTTGAACCACATTCACTTGAATGCATCTGCTCCAAATTGTTGGCATAGTACCTGAATTTGGCGCGACTTTTGAAGACTGGTTCAGATTTAACAAACATTTAACAAACCGGTCATCGCGTTCAAATGTAACCAATTGTTAATTATGGCTTGCAGGCATTGTCTATTGTTTTTGCCTTTCCTATAGTGCCCGCGAGACAAGAAGCTCTGCTTGCTTTGTGTCCTTTTATTAATCGCGGGGAAGTCAGATGGACTTTATAAACGAATGTTTCAACGAACACGATGGTGCTCTTGTCGAGCAGCTGAAAGACGCAGGTTTTTCATCCTATCGAGCCTGGAGATTTCTGCCCGAGGCAGCATCAGGTATTTTAGATTCTACCCGGGGTAGCGGCGTAGATCAGATAACCGAAAAACTGATGACGGGTGCTCCATCCCAGTTTTTAAGTTCAGTCAATGTAGCAGTAATAGCCCGGAAGCTGGGCATGTCTTCTGACCAGGTGACAAAAGGTCTTGCAGTTATTACACCTGTTCTAGCTCAAGCGCTGTCACAAAAAAGCAATAGCATGTTCGGTTCGATGAATTCTGCTTCGATGACTTTTTTAGTACCGGGGTTGTACAGGCAATTCGGCTGATTCAGTTCGAAATTGCTTACTCTTAAATTTAACTTAACATTATGGGAGAGACAAAAATGTCTAGAAGTATCCAGGATATAGAAGGTATCGGTCCGAAGTATGCAAATCTGCTAAAGCAGGCAGGAATTAGAACAACGGGCAAGTTGCTCGAATCGGGTGGCAACCGGGCCGGCCGCCGGTCACTGGCAGAGAGAACCTCGATCAATGAGAAAAACATATTGAAGTGGGTGAACATGGCCGACCTGTTCCGCGTCAAAGGTGTTGCCGGCCAGTTCGCAGAACTTCTCGAGGGTGCCGGTGTTGATACCGTAAAAGAACTGCGTAATCGCAATGCCGAAAATCTTGCTGAAAAGATGGCTGAAGTGAATAAAAAGAAGCGTCTTTGCAAGGTATCACCCGGCACAAAAACCGTAACCAACTGGGTAGCCCAGGCGAAAAAAATGGCGCCAATGGTGACTTACTAATTTGGTTGCGAAGTGTAATGCAGTGGATATTTATCCGCTGTACTTACGAATGAAACGGTGATGCTCAGGGTTAACAGACAGGGCCTCACCGAATCATCGCAAACCAACCGGCATTCCGATACGGAATACCCGGTTTTCAAAACCAGGGGAATCCAAAATGAACGAATACATAAATAACCTCACAGAAATGCTTGGACCAGCAGCATCAGGAAAACTTGGCCATGCACTGATCGGACTATTGATTCTTATAGTCGGGCTTTTTATCGTCAAAATCGTTGCCGGTATCATTACGAGAATGCTTAAAAAGGTCGATTTGTTATATCGCACCAATACCGATGGTTCTGTCACCAACCTTGCATCACCCATTGCATCATTAATCAAAGCGATATTGACAATATTCATTCTGATGCTTGTCCTTGAACATTTCGGGCTAACCGATGTATTGGCGCCCTTAAAGGATCTGGTGACTGAAATAACCGGGGCATTACCCAATATTATCGGCGCAGGAATTATTATGTATGCCGGCTGGATTATCGCGAAAATCGTATCTCAGCTGGTAACGGCCGCGCTTGGTAAATTTGATCAGAAACTGGCTGAAAAGACTGGCAACGATGACATAAAAGTGTCTGCCTTTGGCGGCGCACTTGTATTGATCGCGATTTTATTGCCCATCATTGTCTCCGCGCTGGGAGTATTGAACATCCCGGCGATATCAGTACCGGCATCTGCAATGATCGAAAAACTGATGACCGCGGTACCGAATATTATTGGCGCCGCTATCATTCTGCTGGTTGCCTACCTGGTCACCAAGTTTGTCATTCACATGTTGAACACGCTTCTCGAGGGCATGCACGTCAACGCATTACCGGAAAAAATCGGTGTTCAAAACATGTTCAGCGAATCATTTACGGTAACGCGTCTTATCGGAGCGGCCATCATGTTTTTCGCGATGCTGTCGGCATCGACAGCAGCCATCAACCTGCTTGGCATCGACGTGATTTCAGCAATCTTCGCCAAGGTTATCGAGTTCGGGGGCGGCATCCTCATCGGCAGTATTATTCTCTTTGTGGGTTATTTCCTGAGCAACCTGGCGCACTCAAAACTCGCGTCCAATACCAGCACCGCAATCGCAAACATAGCACGTTTCGCGATCCTCGGACTGGTACTGGCAATGGGGCTTAAATCAATGGGACTGGCAGATCATATTGTAAACATGGCTTTTGGATTCACCATCGGTGGTGTTGCGGTTGCAACGGCACTCGCGTTTGGCCTCGGTGGAAAAGATGCGGCTAAAGCCATTACCGATAACTGGGCTTCCCGGATAATTAAAAAATAAACGGTAAAATTCATGTTTTTGTTATTCTTCAAGAAGCGTGACACAGGTCAAAGCGTCCACTTAAAGTGTTGTGTTAAACCACAACTCAATGTCCTTATCGAAGATGGCTCAGGGGCCGGGGAGATTTGACACGGATTTAACAATCCAGGTCCTCAAGCTTGGTATTGTAGTGTTAACTTAATTAATCAAAGGTTTAAAAATGAACAAGTTATTGATAGTTGTAGCAGTATATTCGATCACATTAGTTGCGGGCTGCAGCTCTTCGAGTGAGCAGTTTGGCGGCAACCAGAGCGAATACGAGGCAGAAATTAATGCGCGTAATAAAGAGCTCGACGCACGCAACAAGGAACTCGAAGCGCGCAACCGCGAGCTTAATGCACGTAACCAGGAAATCGCCGAGTTAAAAATGCAGCTGGATCAAAGCCAGAAGGTAGCTATGGCATCTGCCAGCACGGATTCCGAGCAGGCGAGTCAATCCAGCGCTGTCATGAAAACCAGCTTGTTGCCACCAAAGGCAAAAGCCGGTCAATGTTTTGCGCGTGTTTACACTCCACCCTCGTATAAATCCGGAACCGAAAAAATTCTTAAAACAGATGGCTACGACGAGGTGATCATTACACCTGCTGTCTATCGTTCGGAGCCCAAAACGGTTTTGCTTAAAGAAGAAACAGAAGCCCTGGAGATCATACCTGCTGTGTATGGCTGGAAAGAGGAAAAGGTGCTGGTCAGTCCGGAAATTACCGAGTTAAAAATCGTACCGGCAGTTTATGAAACGGTTGAAGAGCGGGTTCTCGTTAAGCCTGCGCACTCGGTCTGGAAAAAGGGCACGGGGCCTATCACCAAGATCGATGAGACCACTGGTGAAATCATGTGCCTGGTAGATATTCCCGCTGAATACAAAACGGTCAAGAAACGTGTTCTGAAAACAGCGGAAACGACAAAACAGGTTGTCACCAAGAAGGCAGTTTACAAAACGGTCAAAACACGTGTTGTTAAAGAGCCCGCCCGTACCGTAACCAGGAAAGTTCCCGCAGTCTACGATACCGTTTCGGTACAGAAGCTGGTCAAGGCGGCAAGCACATCGAAAATTAGTAAGCCCCCTGTTTTTGAGACCGTGAACACAAGCTACAAAGTCAGTGATGGCTACCTGAAATGGGCACCGATTTTATGTGAAACCAATGTAACCGGCGACATTGTCAGCCAGCTTCAACAAGCACTGAATAATAAAGGCTACGAGGCGGGACCGGTCGATGGTATCTATGGTGCAAAGACAACCCGGGCGGTTCAAAAATACCAGCGTGATATTCAAATTCCTGGCGATGGCCAGTTGACTATCGAACTGGTTGAAGCACTGAAGATTAAATATTAATCAGAATCAGCAACGAAATTTTGCCGGTTGCGGCCGTTTGCATTTTTGCATGAAGGCCGCAACCAGCAATTGTAATTAAAAGGGGAATAGAAATGAGTATGATGAGTGAATTTAAAGACTTCGCGATGCGCGGTAACGTGGTCGACATGGCCGTGGGTATCGTCATCGGCGGCGCCTTCGGCAAAATCGTGTCTTCCTTTGTTGCCGATGTGCTGATGCCACCCATTGGCTTGTTGATGGGCGGTGTAAATTTTAGTGACCTGGCAATCATGTTAAAGGACGCCGTTGGTGAAACGGCACCGGTGATGATCAAGTACGGATCGTTTATTCAGACGGTTGTCGACTTCGTCATTATCGCGTTTGCGATCTTCCTGGTCGTCAAGGCGATGAATTCGATGAAGAAGCCTGAAGAAGCACCGGCACCGGAACCAGATCCGGCTCCCAGTACCGAAGAAGTCCTGTTGGGCGAGATCCGCGATCTGCTGAGGAAGTAATCTCGTGGAATAAGCTCGGGCCATCACCGCGATGGCCGATGGCTCGAGCACTTCACTATGCCGGGATTCTTCGCGTATTTAAAAAACAGGAGTTCCGGAAAATAAAACCCAGCCCCCCGTCGTGAATATTGAAATGTGGATTAAAATCACCACTTATGTCCACGATGCATAACTTGTTTAAGCGAATACCCCTGTCTTTATTGATCGTGCTATCTCTCACGCTGGGATTGGCTCCTTTCACACCTGAACCGCATCTATGGGAAAAACTCAAGATGCTGGCTTCGGGTAGACTCACCGAACTCCTCGACATTTTTGATTTATTGCTCCATGGAACACCGTGGTTACTACTGATCACCAAGCTTTTTTTGCCGCTAACTGGTAAATCGGAAGAATGATGAATATCGGCGTGTATTTAAAAGTGGAGCCAGGTATTCGCCGGTATCGCTGGTAGGTAAACGTTTAGCATTGATGTCCGAAACATTTACCTTGATCATCAATCCAGAGGTAGGACAAACCGGTTGAATCCAGCCATCGTTTTCCGTCCTCACCTTTAAGCATGGCGATAGTGCTGGTACTGCCCGCTATCAGGCAATGGGGCGCAACCACGCTCACGGCACGCAAACCCTGCACCGGCCAACCGGTTAGTGGATTAAGAATATGGCTGTAGCGTTTGTCATTAATCACCATGCTGCGCCGGTAATCACCACTGCTGGCCAGGCCGCCCTGTTTCAGTTCGATGCTGGTAATAACATTTTCTGGAATACTCGGATCCTGGATACCGATAATCCAGGGACTGTCATCCGGGTGGGGGCCAATTACATGAATATCGCCTCCCATATTTACCATGCCGGATTTAACGCCCAGGCTGCGACAAAGGTTGGCACAACCGTCAGCGGCATACTCTTTTACGATACCGCCGAAATCTAGTTCCATGCCCGCTACGGGTAAAGTTATACAGGGTGGTGTCCAGTCAAGCTTATCCCAGCCGATTAATTGTTGAACTGCTTCGACATCCTGCTGTTCAGGTAATTTATTACTTTTAAAATCCCAGACATTGCGTAAAACCCCGGAGGTAACGTCAAACAATCCGTTACTTTGCTGGTAACAGGTCTGCGCGTAGTCGAGTAGCGCGGTAGTTTCGGCGTCAACACTAATGCCGGGCTGACCTGCCGATGCATTGATTTTACTCAGTATGCTGTCGGCAAGGTAACGGCTATACCTTTGTTCAAGCCTATTGACCATTGTGATCGCCTGGTCGGAGATTTCGCGTGCAGATTTCTTGTTGTTGCAGTACAGGCTGATCTCATTCAGGCATGCCATCGCCTTAAAAGAGAAACGGTGAAGTTGCGTCGCCATCGTTTTATCTTAAAACGTATGGCTGATTCCAAATGTAACCATAGTACTTGTCAGAGATTCAGGATCGGTTGAATAGTCACCGCTTATTTTTAGATCTCCACGACGCGTATAGTACTCGAGACTAACATCCAGGCTGGTGTTGCTACTGAAAGTTTTTTCGAGCTTGAAGCCAACTAAAACGGAACCATAGCTTGCCAGTCGATAGTCACTTGAATAGATACCATCGGATCGTGGAGCAGAGAAAAATGGCGCATAAAATTCAGCCTTGTCTTGCTGGTAGTAACGAAAATTGTATGAAACTAACCAGTTATTAAAGAGATGGTGGTGATATGCAATGTGTCCATTTGCAATGGCTCTCCTGAGCTACCGAGCCGACACTATCCCCTTCTGCCAAATCAATTCATATGGGAAAAATTCACAAAACTATTTGATTAAATTTTGTAGTTGTTAAGTTTCAATTAGTTACAAAAAACAGTTAACAAATTAGTGTACGCGGAGACAGGAACTGATTGATTAATAGGAAATTTAGGGGACAGACCGCGGCCTACTCATGCAACCGATCGAGATAGACCGGTTGTACTATTGATGAAAAAACCAGGGTAGACGAGTGTTCCCACGCGTACTAGCTTAGCCATCTTTCAACGGTCTTATCAGAACACGGCTTCTACTTTTTTACATTGTTAAAGGCTTTATAGAATAGCGCTAGTTGGGTTTCTGCTTTTGGCCAAAGATTGCCCCCTGGTTTGGCGAGTTTGAGTGTCAGCTAACGGGAAAGCAGGTGCTGAAATCCCATCGACCAATTGAAACCGCAACCCAAAGCAGACGCTCTGGGGGCATGTTGTTGCAAATCACCGTCGGCAGAAAATCTAATCTTTTTAAATTCTTTAATCTACAATATTTACTGCGAGCACAGAAATCCCATCTTTAATATGTGACCATTTCATGCTAATTGTGCCGCAGGGCCTGGATTTCGACTAACGCCTCTTTATCACGAAATACGTGACCGTTACGATGAATTGTTTGTTTTAAACCATCAGAAAATCCAGCAATATTCAACGAGTTGAGCCCGTCTCATGACATAATCGGGCAAATTGGACCCTAGCGGAACTGGTTATATTCGGATGTTCCGCGCTTCCATTTTGCTTATCTTGCCCGGGACTGGTGCGATTAGCTGGCTAATCAGGGTGACACAGGTGAATAAAACCGCCTTAATTGTTGATGATTCCAGATCTGCGCGCGTCGTGCTCAAACGCGTTCTCGAAACACATGACCTCGATGTTGATACTTCGGAGTCGGCAGAAGAAGCACTCGACTACCTCATCGACAATCGCCCCGACGTTATCTTTATGGATCACCTCATGCCGGGCATGGACGGATTCGAGGCAGTATCAGCCATAAAGAGAAATCCAGAAACGGCGACCATTCCGATCATGATGTACACCTCCAAGAAAGGTGAAGTATACGTCGGCCAGGCCCGTGCCCTGGGCGCTGTCGGCGTGTTGCCGAAAGAGGTCGCGCCTGTCGAAGTTTCCAAAGTGTTGAAGTCATTACATATCATTGGCGATGAAAAGCAGGAACAGTCAGGCGAGCAAGCGCCGGCATCCAACGAAACCAGTGGCGAGTTTGCTGCACTCGAGGCAGCGGATCAGAATCTCAGAATTCTCATTCAGGACTTGTTTGAGCAGCAACGGGCAATCATTCACCGCGACATTCTCGATAGCTACGAAGC
>JAOTXY010000118.1 GCA_029862125.1 Gammaproteobacteria bacterium | reverse complement strand
AAAATATCGCCGACCGTAATAACGGGGTCAGAGAAGCCCCAGGCAGAAATCAACACCGCACCGGCCGCGAATAGTCGCCAGATAAATGCCCTGCTGCGACAAATAAATAAATCAGGCAACAAGCCAGTTGATCCCGTTACAGTCGTCAAACCCGTTGTTTCAGAATCGATCTCAAAGACGACTGCAGCGCGCCCCGCTATCCATTCCAATACCCAGGGTGCAACGATCAATGACCAGGTGAATGCAGGTACTATTGCCGGCAGTGGCGAAAAGTTAAAACCTGCTGCTGTTGCTGCAACAAGCGACAGGCCGACCATCGAACCCCGGGTTATTGCCGCCGATCGTCAACCGGTTAGCATTTCGCAGTCGCCCCAGACCCAGGGCAATACTTCCCAGGCAGGTAAACCGTCTGCCGCCGCCAGCACCCCGACCACATTACAAATGCTGCTTCAATGGGTGCCGCGTCTTGCCGAAATGAACGTCACCCAGATAAAGCAGTGGTTTGAATTTGCAAACCTGATTCGCAGACCAAAAGCAAAGGTGGATTTGACGGCAACGATTGACCCTGTCAAATCGTTAAACAAGCTGCTCAGCGAGACATCATTCAGTCGCGAATTGACCGACACAATTCAGCTCAAGCTCAAAGCCGCCGCGGGCGAAGACGCACCCAAGGCAAAGACCCTTGCGCAGGACATTCTGCAGCAGTACGTTCGAGACGGCATAAAACTGGTCGAGCAATCACTGTCGCAAAACCTGTTGCAACGTGCCTCGCTTGGCTTGCAGCAGGAAACCCAGCAGCCCCTGTCGCTAAGCCTGGTGCTGCCATTCCTGGAAAAGCAGGAAGTCAAACCGATTCAGATAGACCTCTCGCAGCGCGGCCAATCATCGCAAGATAACGATAACGGCTGGGACATTCGATTAAGTTTCGAATTTGAAGGCCTGGGACCGATTGCCTGTCACCTGTTTCTCGAAGATCAGGCTTTATCCGCAAGCTTTTACTCGGACCAGGACCAGACTCGAAATCTAATCGATCAGGCACTACCGGAATTGAAACAACAATTACTCAATGCCGGCTTCACAAACTGTGAATTCCATAGCTTCCCCGGGGCTCCTGCCAACACCCCGCCCCCGGCGAGGACAGGTTATTCAGAGTCACTCATCGATATCGAGGCCTGACAGCATGAATAAGCTTCCGAAATTTGCGATAGCGCTCGAATACGACGGCAAACAGGCGCCATTGGTTACTGCCAAAGGTCACGATGAAATTGCAAATCAGATTTTAAGGCTGGCGCACGAAGCCAATATTCCGATTCAAAAAGATAATGAACTGGCCCTGGTGCTGGACCAGATCGACCTCGGCGATCATGTGCCCGAAGCGCTCTATGTCGTGATTGCGGAAATTCTGACTTTCGCCTACCAGTTATCCGGTAAACACAAGGAATTCATGGATGATATCCAGATGCATTCTGAAGCGAGCGCCCAGATCCCGCACCTGAATGACGAATCCTGATCGGCAGCGTAGCTGGTAATCATCGGGAGACATCCTATTCCACGAGTCAAAAGCTCGCCGGGCAATTAGATATAAAACTCATCTGGCAATACTGTTATCTTATCCAACCATGAAAACAGCAGCCAATGAACGCTGATATCTCCTGGCTCGAGGATCGTATTAACGGGGCCGGTGCACCGTTGATCATCGATGGGGGTATGGGAACCGAACTCGAAAGATCGGGCGTGCCGATGGATGGCAAGGTTTGGAGCGGGCGTTCGGTAATGTCTCACCCGGAAGCCATATTGCAGGTCCATGAAGCTTTTGTTACCGCGGGTGCCGAGGTCATTATTACCAATACCTTTGCCGCCGCACGCCACATGTTGGAGCCCGGCGGGCTGGGCGATTACGTCAGGGAGATCAATCTCAAGGCAGTCAGGCTGGCACAACAGGCGCGTGACAGCGCAGCTCAAGTTCCAGTTGCCATAGCCGGATCAATTTGTGAATGGGCGCCCACAGACGATCCCAAATGGCATCAACCAGAAGCCGTGGGTCGCTCGACGCGGGAGCAAGCGGAAATCCTGGTGGAAGCCGGGGTCGACCTGATTGCGCTGGAAATGTGTGAGCAAATCGAATTCTCGATCGCCGCTATCGATGCGGTGCTGGAATTCGATATACCTGTCTGGATTGGCATGAGTGCGAGGCGGCACCAGGGGTGCTCGACAATAGCGGTGTTCGACGACGCAGCACTCGATTTCGAAGACCTTGTCAAAGCGCTGTCCGCTTACCCCGCCATGATGATGAATATCATGCACACGCCGGTACCCGATGTAGACGAGGCACTCACTATGCTGAAGCGATACTGGAATGGTCCCGTCGGCGTGTACCCGGAATCCGGATACTTCACCATGCCTAACTGGCAGTTTGTCGACATAATCAAACCCGGTGAACTTGCGCAGGTAGCCGAGCACTGGGTCGACAGTGGCGTGCGCATGGTCGGAGGATGCTGCGGCCTGGGCCCTGGGCACATAGCTGCATTAAGGCAGGCGTTAAAGTAAATCGCGAGCTGATAAAATTTTCGCGACACGGGCAAGGGGGTCTGTTAAGTCAATCACAGATTTGTGCACCGATATGCATTAACTTTTCGGATGCGACTTCCTGCCCAAAAATAAACAGACCCAAGGAGGAACCTCATCATGGTCATGTATGCCGAAGACCGTACCTGTATCACCCAGTTTGAACTCGCCGAAATGTTCGAAAAGGATGATAGCGCGCGCAACTATAGATCCGCGTTTCAATGGTACTCGCAGTCGGCAAAAAAAGGTTACCGCCGGGCACAACACCGATTGGGCAGCATGTATGCACGCGGTACCGGCGTTGCGCAGAATTACATCAAGGCTTACGCCTGGTGCAAGGTATCGGCAGCGCAGCACTCGCGCAGGGCATTATTAAAGCTCAAGAGAATTGAATTGCACATGTCTGCCAGGCAAATCGACGATGCCCGGAAGTTATCCAGGCAGTACTACGAAATTTACGCAGGTCCCACAACGCATTAAAACCGGGCCGGGGCTGTCGCAATCGGCAATGACGGAACCTGCCCTGTTGGGGCAGTCAATATCAGGATTTCAGGCGTAGGTATCGATGATTCGTTTCGAATCTTTGTGCTGCTGGTTTTTCTTTTGCTGCCGGGGTTTGTGCTTTTTTTGAGGCTCAGGTTTGTTGAGGGCATCGCGAACCCGAGGCGACTGGTTCACCGATTTGATTAGCGGGTCGGACATTTTACAAATCTTTCTCCTGGTACGAGTGCACCGCGCAAGCTGTTCTGCTACCGCGAACCCGCACCTTCTCGTTATATATCCTTATCGACCGTTCTCCAAAAAAGTTAATCTCAAAAAATTCAATGATTTACGACTTTTCTCTCGGCTGAAAAATCCTGTCGATTTTTTCTTTAAGCGTCTCCGCGGTGAAAGGCTTGACAATATAGGCATTAACGCCGGCCTCGGCAGCATCAACGATTTGTTCACGCTTCGCCTCGGCAGTAACCATTAACACCGGCAGATCACTGAGTTGTTCATCGGCACGCACTGTCTTGAGCAACGTCAGTCCATCCATCTCGGGCATGCTCCAGTCGGTTACCAGGAAATCGAATTTACCTGTCTTCAGCATCGGTAACGCGGTCTGTCCATCGTCTGCCTCGGAGGTATTGTCGAAGCCAAGTTCGTGCAACAAGTTCCTGATAATCTCGCGCATGGCTGAAAAGTCGTCGACAATCAGGATATTGATATCTTTATTCATGCGCATTCCACTCGGACATGCGTGCTTTAACCCGCAGCAGGGCCTGGCCATGCAACTGGCAGATCCTGGATTCGGTGACATCTAGGATCTCACCAATCTCGCGAAAATTAAGCTCATCGTCGTAGTACAGCGACATGACCAGTTGTTCTTTTTCCGGTAATTGGCGAACTGCCTCGGCCAGTTGCTGTTGATATTCGGACTGGCTGAAGGCTTCTTCAGGCGTAATCTCCGAAGAACTCGGAATCGCCGCATCCTGCGTGTTTTCCTCCATCGTATCGATACTGTAAATACGCGAGGATGATGAATCGATTAGAATCTGGTGATAGTCCCCGAGGCTAATCCCGAGCGCCGATGCAACATCGGCATCTTTTGCATCCTCGCCGGTTTCATTTTCAATTTTGCGAATCGCCTCGGAAACCGAGCGAAACTTGCGATGTACCGAGCGTGGTGTCCAGTCCGAGCGGCGAATTTCGTCGATCATCGAACCGCGGATACGAATTCCGGCAAAGGTTTCGAAACTGGCGCCCATCTCGGCGTCGAAATTGCTGGCTGCTTCGAGTAAACCAACCATACCGGCCTGGATAAGATCATCGATCTGCACCGTCGGTGGTAACCGGTTGAGCAGATGGTAGGCAATTCTTTTGACCAGCGATGCATGGCGAACTATCTGGTCCTTGTCGTCCAGATTTTCTACTTCGGCATACATCGCGTGTCCATTCATAGGCGATCTTCCTGCGAGCTGTAATTGACGAGGCGCTCGATAAAGAACTCGAGATGCCCTTCCATGTTGCTCGGGGTCGGCCATTGCTGGGTTTTCTTAGCGACCTGTTTAAATGCCATTGCAGAAGGACTGCGCGGAAAGGCTTCGACCACGGCTTTTTGTTTTTGCACCGCTTTCTTTAAACAATCGTCATAGGGAACGCTGCCTAAAAAGTCGAGCGTTACATCGAGAAACTTCTGCGAAACACGCGCCAGCTTATTGTAAAGCTCGCGCCCCTGCTGGGCGCCATGCGCCTGGTTTGCAAGCACGTGAAAACGCTCCACTCCGTAGTCGCGATTCATTACCTTAACCATCGCGTAGGCATCGGTTATCGAGGCCGGTTCATCGCAAACCACGACGATCACCTCGCGCGCTGCACGCGTGTAGCTGACGACGCTGTCCGAAATACCCGCCGCGGTATCGATCAACAAAATGTCTACCGGTTCGGTCAATTCGGAAAACGACCGGATCACGCCGGCGTTCTGAGCAGGCGTCAAATCTGACATCATCGCGATTCCGGAAGATGCCGGCACGATCTTGATTCCAGACGGCCCTTCGATGATGGTCTCCTCGAGGGTGCATTCTCCATTAATGACATGCGAGAGATTCTGACCGGGAGTCAGACCCAGCAGGACGTCAATATTGGCAAGGCCCATGTCGGCGTCCATGACCATAACCTTGTCGCCGCCTTGCGCCAGCGTCACCGCGAGGTTAACCGTGACATTACTCTTACCGACCCCACCCTTACCGCTGGTCACCGCGATTACCTGAACGGGATGCTGTGCTTTCATTTGCCTGATGCCTTGAGCCTGGTCCATTGTTCTTCCTATGCCTGTTTCTTGTTGATGATGTGGTTGTAGCGCAGTGCCAATGCTTCCTGATCGAATTGCTCCCCGTAACGCTGCATCAGTGACACCGCCTTGCTGATCAAACGGTGGCTCTTCGCAGGTTCCAGGTCTGCGGGCACCTTCTGTCCGGTGCCGCAGTAAGTCAGTGCCAATTGATGGCGAATCGATGCAGATATGATGCCGCCGAGACTGGCTGCTTCGTCCAGCTTGGTGACAATTGCACCCGCCAGTTTTACCTTGCTGAAATTTTCAATCGTCTGGTTCAGCGCCGCTAACTGGGTATTAGCCGACAGCACCAGGTAGGGTTTGATTTCGGGTGAACCAAGCTGCAGCTGATGGAATTGTTCGCTCAGGCGCAGGTCGCGCTGGCTCATGCCCGCGGTGTCGATCAACACCAGTTTCTTGTCACTCAGCATATCCAGCCGATCACAAAGCTCTTCGCTATTTCCGGCCATCAACAAGGGTATTTCCAGCAAACGCGCATAATGCTGAAGCTGCTCCTGGGCACCGACCCTGAACTGGTCGGTGCTGACCATCGCAACCGAACGTTTGCCATGCATCTGCACGAAACGCGCGGCCAGCTTGGCGATGGTCGTGGTTTTACCCACCCCGGTAGACCCCACCAGCGCTATACGACCGCCCTCGGCAAGCAGATCATAGCGACTTATCGGAATACAGCGGGCAATCACACCGAGTAATTGTTGCCAGACCTTGTGTGGATCTTCGCTGAGCTGGTCCAGGTGTGACATCACGGTTTCACAAACATCTACACCCAACCCCATTTCCGACATCAGGTTCAGCAATACCGTTCGCAGCGGATGCTTTTGGCTGAAACGATCCCACTGCAGCACCGACAGCTGGCTCTCCATCAGGTCGCGCAGGTTTTGCAGCTCTATCTTGACTTCATCGATCACCGGGGCGGCCGCGGGCTGCCCGGCAGCAGGTTTCCTGGTGCTAGACTTTTTTGAGACAGCTGTCTTTACCGGCGCTTGCACGACCTGTTTGGATTTGCTACGCGCTTTTGCAACCGCGGCCTTGACCTCAGGATCGCTTGCACTTAAGGCTGGTTTCGGTTTAATGCGGGTTACCGGTGTGGTAACGCTTTTTCCGGCAACGGGTCCCAGAATCGGCTCCTTGCGTCCATCGTTCAATATCGATCCGACCCAGGTATCGCTGGCGACATCCGTATTGGCATCAGCAGAGGACACTACAGGCGTCGTTGCGCTCTCCGGTTCACGCCGCGGTGCCGGTGCGGCTGCCGCTATCTTGGCCACCGCTACCTCGTCAAAATCGATTGCCGACAGGATTTCGACCCCACCGGGTACTTTATTGTTGCCCAGAATCACCGCATCGGGGCCCTGCTCCTGCTTCACCAGTTGCAGTGCGTCGCGCATGGTGGGCGCAAAGGTTCGCTTAATTCTCATTTCCAGACCTCTCTTCGGTAGCAGCCAGGGTATCGGGGGCCCCGATGCTGGCAACGACCTTTAATTGTTTGTCATCGGGCATTTCGTCGTAACTCAATACGTGCAGCCCGGGTATTGCATGGCGCACCATCCGCGCCAGGAAAGTTCGCAGGCTTTGCGATACCAGCAATACCGCCGGCTCGCCGCGAGACTGCTGGGTCTCTGCTGCCTGTTTTAACGAACTATGTATCATTTGTGCCAACCCCGGTTCGAATGCCATAACGTTACCGTCCTGACCTTGTACAGACTGAAGCAAAATCTGTTCCAACGACGGGTGCAGGGTCATCACAGTAAGCTCTGACGCCATTCCAAAGATGCTTTGCACAATCTGCCGGCCCAGGCTCACACGTACCAATGCGCTGAGTGCGCCGGCATCTTGACTCTTGCTGCCGTGTTCTGCCAATGTTTCGGCGATGCTGCGCAGATCGCGGATCGCTATCTGTTCCTGCAGCAGGTTTTGCAACACCTTGACAATCACGCTCAGTTCGAGGGGTTTCGGGGTGAGTCCATCGACCAGCTTGGGTGAACTGCGTTTCAGCACTTCGAGCAGTTCCTGGACCTCCTCATGTCCGATCAGTTCATGTGCATTGTCCTGCAGCAACTGGCTCAAATGAGTGGCGATTACGGTTGATGCGTCGACCACGGTGTAGCCAAGCGTCTGCGCATGATCGCGTTGAGCGCGTTCAATCCAGTAGGCCTCAAGACCAAAGGCGGGGTCCTGGGTGGGGGTACCGCTCAATTCACCGTAAACCGTACCCGGGTTAATCGCCATATCCTTGCCCGGCTGCACCTCGGCCTCGCCCATCGGCACGCCGAGCAGGCTGATTCGATAACTGTTAGGGGATAAATCGAGGTTGTCACGAATATGTACCGGCTGAATCAGAAAACCCAGTTCCTGCGACAGTTTCTTGCGCACTCCCTTGATTCGGGTCATCAGCTCGCCACCCTGGCGGGCATCCACCAACGGGATCAATCCATAGCCGACTTCGAGCCCGATAATATCGACCGTCTGCACGTCATCCCAGCTCAATTCACGCTGTTCAGGCCGCGGTTCGATTTCTTCCGCCTCCACCTCGACCAGTTCGGCCTGTTGCCGCTTGCTGTGTAATACGAAGGCAAGACCGGCAGCCATCGCGGCAATGGTTAAAAACGCGGCATTCGGCATCCCCGGTATCAGTCCCAGCACGGTCATGATCGACGCGGCAACGATGAGTGCGCGTGGATTGTCGAACATCTGGCTGAAAACCTGGCTCGCCATCGATTCCGAGTTGGAAACCCGGGTAACGATGATGGCGGTCGCGGTTGACAGCACCAGCGACGGAATCTGCGCGACCAGTCCGTCACCGATGGTCAGCAGGGTATAGTTACGTACCGCGACGCCAGCTTCGAGGTCATGCTGAAACACGCCAATCGAAAGCCCACCGATAATATTGATGAACAGGATCAGGATTCCCGCAATCGCGTCGCCCCTGACGAACTTGCTGGCACCATCCATGGAACCGTAGAAATCGGCCTCCTGGGATATTTCTGTGCGTCGTTGACGCGCTTCATCCTGGGTACACAGGCCGGCATTCAAATCGGCATCGATCGCCATTTGTTTGCCCGGCATCGCGTCCAGTGTAAATCGAGCACTGACTTCCGAGACGCGTCCGGCACCCTTGGTGACCACGATAAAGTTGATAATCACGAGGATCGCAAACACCACCAGGCCGACCGCGTAGTTGCCACCGATAACAAAATCACCGAAAGCCTCGATGACCTTACCCGCGGCCGCGGTTCCGGTATGACCCTCGAGCAGGACGATTCGCGTTGAAGCGATATTCAACGCCAGGCGCAACAACGTGGCAATCAGCAGGATGGTCGGGAAAACCGTGAAATCGAGAGGTCGTAACGCATAAACCGAAACCAGCAGTACCACCAGCGCGAAAGTGATGTTGAAGGTAAACAGCATGTCCAGCGCCATCGGTGGCAGGGGTATCACCACCATCGCCAGCATCATGATGACGACTAAAGGGGCTGCGAAGCCCTGGGGATTGAATCCGCGGAGTTGAGCGCTAAGGGTTTGTCCAGCCACTAGTACTCTCCCCGGCCAGCTTTGCTGGCTTCAACGCAAGCTGAAGTGTTTGATGACGAGACCACTATGCTTCCTCGTCCATCGGCATGTGAGGATCGGGACGCTGCGGCATTTCGCTTCCCTGATCGCGCGCGATACGTAACTGGAACACGAAAGCGAGTATCTGCGCGACCGCGAAGTAGAGATG
>JAOTXY010000117.1 GCA_029862125.1 Gammaproteobacteria bacterium | reverse complement strand
GGTACTGTCGAAATAGGTGAAGAGTACCATGGCCCGAACGGCAGTTAAGGTAGCAGCAAACTTAATTGCTCGGGCGTCCGCTTCTGGCCGTTCTCAGACCCATTAGGAACCATTTTCAGTGTCTGCCTTCGGGAAGAATCTTCGTTTTCAATAGTTAATGTTTCTAGCGATGGGATCAAACCAAAGGGTCAGAAGCTACAAAAAAACGCTACTATTGAGGCTATGCTTATCCAGTCACTCAATGAGCCCCCGTTTGGCGCCACTATTACAGACTTCGATTGTGCGATCCCGAACAATGATGCAGCGGATGAAATTCGCCTGGCGCTGCACCATCACCAGCTTTTGGTGATTCGAAATCAACAACATTTAACACCTCAACAGGAAGTCGCTTTTTATCGATCTATAGACATCAATGGTCTTACCATCTGGCGTGATCAAACCAATAATCCCTGGGAGGTTTTCAAGGTCGCGCAGGGAAATAAAGCGGGGACCTACCAAATACCCGAAGAACCCGGCGTGCTGGTGCTGGGTAAAGGGGAAATTGACCACTATGGGCTTAAGGTCACGCTCGGTGGTGATCGGGGCGCCTACGGCAAAGACCAGGGCTCTCAAGTTCTCGGTGGCGGCGCGTTACAGTGGCACATTGACGGGACATTCTATGAATACGCGCCCTGCCACTACACTCAAATGCGCTGCATAGAAGCGCCAACCGGAAGTGGTCACTGGTTGTCATACGACAAGGAAACTGAGGATAAATTGTGGTGTGAAGCCGGGTCGACTGCATTCGCGAGTGGCCGGTTAGCATACGACATGCTGCCACCTGATTCACAGCAACTTTGTCTACAAACCAGGGTTCACTATGCCAGTCGCCCGTTCGAGACAACTTATGAATTGGGTAATAGTAGTAATGGTTTAAGAATCAGCGATCACGAAGCGGAACGACGCTATTCATTAGGAGAAGATATCCCAGGCGCGACGATTGATGATCCATTGGCCCAAATTTACCCACTGATATGGACCTGTCCTGTCACGAAGCAACATGCCTTGATGCCGCATCCACGATGCATGCATACGATTGAACAAAGTACAGAAGCTGGCAATTATTTTCTGGGTGTCATCGAATCAAGGCTCCAGGTGGAAGCCTGGATGCGTCCCGCGATTGCGCCGGAACTTGTCTATGTGCACGCGTGGCAACCGGGTGACCTGGTAATCTGGGATAATCGTTCGATTTGGCATTCGGCAACCGGCAAGTTATCCCGTGAAGACCGCAGGATTATGCATCTGACTGCATATAACGGTGATGAATCGCCGAGTTGTGTATCCCAATGAAGTGGGAGTTTGATTTGGTGCTAGGGGTGGAATCGAATCCCGCATGTAAGTCACTGTAAAAAGATGATTTGTTTTGATGTCATTTTGCAAAGCACCAACACTTGTACCATCTAAAAACTCCCGTGAACTAAGGACCCGATCTTAACAAGGCCCAACTGGATGCAAAGCGCCGATGCTTCCAAAAGTGATGGTACCAACAGATCCGCGGATAGCTCCTACAATACACCCACAAAGATACCAACACTATAAAGCGTGATTTAATATAAGTTATTGATTTAAAAGGAATTGAATGGTGCCCAGGGGCGGAATCGAACTGGCCCGCATTCGGCACCGACACGAGGATTTTCAGTCGGATTTATATTTTTCTAACTTAACAAAATCAGTTACTTACGCGCTTCCCGTTTCAGCTTGTGCCAGTAAACGCCAGTAAATGACAGTTATTGGGGCACAATTTTGGCACACTAATGTAATGCTTTCTGTGCCGATGACTTTTATTTTTTTCAATAATTAAGTGATACCTATTGCGGGACTTTGCACCACAAAGCATGACAATGCATAACTAATCCCCGCAAAACTCCGTACCAAACAAGGCTGGCGCAGGAGCAGCTATGTTAATGTTTAGCTACTACTGAAAGCGTTTAATTATTAAATTAATACTTTCGCGATATCTCGGGTTTTGACCAGTTGCCCATTTAGCTGATCAAAGACGTTGTTTAAATTTCCCTCTGTTATGCCCAGGCTCGACAGGCGAATGTCCTGCTCGAAACAGGATTCTTCTTTTAATACTGCCGAAACCACCCTGGCCGCCAGGCCGACGGTTGCTACAAGTTCGCATTGCGATCCTTGATAATCAGTTTCCGGATAATGAGCCATCGCGCTAACCAGTGATTCCGGCAAGGCCCAGCTGTTACCGAGATACCCGCCGGCTTGCGCCTGGTCGAATCCGAGGGCCTGTGAAAGTACTTGCTGCAATGATTCGGCCTGATCATTTTTAACCATTATCAAGGCCTGATCGACTTCTGCGGGAAGTCGATCGGCCAACCATAACAAACCCAGGTTGTGCAGCAGCCCCGCCGCCCTTGCGGTCGCCGGCTCGAATTCATGTTTTGCCGATGATTCGGTTGCCAGCCTGGATGCGGCCTCTGCTGTTAACAATACACTGCACCAGTAATACTCGAGGTCAAAAGACGGGCATTTCGCCGGATTGAAAGGTGCGGATATTGCAAGGGCGATGCTGGTGCTTCTGACGACACCCAATCCTAAACGCGAACAGGTAGCCTCCAACGAGGTCACCTCGGCAACTGGCGCGGACCATGCCGAATTAACCAATGAAATCAATTTGCCAGCGATGCCCGGGAATTTTTCCACAACCGACGCGAGTTCAACAAAACCGATAGTCTCATCGGTCAGTGATTTTAATAAAAAAGGTGCCCCTGCCGGCAAACTGGGTAGTTGGAGCGTGCTCAGTTGTTCGAGCGTGGATTCGTCTGAGCGTGTTGAGGTCGCAGTCATTATGCCTTCTTGTGCTGAAGTGGCAGCATCATTTCCGAATGGTGGGTGTCCGTCATAAAATCGGTTATCGCCAGGTCCGGTATCTCGCGCGCAGAAACCGGTTTACTGAAATAATATCCCTGTATGAAATCGCTACCGATTGCGGTTAATACCTTCATCTGATCTTCTTCTTCCACACCTTCGGCAACAACGCTATGGCCGAGTGCATGTGCAGCGCCGATAATCGTGCCGAGCAAGACCGAGGACTCTGGATTTTGCAACATATCCTTGATAAACAGCCGGTCAATTTTCAGGCAGTCGATCGGCAATTGCTTGAGCGATGCCAACGAAGAATATCCAGTGCCAAAATCGTCTATCGCAATCCTGATCCCCATTTTACGCAGGCGGGTAAAAATCGAAATATTCTTGCTGGTTGGCTGGGTCACGCTTTCCGTGACTTCGAGTTCGAGCATGGAACCCGGGAAACCGGTATCTTCCAGCGTTTTTTCCACCATAGAGATAAAGTCTGAATCCTGAAAATGACTGGCGGAAATATTCACCGCCAATTGCAGCTCGGGCAGGTCCATATCCCTCCAGGCCACGGCTTGCTGGCACGCCGTTTTCAGTACCCATTGCCCCAGGGGCTTGATAAAACCGATTCGTTCGGCGATATCGATAAACTCCAACGGGCCTACCATGCCGCGCGTCGGGTGGTTCCAGCGCACCAACGCCTCAACCCCCGTCATACGGCCAGTCTTCAGGTCGATTTGAGGCTGATAATGCAGTTCCAGTTCCTCGTTATCGATGGTCAGCCGCAATTCCTGCTCGATGCGCAAACGTTCTTCGGCTATCTCGGTAAATTCAGGCTGGTAATACTCATAACGATGTTTCCCGCTCTCCTTGGCTGCGTACATGGCGCTATCAGCCGCTTTTAGCAACGATTTTGAGTCTTCACCATCATCGGGATAGTAGGCAATGCCGATGCTGCACCTGGGGCGAATATTTTGCCTACCCAAATCAATCGGTTCATTCATTTCTTCCAGACAGCGTTCGGCAACATAAGCGGCGCCGTATTGATCGTTAATATTATCGACCAGGATGCAAAATTCATCACCACTCAGGCGCGCTACAAAATCGGTATCCCTGACCAGGTCCTGCAGGCGTTTGGCAACTATTTTAAGTAACATGTCGCCAACGTCATGACCCAGGCTGTCATTCACATCCTTGAATCCATCCAGGTCGAGAAACAGCAATGCGAAACGTTCGCTGCGACGATGCGAGGCTTTAATGACATCTTCGAGATGCTTGTGGAAATAGACACGGCTGGCGAGCCCGGTCAACTCGTCGGAATAGGCCAGTTGACGAATCTTTCTTTCGGATTCGCGCTGCAAGGTTATGTCCTGCACGGTACCCAGAACAATTTCGCTTGAATTCGACGGTTGCGCCAGTTCCTGGTGAACAACGAGCGTTTCGGATTGTAACGTCACCAGGCGGTAATCGTCCGAACTGGTCGCACCGTCCAGGCTGGCCGTTAATATTCTGCTGCGGACAAATTCCTGGTCTTGAGGATGAACAAAATTCAAAAAATCGTTCAGTTTTTTGAAACCGGATGCGTTTTCCAGCGAGAGCATCTCAGCCAGTTGTTCTGATACTGTAATTTCGTCACTAACAGCATTCCATTGCCAATAACCAACACCGGCGATACGCTGCGCGCTGGCCAGCCATTCCTGACTGATATTCAGTTCCTTGAGATTTTCAGCGACGCGTAACTGAAATCGAATTCGGGAACTCAAAACCGCGTAATTGACCGGTTTGACAATAAAATCGGTCGCCCCCGATTCGAACGCCTTGTTTACCGATTCCATATCACCCAGTCCAGTCAGAATCATCACCGGAACAGCACGGGTTTCACGTCTTTTACGAATTTGCGTACAAACTTCGAATCCGTCGATGCTCGGCATGATGGCATCCAGTAAGACGAGATCGGGTAAACTGTCCTCGAGAATTGACAAGGCGGCTTCACCGCTTGATGCCTCAATCACGTTAAACCCGTTGCCCTTGAGGGCTTCACTTGTAGTAAGGCGGAACCCGTTATCGTCATCGACAACCAAAATGGCAGGCGCCGAATTATCGCGACTTAGTTGAGTTTGTTCCATTTCGTCAAACTCGACGCTCTCGTCAATGCCCACCTGTTGCCGTAATTCGTACAGCAGCCGTGGCAGCAGGGCTTCAACCGCCTGCAATTGCGCCGATGCCTTTTCGGTGTTTCCTTCCCGGGCCAAGTCTTCAATCTGATTACAGTGTTTGGAAAAACTCATTGCACCCAGATTGGCGCTCGATGACTTGAGGCTATGGGCGAGTGTTCCGAGCATTTCCAGATCGGCCTGGGAGACAGCCAGACGGAGCGCGGCGACATCTTCAGGCGTTTGCCTGAGAAAAAATCTAACCGATTTACCCAGGATATCGCGACCGGTCGTTTCCGATAGCGATTTCAATTCCTGCAGAACATCTGTATCAATGATTTTTTCAGTCAGATCGATAGCGGCAGTTGATTGCTCCGATTTTGATTCTGCAACCAACTTGCCAGACGTCAGCCATTGATCTAACAGTTCCTGCAGCTTGATTTTGCTGAACGGTTTGCTCAGATAACCGTCCATGCCTGCCTCGGTACATTCGGCTTCAATGCCTTTTTTGACATCCGCGGTCAATGCCACGATCGGGGTTCGAGACAATCCCTGTTTATTTTCATGCTCACGCAATTTCCGGCTCGCTTCGAAGCCATTCATTTCGGGCATATGGCAATCCATTAATATCAGGTCATATCGCTTGCCCTTCGCGGCGATCACCGCGGCACTGCCATTTTCGGCCAGGTCGGCATTGCAGCCGAGGGCCATGAGCATACCGATAGCCACTTCCTGATTCACCTGGTTATCTTCAGCCAGCAACACTTCGCCCTCGAATTGGCGATCTTCCGTGGTTGCTGCTTGGTTGCCGGATTTCTTCATCCCGATTAATTCGCACAGGCAATCCAGTAGCAATTGTTGCCTGACCGGCTTTTGCAAGTGGAGTGAAATGGAGGCTTTTTTTGCAATCGTGGAACTACTGTCAAATCCGGTTGAACTCAGCAGCACCAGTCGAGGGGTACGGATGGAAGGATCCGTGGTCAGGGTTCTCGCCAGTTCCAGCCCATCCATGTCCGGCATATGCCAATCCAGCAACACGATTTGGTATGGATCGTTCTCTGCCTGTGCCAGACGAATATGCTCGATCGCTTTAACCGCGGAATCGACATTGTCGTTGCGCATACCCCAGGAAATGACCTGGTTGTGCAATATTTCGCGGTTAGTTTCATGATCATCGACGACCAAGACCCGCAAGCCGATCAGGGCTTCGGGAGGCTGCGGTTGAGTGATATCTTGGTTTGCGACGGCGAGCGGGATACTTAAACGGAAAGTAGTGCCACTGCCGAGGGTGCTTTCCAGTTCTATCTGGCCTGCCATTAAATCAATCAGCCGATAGGTAATCGCCAGGCCCAATCCGGTGCCGCCGAACCGACGACTGCTGCTGCTGTCGACCTGATCGAACGCACCAAAGATGGTGTCCTGTTTCTCTAATGGAATACCGGTTCCCGTGTCGGAAACCTCAAATACCATTTGAAAACTGTCAACGTTACGCTGATCCACGCTTGCCGTCAGCCTGACCTCGCCGCGCTCGGTAAACTTGACCGCATTACCCAGCAGGTTAACCATCACCTGTCGTAGCCGCACCGCATCGCCCCTGACCTGCCGCGGCAGCTCGGGGGGTAGATTGCCAATGCATTCGAGGCCCTTGCGATGCGCCTGTCCGGCAATCATCTCGAGGACATCTTCGAGCACCTCCCTGAGATCGAAATCCTCTTCGCTGAGCTCCATCTTGTCGGCTTCGATCTTGGAGAAGTCGAGAATATCGTTAATGATTTCAAGCAGGGACTCGGCCGAGCGATGTGCGGTGATGGCAAGGCGCTGGGCGCGCATATCGAGACCGGTGTCGATTAGCAATTCGGTCATGCCGAGGACACCATTCATCGGGGTTCGAATTTCGTGGCTCATGGTGGCCAGGAAATCGCTTTTTGCCTTGCTCGCCTGCTCGGCCGCTTCCTTGGCTTCGATCAGGGCAATTTCGTTCTGCTTGCGTTCGGTGATATCTTCTTGCAGCGAAATAATTCTTCCCCAGCTATCTTCACTACCGCGTACGACCTTGGTGGTAAAAAGCGTTTCGAATACAGTGCCGTCGGCCCTTTCATCTTCCATTTCGGCGACGTGGAGGTTGGCTGGACTCAGCAGGCCCTCGACTTCCGAGGCATAAAACTTCACCCATTTGTCGCTCCACCACGATTCGACTTTGTCGTCATCCTCGCGGAACTCCTGTAGTGTTTCGACGCCGTATAACTCGAATAGTTTTTCATTTGCGGCAGCAACCGTGATGCCGGTAACCAGTTCTTGCAAGAAGTCGCCGTTGGCTTCCAGGTATTCCCGAATATTTTCGACACCTTGCGAGCGCAACTCGTCAATGCCCTGCTTGAGCGAGCTATAGTCCTGCTCCAGTACGCCAAGCGGCATCTGGGAAAACAGCGAGCCGTAGCGCTGCTTACTCTCCGTGAGCGCGATTTCGTTCTGCTTGCGTTCGGTGACATCCTCAACGATTGTAAGAATCCTTTTCCAGCTATCTTCGTCACCCTTGACAACGCTGGTAATCAGGCGGGTTACGAATAGGGAATCGTCCATTCGAGTTTCTGTGAGTTCTGCATAATTTATCCTGTCGGGGCCTGCAAGCGCTGCGATTTCAGTGGCATAAAGATTTACCCATTCATCATCCAACCACTCATCCGAACCTTCCTCTTCCTCGATAAACTCTTCGGCGGATTCGGCCCCGTATATTTTCAACAAGGCCTCATTGACACTTTTGATAGAGATTGTTGACACCAATTCGTGTACCAGGTCAGGATTTTTATCGAAATGCGCTTTTAAATCCTCGACCCCTTCGGAGCGAAGTTTATCCACACCCTGTTTAATCTGGGACCAGTCCTGTTCCATAGCGCCCAAGGGTAACTTGGAAAACAGGGAGCTGTAGCGCTGTTCACTTTCTCTGGCTGCTCGTATTGATTCATGGTGATCGGTTATGTCCTGGATCGCGCCAAACGAACGGGTGACAACACCGTCCTCCTCCCGGGTTCCATATTCCAGTTCGCGCACATAGCGCACCTCACCATCAGGCCTGACGATGCGATAATCGAAGGTATGGGCAAGGCCACGCGGATGATCAGGATCGAGGACAACGCTCAGGTTATTTATATAGTGCTCCAGGTCATCGGGGTGGACACTGGCATAAAAGTCATCCTCGCACTGGTATGTTTCATACAGTGATTCCAGGTTCACTCCCAATATAGCTGCCATTTCTTCGGAGAAATAGGCGGCCTGTTTTGTTGTTTCATCCCATTCCCAATGTCCGATATTAATTGCGCGCGACAGGGTTTTATTTCGCTCCTTTGTGGATAGATTTTCTGCTTCCACCTCGGCAAGATTTTTCCGTAATAGACGAATCTCATCGAGCAGCGCCTGCTTGCTTTTCGATGCGTCGCTGGAATCAGGATTTTTGCTGTGATCGGGATTTTCAGGAATCAAAACAGGATCTATAAAGCTTCTTGTGAATTATTAGGTATAGATCGGCATTCTCGTTAATTTCTTAAGTAAGTTGGTCAGTAAAAATCCCGCGAAGGTCAGGAGGGATTAGTCTTGATTTATTTGGATATCGACCGTGACGAACCGGGCCAAACGGATACTTTGACTTAATTTTCGAGCGGCATGCTTAATACTGGCTCTGAGATCTGGAAGATTTGTTACCCCGTCAGTCATGCGGGCTAACCTGACGCAACAAATTGCGACTCAGGTGGTTACGACAATATTTCGCCAACCCAGACCTGTACAGACACAGAGACTGTAAGTCCTCGTGCCACCCATAGGGTAACGCTTTGAAAAACAAGGAAAATGGTGCCCAGGGGCGGAATCGAACTAATCTTTTAAGCTATTGATTTTTAATCAATTTATTTTTCTACTCTGCTTTATATACCAACATTTATACCAACAAATTTCGACTGTTAGCAACGTTATTTTCGCCTTTGCCAATACGCACATCTACTTTACATAAAATCGTATACGCAGACGCTGAAATTTTTCCTATCAGCGGCAATTAACGACCCAATATAGATACTCACACCCGTTCTCAACGATACTGGTATTAGCTGACAGGTAGCTGTCAGTGAGCGCGGGACATGCACCCGCTGACTACGAATAAAACGACCCCAACACAGGATGTTCA
>JAOTXY010000033.1 GCA_029862125.1 Gammaproteobacteria bacterium | reverse complement strand
GAAAATCCCGCACCGTGAGCACTGGCTTGCACCTGAGCGGATCGAAGCAACCCGGCAGTTTTTCCGACGTCAAATGATACTGATGGGGATCATGCATCTATCGCTGGCGATAGTCGTCATGCAACTCGCCATCCTGGCGAACTTCGAGCAGCAACCGCGCCTGCATGGCAGCATATATTGGGCCCTGGGTTTTTATTTCGTATTCTTGATAGCGTGGCTCATACATTTCTTTTTTCACTTCAAAAAACCATGAGAAGTAAAAATATCGTCCACATGATATCCTGCCATGCCGAGGGTGAAGTCGGCAACGTAATTGTTGGCGGAGTCAGCCCTCCCCCGGGAGATACGTTGTGGCAACAGTCGCGCTGGATTGACGAGGATCAGGGTTTAAGAAACCTGGTGCTCAATGAACCACGCGGAGGCGTATTCAAACATATCAACCTGCTGGTTCCGGCAAAGCAACCCGAGGCCCGGTTTGGATTCATCATCATGGAGCCCGAACATACTCCGCCAATGTCGGGTTCTAATTCAATTTGTGTTTCCACGGTATTACTCGACAGCGGACTGATCGAGATGCAGGAACCGCTTACCGAATTCGTACTCGAAGCACCCGGTGGCCTGGTTCCGGTAAAAGCGTTTTGCCAGAACGGTAAGGCACAGAGTATCGAAGTACACAATGTAGCTTCGTTTGCCGACCAACTCGATGTCAGCCTTGAAATCGAAGGATTCGGAACGCTGACTGTCGATACCGCTTATGGCGGCGACAGCTTCGTGCTCGTTGATGCGGCTGCACTCGGCTTCGAAATCAAACCCGATGAAGCAAGAGACCTGGCACAGCTTGGTACCAGGATCAGTACCGCCGCCAACGAGCAACTCAATTTTACTCACCCGGGCAACCCGGACTGGGCGCATATTTCGTTCTGTGAATTCGGCATGCCGATCGTCGAAGAAAACGGGGTCAAAGTCAGCAGGAATACGGTCGCCATCGACCCTGGCAAACTGGATCGCTCTCCCTGTGGCACAGGTTGCTCGGCGCGCATGGCGGTACTGCATGCCAAGGGCTTAATGCAACCAGGGGACAAGTTAATTGGCAGGTCGATCATCGATTCTCGCTTCGATTGCGGCATCGTCAAGGAAACCCGCGTGGGAGATAAGTCAGCGATTATTCCATCGATTCGTGGGCGCGCCTGGATTACCGGCACTCACCAGGTGATGCTCGATCCCGACGACCCGTGGCCTGGCGGTTATCGTCTCAGCGATACCTGGCCCCTCAAGCAATAACACCCCTGGATCTCAATAGATCCAGGTCCTGATCGCTCAATCCAAGCAGCGAAGTTAACACGCTGTTAGTGTGCTCCCCCAGCATCGGTGGCGCCTGTTGGTACTCGACCGGGGTAACTGAGAGTTTGATCGGATTGGCGACACTGGCAACCTTACCCGCAACAGGGTGGTCGAGTTCAAGCTGCATCCCACGGTGCCGCACCTGCGGATCGTCAAATACCTGTTCGACGTTGTTAATCGGGCCGCAGGGAATACCGCGCTCGTTCAATGCATCGAGCCACTCCATGCTCGATTTTTGCAACATGATTATCTCTACCTGGGGCACCAGGGTTTCGCGGTTCTTAACGCGGTTACTATTGCTGCGAAAACGCTCATCGGCAGCCAGTTCGCTGCTATTGGCCAGGTCACAGAATTTTTCAAATTGAGCATCGTTGCCAATCGCAAGAATGATATAACCATCGGCAGTTTGGAACGCCTGGTAGGGCACGATATTTGGATGCGCGTTACCCAGCCTGCCGGGGCTGTCGCCGGTAGCAAGGTAGTTCATGGCCTGGTTAGCCAGTGTTGCCACCTGCACGTCCAGCAGGGCCATGTCGATATACTGACCCTCACCGGTTTTTTGCTGGTGAATCAATGCCGCCTGGATTGCATTGGCCGCGTAGAGACCGGTGAGCACATCGGCCAGCGCGACGCCAATCTTCATTGGCAATCCATCAGCCTCCCCGGTAACGCTCATCATCCCACCCATCGCCTGGATCATGAAATCGTAGCCGGCACGGTCTGCATAAGGCCCGGTTTGTCCAAAGCCGGTAATCGAACAGTAAACCAGCCCGGGATTAATACTCTTCAGGCCCGCATAGTCCAGCTTGTATTTTTTCAATCCTCCGACCTTGAAGTTTTCGATCAATACATCGCACTCCCTTGCCAGGTCCCGGATCAACGCCTGCCCGTCGGGATGTGACATATCAATGCAAACTGACTGCTTGCCACGATTGGTACCATGAAAATAGGCAGCCTCTGAGGTAACCTCTCCATCTCGATCGGGCATGTAAGGGGGAGCCCAGCCCCGGGTGTCGTCACCGCTGCCAGGACGTTCGACCTTGATGACCTCGGCGCCGAGGTCCGCCAGCATCTGGCTGGCCCAGGGACCTGCCAGTATGCGACTCAGGTCGAGAACCCGGAAGTCCTTTAGCGGTCCTGGCATTTATGAAAAAGCCTGGATTCCAGTTTGTGCGCGCCCCAGGATCAGCGCATGAACATCGTGCGTACCTTCGTAGGTATTAACGGCTTCAAGGTTCATCACGTGACGAATCACGTGGTATTCGTCGGAAACGCCATTACCGCCATGCATGTCACGGGCAACGCGTGCGATGTCGAGCGCCTTGCCACAGTTGTTGCGCTTCATCAGCGAAACCAGTTCCACCGGGCAACTATCGGCATCCATCAGACGCCCCATCTGCAGACAACCCTGCAAGCCAAGCGCGATTTCCGTTTGCATATCGGCGAGCTTCTTTTGTATCAACTGGGTTGCCGCCAGCGGACGGCCAAACTGATTTCGATCGAGCGTATATTGACGTGCTGCGTGCCAGCAGAATTCAGCGGCTCCCATCGTGCCCCAGGCGATGCCGAAGCGTGCCCGGGTCAGGCAACCAAACGGCCCCTTCAAACCCTCGACGTTCGGTAACAGGTTTTCCTCGGGTACAAACACGTTCTGCATCACGATTTCACCGGTGGATGAAGCGCGCAACGAAAACTTGCCTTCGATTTTAGGGGTTGAAAAACCGTCCATACCGCGCTCCAGAATGAAGCCTCGAATGATTCCATCGAGCTTGGCCCAGACCACGGCGACATCGGCGATCGGGGAATTGGTGATCCACATTTTCGCGCCTTTGAGTTGGTAGCCACCATCCACCGCGGTGGCAGTTGTTTTCATGCTGGCGGGATCAGAGCCCGCGTCAGGTTCGGTTAATCCAAAACAACCAACCCATTCACCCGTGGCCAGGCGTGGCAAATATTTCTGGCGCTGCGCTTCGTCACCATAAGCATAGATCGGGTGCATTACTAACGACGACTGCACGCTCATTGCAGAGCGATAACCGCTATCGGCGCGTTCGACTTCACGCGCCACCAGTCCATAGGACACGTAGTTAACACCAGCACAGCCGTAGTCCTCGGGAATGGTTGCACCGAGCAAGCCCAGTTCGCCAAACTCGTTCATGATTTCACGGTGAAACACTTCGTCGCGATTTGCCATTTGCACGCGGGACATCAGTCCATCCTGGCAGTACTCACGGGTAGCATCGCGAATCATGCGTTCCTCTTCGCTCAACTGCTGCTCGAGGAACATCGGATCCTGCCAGTCAAAGGTTACTCGTTTCGATTGTGCCATGGGTTTGTTCGCCTGTTTAGTGTGATCGCATTTTATCCGGACTATCAGATAATTCCAGCCAATATGCCTGCTACCCAGGACTATTTAAATTAGGGCACCGGGTTTTACCCGCGACTGTCGATAAACTCCAGCGCCAGGGTTCCATATTCGTAGTAAGCCGCGCGCAGCTTCGACCATTTTTCACGATGGAGCGCCTCGATCGGAAACGGAAAATCATCGCGGTTACCGCTGGCAATGGTGTCGGCAAGCTGTTTACCCATGACCGTGCCCACACCGATGCCCCGCCCGTTATATCCCGCGGGGGCAAACAGCCCGGGGGCCAATAGCTGAACCCGCAGGATTTTTGTCGAGGTCACCCCGATCTGTCCACTCCACTGGTAAGCCCAGGGGATTCCTTTCAGTTGGGGATAAAGGCGATCACGCTTGCGCATCATCCAGCTCTCCCGAATCCGGCGCTGAAAGCCATGCAGTCGGCCGGGGGCACTCATCACCAGGCGGCCTTCAGCGTCAATTCGCGACGATGTCAGTAAGCTATCCGTATCCCACAGGCCGTGGCGTTGCGGAATAATAGACGCCGCAATTTCTGTGGGTAAGGGTGGCGTCGCGCAATGGAAAATGAACACCGGCAGGGTCGACTTGCGAACCTTTTTACTTTTAGCATCCGCGTAGGCATTGATTGCAATGATCGCCTGCTCGGCAATAACCTCGCCGTTGGCGGTTTTCGCCAGCCAGCGATCATTGTGTCGATTAAGGCTTTCGATTCCGGAATGCTGGAACAAGCGCACTCCCCGGTCGATTGCGGTATTTGCGAGCGAGCGCGCATAGCTCAGCGGATGGATGGTGCCCGCGTTCGGGTCGAGAATTCCGCCATGACGGTATAGCGGCGATCCTGAAATGGCGTGAGCCTGGTTGCCATCGATTAACTGCACCGCGGCGCCCAGATTCTGCAGTTGCTGACAGCGGTCTTCAAGATAAGCCATGGCATCGGCCTTGTGGGCAATATGGACAGTACCGCAGCGCTTTGCCTGGCACTGCATGTTAAAGCGCTCGACCAGGTCGAACACCAGCGTGGGTGAATCGCGCAATGCCAGATTGAAGCGTTTGGCAGCATCAGGCCCGATCAGTTTTTGCACATCGTCGGGGGTTTTCCAGATTCCGCCGTTGACCAGCCCGGCATTGCGGCCTGACCCACCGAAGCCAATGTTCTTTGCCTCGAGCAAGACCACCGAGACGCCCTTTTCGGCAAGGTGTAGAGCAGCGGATAACCCGGTATAGCCACCACCGACAACCAGTACGTCGACCTGCATCGATTCGCTTAACGATTTACTTTCTGGGCCGGCAACCGCGGTTTCGCCCCATAGAGAGCTTTCGTTGGTATCTTGCGGCAAATAATCAGTCATTCGATTCTTTCGCATGAATAGTCGCCGAATTGTGCGTGATCCGATATTTTAAAGCTAGCCAAGCTCTCGAAAATCGATAAGAATCCAAGGTTTTACGCCATTTCTTTGGAGTTACTGTGATGTCGATGCTACGCGTCGCGGCCACGCAGATGGCCTGCAGCTGGGACCTTCCCGCAAACCTGGAACGCGCCGAAAAGTTAATTCGCGAAGCCGCGGCCGGCGGCGCCCAGGTGATCTTGATCCAGGAATTATTCGAGACACCCTATTTTTGTATCGAGCAGGATACGAAACACTTCGATCTCGCTACAACACTGGAACAGAATCAGTCGTTGAAACGCTTCCAAGCGCTGGCCAAAGAACTCGACGTGGTATTACCCTTTAGCTGGTTCGAGCGCGCCAACCGGGCATTCTACAACTCGCTGGCAATGGTAGACGCCGGTGGCGAAATTCTTGGTATCTATCGAAAATCACATATCCCGAACGGGCCCGGCTACCAGGAAAAAAACTATTTCAACCCAGGTGATACCGGCTTCAAGGTCTGGGATACGCGTTATGGCAAGATCGGCGCAGGTGTTTGCTGGGATCAATGGTTTCCCGAAGCGGCACGCAGCATGGCGCTGATGGGGGCAGAATTGTTGCTCTACCCAACCGCCATCGGCTCGGAGCCGCCGCCAGCAATCACGCTTGATTCCAGTGGACACTGGCAACGCACCATGCAGGGCCACGCCGCTGCCAATATGGTTCCGGTCATCGCTTCCAATCGCATCGGCACCGAGAATGCAACCCAGGATTCGGCTTTCCAACTGACTTTTTACGGGCATTCGTTTATTGCCGATCATACCGGCGAGATCGTTGCCCAGGCCGACAATCATAGCGAAAGCGTACTGCTACACGAATTCGATCTGGAGATGATTCGTAGCTATCGCGACGCCTGGGGCATTTATCGCGACCGCCGGCCTGATCTTTATCAAACCATTTCCACGCTCGACGGCAAGCTCGAGCCACGAATCACCCACGAAAACTAGCCATGCTTACCGTATTCAGCGAAAAACATGCCCTGCATGACGCCAAAACCGAGCTCTACGGTGGTGAACTGGTGCCGCCTTTCGAGTGCCCGGTGCGCGCCGAACATATCCTGCAACGCGTTAACGAGGTTGGCCTCGGGGATGTGATTACCCCGCACCAATACAACATCGACGCTATCACGCGGATACACGACACAGAATTTTTACACTTCCTCGAAACCTGCTGGGATGATTGGACGGCTTCGGGCTACAGGGGCGAAGCAATCGCAACCTGCTGGCCCGCCCGTGGCATGCAGCAACGTATTCCAGACCATATCGAAGGTAAGCTTGGCTATTATGCGCTCGCTGCCGAGACCGCTATCTCCAACGGCACCTGGGAGGCCGCACGCGCCAGCGTCGATGTCGCACTGACGGCACAGTCCGCAATTCGAGACGGTGCCCGGGAAGCCTTTGCGCTGTGCCGTCCGCCCGGGCACCATGCCGCCGGCGATATGTTCGGCGGTTACTGTTTTATCAATAACGCCGCGGTTGCGGCGCAAGGCTTTATCGACCAGGGCGCATCAAGGATCGCATTGCTCGACGTCGATTTCCACCATGGTAACGGTAGCCAGGCAATATTCTACGATCGTGATGATGTCATGTTCCTGTCGCTGCACGGCGATCCCCGGGATGCCTTTCCGCATTTTCTCGGCTATGCCGATGAACTCGGGCAAGGCGCCGGAGAAGGATTCAACCATAACTATCCGCTCGGTCCCGGCACCAACTTCAAAACCTGGAGCGCGGCGCTCGCAGACGCCTGTCACAAGATCAGGAATTATGGGCCCGATGCGCTGGTAATATCGCTCGGTGTCGACACCTTCGAACATGATCCAATCTCATTTTTCAAGCTGACCAGTGATGACTTCAAGCGCTACGGCACAACCATAGCAAGCCTTGGGTTACCCACGCTATTCATCATGGAAGGCGGCTACGCGGTCGAGGAAATCGGCATTAACACGGTGAACGTGTTACAGGGTTACGAGGGGTTGTGAGTCCCTCGACCGGGCAATCGCGAGTTTCGAGCGGTCGGATTTGACCTACCTGAAAACACTCAATCGAAATACCCAGGGCATCTTATGCCTGGTTGCAGCATTGGCATTCTTAACCGTCAGCGACTCGATAATAAAATGGCTGAGTACCGGGTTGCCACTACACGAAATTATGTTGTTCCGCGGTGTCTTCGCGATGATCCTGGTTTTCGTTTTCATTCATCTGGAAGGTGGTTTGAAAACTTTGAAAACACGTCGACCACTGCTGCACTTTATACGGGGTTCGATGCTGGTGCTGGCGAATATGTTTTTCTTCCTGGGGCTGGCAGTAATGCCACTCGCCGAGACCGTATCGCTATTTTACACGGCACCGCTTTTCATCTGCATATTGTCACAACCCGTACTTGGAGAAAGGGTTGGGCTGTTACGCTGGCTGGTCATCATCGCCGGATTGATTGGTGTCATCATAATGCTGCGTCCGGGCAGCGAAGTTTTTCGCTCAGTCAGCCTGTTGCCGATTCTTGCCGCCCTGGCCTACGCGGTGATGACTATGATGACACGTAAACTCGGCATGCGTGAAAAGGCGAGCGCCTTAACCTTTTACATCCAGCTCGCTTTCATAGTCATCAGCTCTGTTGTCGGCCTGGCTATCGGCGATGGCAGGTTCGACATTTACGATAACGAGGCAACCGGTTTCCTGTTACGCGCCTGGAGCTGGCCTGACCTGGCCCAGCTGCAACTGCTGCTGTTATGCGGGATTATGGTATCGTTTGGCGGCTACCTGATTTCACAGGCTTATCGTTTGGGAGAGGCCGCGGCGGTGGCACCTTTCGAATACGCCTCCCTGCCTTTTGCACTGATGGTTGGCTTTTACCTGTGGGGTGACTGGCCCGACTGGATTTCCTTTGTCGGTAGCGGCTTGATTATTTTCAGCGGCCTGCTGGTGTTCTATCTTGAGAACCGTGCCCATAAAAAATTACATCAACACGCGCAGATCGACTATTAACTTGCCCCATATCAAGGTTATTATCGATATTCTGTCGATACTTAAAGAATCCATTTTAATAGAATTTTTAGACTTCAGGTTTTCCTGGACTGAAATTAGGAGCGAATACCCTTGGACGAGAA
Organism: Gammaproteobacteria bacterium; assembly: GCA_029862125.1. GTDB lineage: Bacteria > Pseudomonadota > Gammaproteobacteria. The sequence goes on along the minus strand of JAOTXY010000033.1, from coordinate 25,247 downwards.
AGACATCAAAAAGAAACTAATCGCGTTAAAAAAGGAAGTGACGCATCGTATTAATTCGATCGACCGGGACATTCGTCATGAGGGTATGACAGCCGACTGGAGTGAGCAGGCCAGCGAACGCGAAAATGACGAGGTGCTTGAATCGCTCGGCAACAGTTCTGAACAGGAGCTGGAGATGATCAAGTTCGCTTTACACCGACTTAAAAACGGTACCTATTTTCGCTGCGAAGAATGTGGTGAAGACATTCCAACCGCCCGGCTCGAACTGCTGCCTTTCACGGCATATTGCGTCGATTGCGCCGAAAAAATTGAGAATTAAGCGAGGACAGATGCATGCTGACTGAGAAACATGACCTGGTGCACGAGTTACCCGAGCACAAGGAGGCTATCCACAATCTGAAGATGACTAATCAGCATTTTGCCAGGTTGTTCGACGAATACCACGAAGTCGACCACGAGGTGCATCGCATAGAAACCGGGATCGAGAATACTTCTGATGAATACCTGGAAGAGCGTAAAAAAGTCCGTCTGTATTTAAAAGACGAACTGTTTCGCATGATCAAGGAAGCCTAGATCGAGGACTCTGCTGCTTCAATATACTCGACAACAATACAACCGTGTTTAGTGTAGGAGCAGTGTTGAGTTCCGGCCTTCAGCCAAACCAGGTCACCCTCACGGTAAACCGTACCATCGTTATCGGTTAAATCACCGCTGATTATTAAAAACTCTTCATTACCACGGTGTTCATGGGGAATCGTGGTATAACCAGGATCCATCTTGTATACATTAAACCCGACCCCGAGCGGTTTGCTGCGATCCAGCTGCAAGACACTGCCATCGTTCTCACCTCGGTCAGTGACTAGCGGCTCGAACTCCGCTTCATAAATATTGACGACTATGCGTTCGTCTTCGGTTACCGGTTTCATAAATATCCCCGTTCAATCAATTATCAACTATACGATTTCTCGTTTGAAAAGCCTTGTTACCGATGTGTGAACCACGCCGGGTAACTTAATCTTGCGGAATCACGGCAATAACATCGATTTCCATCAACCATTCAGGCTGACCCAGTCCGGCAACCACGATTCCGGTCGAAATCGGAAATACGCCTTTGAGCCACTTGCCGACAACCTGGTAGACCGGTTCGCGATATCCTGGATCGGTGATATAAGTGGTGGTTTTTACAATATGACTCAGGTCGCTACCGGATTCCTCAAGCAGCTGCTTGACGTTCTTCATCGCCTGCTCGGCCTGCGCACCCGGGTCACCCAGACCAACCAGGTTGCCGTCGAAATCAGTACCGACCTGGCCGCGCAGGTAAACCGTGTTGCCGGCAACAACAGCCTGGCACAGATCGTTATCGAGCGCCTGGTTGGGATAGGTATCTCGCGTATTGAACTTTCGAATGCGTTTATGGATTGACATCTCAGGCACGCTTCTTCCCGGCTGCTGCTGACATTGTGCCAACGATTCTGCCATCTTCAGTGACTTTGCTCCCGGCCTTCCGGGCAACCTTTCCGATCATATAGACCTCACCTCTAGCGCGTATCGATTCGCGATCTTCCCCACCTGTTCTGATCATAGCCTCAACCATTGCATGGATTGTGATGCTCGAAGTTTGAGTGGATTTCCAACTCATGTAAAATATTTTTAATGATTTGCGACGATCATGCGCTGCCAGCGTACCCGATCGATGATGACATCAGAGCCGGCCGTGTTATCCTTCAAACACCGGGCCAGGCAATCGAAAATCCGCATATCGAAGCCATTGCCGCTCACCGCCAACGGCTCTTCGCCTGCTGGGCCCAGCAGAAAAGGTAACAGTATGACACTATCAATCGCTGCCTGGGACGAAGCCACGGGCCAGCTTGGGGCCGCCATTTCGTCGTCCAGTATCAGTGTCAGTAGCCGCTGCCTGCATTGGCGACCGGGCATCGGAATTGCACTCAGTCAGAACATCACCGATCCGCGCCTCGGCCCACGCATGCTCGCCCTGCTCGATGACGGAGTTGACGTGGATGCTGCTATCGGCACTGTGACAAGTAACACGCCACACATAAAGTATCGTCAACTCGGCCTGATCGACAATCACGGCAATACGGGGTTGTTTACCGGCGATGCCGTTTTGGGACGCTTTGCCTCGGCCGAGGGCAAACACTGTGTCGCAGTCGGCAACCTGCTGGCCAACGAATCAGTTCCGACAGCGATGATTAAGGCTTTCGAACAATCCAGCGGCAGCTTCGGCACGCGTCTGCTCACCGCCTTGACAGCCGGGGTAGATGCCGGCGGAGAAGCCGGTTCGCTGCATTCCGCAGGCCTGCTGATCGGTGGTAATCCCTGCTGGCCCCTGGTAGAACTGCGTATCGACTGGGATGACGATCCGATTAACAAGATGATCGCAGGCTGGGAAGTTTACGAACCGCAGATCGACGACTACGTGACGCGTGCCTACAATCCGGAAGACGCGCCCTCCTACGGTGTTCCCGGAGATCCTTGAGTCCGGCCTTTGCCACGAGAATGGTTATGAATAGTGAAGAAATTCTGGCCCGGCTGATCGCCTTCGATACCACCAGCAGGACATCGAACCTGCAACTGATCGATTTTATCCGTAACCTGCTTGGCGACCACGGTATCGAATCGCTGCTGGTGCACAATGATGACCAGAGTCGCGCCAATCTCTACGCCACCATCGGGCCAGATGACATCGGCGGCGTTATGCTTTCCGGTCATACTGACGTTGTACCGACCACCGGCCAGGAATGGCATAGCGACCCCTATCATTTGAAAACCGGGGATAAACTGCTGGTTGGTCGCGGTTCCTGTGATATGAAAGGCTTTATTGCCTGTGTGCTTGCAGGGCTGCCCCAAATTACAGCCGAATCGTTAAAAATGCCGATTCACCTCGCGTTTTCCTACGATGAAGAAATTGGATGCCTCGGGGCAAAGAAACTGGTCGACACGATGGCCGGATTCGAAGTCAAACCACGCATTGGTCTGATCGGTGAGCCAACTGACATGAGCATGGTCCTCGCCCACAAGGGCAAGCTTTCTTACCGGGTCACGGTCAGCGGTCTTTCCTGCCATTCCGCCTATATCAGCAACGGTGTTAACGCAGTTGAATATGCCGCCGAGTTAATCGCGTTTATCCGCAATATGAATACGCGCGTACAGCAACAGTTGACCGACCACAGCTACACGGTGCCCCATTCGACTTTTCACGTCGGCACCATCAACGGTGGGACCGCGCTCAACATCGTGCCGAAGCAGTGTGAATTCGAATTCGAGATCCGAAACCTGCCGCAGGAGGACCTTGACGCACTGATGCATGAAATCAGACATTATGCCAACGACGTGTTGCTCGTCGATATGAAATCGCGCTATCCCGATAGCGAGATCCGTTTCGACGAAACCTCGTCTTATCCGGGTTTGCATACCGATCCCGCATCGACGGTCATCGCCTACACACGCTCGATCAATCCGATTGACAATATCGGTGACAATGTCAGCTTCGGTACCGAGGCCGGCTTATTCGATGGCATTGGTGTCAATTGCCTGGTGTGTGGTCCGGGCAGTATCGACCAGGCCCACAAAGCTGATGAATTTGTCAGTCGTGAGCAAATGCAGACCTGCGATCAAATGATTGAAAACCTTGTACATCGCTGCCGCAAGACGTCAGAATTGGATTAACCAGGGCAATTTTTTACCTCTATGACAGCTGAATCGGCGCGAGTCACTATCGGATGGCGGGAATGGGCGGCATTACCGGAGCTGAATCTACCCGCGATCAAGGCCAAGATCGATACCGGGGCCCGCACCTCCGCACTGCACGCCTTTCTGATCGAGCCCTATACCCGGGATGGGATTGATATGCTCCGATTCCTGATCCATCCGATACAGCTTAACCAGACGTTTGAAGTCGAATGCCACGCACCGGTTTACGACTTTCGCGAGGTCACCGACTCCGGTGGACATCGCGAAATGCGTTACGTCATCCAAAGCAAAGTTGTCATCGGCGATATCGCCTGGCCTATTGAGATGACCCTGACAAACCGTGATACTATGCGCTTTCGCATGCTGCTGGGACGCCGGGCCATGGAGAACCGATTCGTGGTTGATCCAGGTGTTTCCTATGTCAATGGTAAATTTAGACCACGTAAGTTGTACGGGTTATAGGCGGATATTCAAATGAAAATTGCTCTTCTTTCGCGAAATCGAAAGTTATATTCCTCACGACGCATTATCGAAGCCGCAGAGGAGCGCGGTCACAAGATCATCGTCATTGACGTGCTGCGTGCCTATATGAATATCGCGGCGCACAAACCCTCGATTCACTACCGCGGCGAAGTACTCGAAGGCTTTGATGCGGTCATACCCCGCATCGGCGCATCGGTTACCGCATATGGCCTTTCCGTTTTGAGGCAGTTTGAAATGATGGGCGTGGTAGCACTGAATGAATCGGTAGCCATCGGACGCTCACGCGATAAGCTGCGTTCGCTACAATTGTTATCTCGCAGAGGCATTGGCATGCCGCTCACCGGTTATGCCAACAAGCCTGACGATATTAAAGATGTCATCAAAATGGTTGGTGGCGCGCCTCTTGTCGTCAAACTACTCCAGGGAACCCAGGGTATTGGCGTGGTTCTGGCGGAAACGCAAAAAGCAGCCGAAAGCGTCATCGAGGGATTCATGGGCGTCAAAGCCGATATCCTGGTACAGGAGTTTATCAAGGAAGCCGGGGGTTCCGACATCCGCTGCTTCGTCATCGATGGTAAGGTCGTCGCCGCCATGAAACGCCAGGCCCCCCAAGGTGAATTTCGCTCTAACCTGCATCGTGGTGGTGCTTCCAGCCTGATTAAAATTACGCCCGAGGAACGCTCAACCGCGGTCAGAGCGGCACGAATAATGGGTCTGAACGTCGCCGGTGTCGACCTGTTGCGTTCCAACCATGGACCCGTCGTGATGGAAGTCAATTCAAGCCCTGGACTGGAGGGTATCGAAGGTGCCACCGGCAAGGATGTCGCCGGTTTAATCATCAACAATCTTGAAAAGTTGCAACCCGGCAAAACCAGGACACGTGGCAAGGGCTAAAATGCAAGCGGTCATCGAGATTGCCGGGGTTGCGATTCAACCCGGCAGCCGACAATCGATCGATATCCCGTTACCCAGCTTCTACACGCATAGTAGTGTCAACATGCCGGTGCATGTGGTGCACGGTCGGCGACCCGGGCCGGTTCTGTTGGTCAGTGCCGCCGTGCATGGAGATGAAATTAATGGCGTCGAAATCATTCGGCGCCTGCTGTCGCATAAATTCATCGATCGAATCAAGGGTACGCTGATCGCGATCCCGGTGATAAATGTCTACGGTTTCGTTTCCAAATCGCGCTACTTGCCCGACCGCCGTGATTTGAATCGATCATTCCCCGGCTCCGAAAAAGGATCGATGGCCGCGCGTCTCGCCCACGTATTGATGACGCAGATCATTCCTCACTGCAGCCATATCATTGACCTGCACACGGGTGCAGTCAATCGCGAAAACTTGCCGCAGATTCGCGCCAACCTGCAGGGTGAACCGGAACTGGAAGCGCTGGCCCAGGCGTTCGGAGTTCCGGTCATCCTCAATGCCAAATTGCTCGAAGGGTCCTTCCGCGAAGCCGCACACACCAATGGCATCAGCGTATTACTTTACGAAGCAGGCGAAGCGCTGCGCTTTGATGAAGTTGCGATCAGGGCTGGTGTCAAGGGTGTGCTGCAGGTGATGCGGGAACTCGGTATGCGCGCCAAAAGCAAGAGGCAGCCTAAATCAGAGGCGCTGGTCGCGAATACCACTCGCTGGGTACGAGCCGCGCAAAGTGGAATCCTGCGCTCCCTGGTTGCGACGGGAGCCAAGGTCGAAATCGGTGACCTGCTGGCCTATATCAATAATCCGCTCGGTGAAAATACCGAGGAACTGGTTAGTCCAGTCGCCGGAATTATAATTGGCAAAACCAATCTGCCACTGGTTTTCGCGGGCGAGGCGCTTTTCAATATCGCCAGTTACGAGGCCGTTGACCGCGTAGCGGAGAACATCGATGCCTATCACGAAGAACTCGATCCGAATACTGACGAGCTGCTAAGCGACGAACCCCCCCTGGTCTGACTGCTGCATACCGCTCCTCAACCCGATGGTTCACCCCGCAGCCTCCAATTCAATCAATGACAACCGATAAAGTCCCCCGCGACTGACTGGGTGCCGAAAAAGTATTAATTTTAAAGGGCAAGGCGAGACTCGACATCCATGTCTCGACTCGCCACAGGCGGCATCCATGCCGCCTGACCCTTCAAAATTAATACTTTTTCGGCACCCAGTCTTTACGTCACGGGGAACTTTATCGGTTGCATACCAATTTTGGAGCCACCTCGGGGGGAAGTTTGCAAAAGTGTAGCGAGGCATGGAGCCGAGCTCCAAGCGGTCCCATGGATGGGCCAACCGGCGCTAGCGCCGGTTGGTAGCGGCTTTTGCGAACTTCCCCCCGAGGTGGCATTGAATGACCTTTTTATTCGAGGCTATGGATTGATACTTCAAGCCATTAGTTTGGAAGCAGTATGGTCAGGCGGCTTCAGGGATGGGGCGTTGGACGGGTTCCTCTCGGATCGGCCAGTGCACGATCGCGGCGAAAATTCCTAGCGCTACTCCAAGCCACCAGACGACATCGTAGGAGCCGGTCGCGTCATAGAGAAAGCCTCCCATCCAGACACCGAGAAAGGAGCCTACCTGGTGGGAAAAGAAAACGATACCACCGAGCATCCCCAGATAACGGGTACCAAACATTACCGAGACCAGCGCATTAGTTGGGGCCACGGTTGATAACCATAGGATACCGATTACGATCGAAAACACGACAACCGTTGTAGGACTCGCCGGCGTCAGCAGGAATACCGTGAAGGCAATCGACCGGGTGATATAAATCAGGCTCAGAAAAATCGGCTTCGAGTAGTGTTGCCCGATGATACCCGAAGCCAGCGAACCGATAATGTTGAAAAATCCGATCAGGCTGACTGCGACCACCGCCCAGCGCGAAGCGATGCCAAGGTCATTGATATAGGCAGGAAAATGGGCGGTGATAAATGCGACCTGGAAGCCACAGACGAAAAATCCGGATGTCAGTAATAGATATCCCTTACTCGCGAATGCCTCGCGCAATGCAGCGCCAACCGTTTGTTCGAATTCAACTGCGGCAAATTTCGAGGTCGAGGAATTACCCCTTAGCGGAATCGCCAGTAGCGGAATGATTAGCATGAGCGCACCGATTGCGACCAGGCTGTCGGACCAGCCCAGGGTATCGATCAAGCCCTGTGAAATCGGCGCAAATACGAACATTCCGGCCGAGCCGGCAGCAGTGCCCAGACCAAATGCAAACGATCGTTTCTCGGGGCTGACCAGGCGTGCAATCGAAGCCAGCACAACACCGAAGGAGCAGGCCGCAACACCCAGTCCTATCAGAACTCCGCCGCCAATATGCAGCCACGCGGGGCTCGGCGCAATCGCCATCACGACCAGGCCGGCAGCATACAGGGTAGCCCCGGTGGCAAGCACCCGCCAGGCGCCGAACTTGTCGGCAATCACGCCAAACAAGGGCTGCCCCATGCCCCAGAACAGATTCTGCAAGGCCATCGCCATACCAAAGGTGGTCCGATCCCAGCCGGTATCCTGCAATATGGGCAGTTGGAAAAAACCCATCGCGGAACGCGGGCCGAACGCCAGCAGTGCAATAATACAGGCACAGGAGATAGCGATAACGGGCACTTTTGGCCGAACTAATGGTTCAGTATTCATTCAAATTATTCAAGTTAGTGAAGCCGGCGCACCCAGTTTACAATATTAATTTGGCACCGTGCCTAACTTTCATACGCGCTAACAGGAGCATGCTTTGAAAATCAAGATATTCACCACCGGTGGTACTTTCGACAAGATTTATTTCGACGCCAAAAGCGAATTTCAGTTTGCCGATACAATCATCGGGGATTTGCTCGAAGAGGCCAATATCGGCTTCGAGTATGACATCGTAGAGCTACTTGAAAAGGATAGCCTCGATATCAATGACGTTGATCGAAAAATGATCCACGATGCTATCAGTAACGTAAATGAAGACAGGATTTTGATAACCCACGGCACCGACACAATGGTAGAGACCGCACAGGCCCTGTTGGATATCAGGGATAAAACCATTGTGCTGTTCGGTGCAATGCAACCGGCACGCATGCGCCATAGCGATGCAACCTTCAATCTCGGAGTTGCCTGCGCTGCCGTTCAACTATTGCCGGCGGGTGTGCATCTGGCGATGAATGGCCAAATTTTCGATCCGCGAAAAGTGATCAAGAATCGGGCTCAAAATCGCTTCGAACACACTGATTCTTAGCCTCGCACCCCTCTACAGAGGTTATACTGCGTATGCTTAATATTTCCCATTTCCGGATCCATCATGATAGCTAGGGCCTCGGCCAAAATATTATTACCCTTCCTGGTGCTTCTGATTGCCGGTGTGCTTTATTTTTCGCTGGTCTCCAGCAGAACCGAAAGAGAGAGACCTGCACTAACCGAAAAAGTCTGGCAGATCGATATTATCGAAGCCCGCCAACAGACACTTTCACCCAGCGTTACGCTGTACGGTCGCATCGAGTCGCCCGAACAATTGAAGGCGGCAGCCCCGGGAGGTGGGATCGTCGAGAAAGTGTTCGTACGTAATGGCGCTCGCGTCGACCAGGGGCAACCCCTGGTAACCTTGGACCGACGCGATTTTGCGGCATCGTTACTCCAGGCCGAAGCCGATTTGCGTGACATCGATAACCAGATCGCGGAACTCAAGATTCGATACCAGTCTAACCAGATTTCGCTTGAAACCGAACGCGACCTGCTGGCGCTGGCCAATGACGAGGTACAACGCCTGGTCGAGCTGAAAAAGCAGAACCTGAGCGCCGATACCGCGCTGAATAGCGCCCGTAGCGAGTTGGGTCGGCGCAAGCTCGAGGTGACCGCACGTGAACTCGAAGTCGAAAGTTACCCGGCGAAACTTCAAATCCTGGCGGCAAGACATGATCGCGGCAAAGCAGAACTCGATCAGGCAAAATTAGCGATGGACCGTTCAGCGATAAAGGCCCCTTTCGACGCGATCATCAGCGAGGTGGGTGTTGCCGCCGGTGATCGCGTATCACTGGGCCAGATCCTGATATCGCTGTTCCCGGTTAACAATCTCGAGATTCGTGCCCACCTTCCGATTAATTACATCAAGTCGGTGCAACTGGCGCTTGCCGAGGGACAGCAACTGGATGCCAGTGTGTCCAAGCGCAAGGATTTAGGTCGTTTTCCACTTATACGCCTTGCCGGGGAAGCCGAAGCGACCGGCATAGATGCCTATTTCGCAATCGATGCCATCGCAGAACAACTGCGCCCGGGCGAGTTATTACCACTCAGCTTAATGCTTCCTGCCGAGAGCGGGGTATTCGCGGTGCCTTACCAGGCGGTTTATGGAAATTCCCGGGTCTACCGTGTTGTCGACAACCGCTTGCAGGCGCTCGACGTGGTTTCGATCGGGCAATCAAGTGTCGAGGATGGTCGGGCACTGGTGTTGATTCGCAGCGGTGACATAGAATCCGGTGATCAAATCGCGACCACCCACCTGCCCAATGCGGTTACCGGTCTCAAGGTGCAGATCAATGTCGAATAGCATTCTCGGCATCTTCGCGCGCCACCGGGTTGCCGCCAACCTGCTGATGGCGATGATGCTGTTATCCGGGATCATCGCCCTGCAAAAACTGAACGTACAGTTCTTTCCGAACTTCGAGCTCGATCGGATAACGGTCAGTACCATCTGGAGCGGTGCCAGCGCCGAAGATGTGGAATCAGGTATTACGATTCCGCTGGAACAGCGCCTGCGCAGCATCGACCGTTTAAAGGAAATAACCTCGACCTCGGCAACCGGGACATCCGGGATCACGCTCGAATTCGACGAAAACAGCAACATGACCTTCGCCCTGGACGAGGTCAAGAAGCAGGTCGATGATTTCAACAACCTGCCCGAGGATGCGGAAAAGCCGAAGGTCGCGCAACTGGTGCGTTACGAGTCAGTTGCCCGTTTGCTAATAAGCGGACCTTCACAGATCGACGAACTGCGCCTGCTGGCCCGGCAATTCGAACGTGAGCTGATCAGCGCCGGAATCGACAAGGTGGAAATTTTCGGTTTACCCAAGCAACAGCTACAAATAGAACTTGCCGCTGAGCAAATGCAACGTCTCGGCGTCGGTTTCGGCGAGCTGGCTGACCGCATCGATGCTGAAAGCCAGGATCTACCGGCAGGATTGATAGGAGAAGACGATGGCGCGCGCGAGATTCGCAGTCAAAACCAGCGCAGGACGCCACAGGATTTCGCCAATCTAGCCATTGTCAGCGAAGACGACAAGCGCATTCATCTCGGTGACATAGCAAGGATCGAAAGACGACATCTGCCCGGCTCCCCGACGATCAGCCTGCGCGGAAACAACGCCGTGGTACTGGTGCTGCGTCGCAATGAAACCGGGGACTCACTGGAAGCGGCGGAGATATTGCAAAACTGGCTCGATCAGACCCGGCCCCAGTTACCTCCAAATATTAAAATCCAGGTTTTTAACGAGCGCTGGCAACTGATTAAAGAGCGCATCATGCTGTTGCTAAAAAATGGTGCCGGCGGCCTGGTACTGGTGCTGCTGATTCTCTACCTGTTTCTGTCTACACGCGTTGCGTTCTGGGTTGCGGTCGGTATTCCGGTTTCATTCATGGCCACTCTCGCCGTGTTGTACCTGGTCGGCGGATCGATCAACATGATCAGCCTGTTCGCACTGATTATGGCGCTCGGTATCATTGTCGACGATGCGATAGTGGTCGGCGAAGATGCACAGGCCCATTTCGATATGGGCGAAGCTCCCCTGATGGCTTCCGAGGGGGGCGCCAGGCGGATGCTGGCACCGGTTCTTGCTTCATCCCTGACAACCATCGCGGCATTCCTGCCGTTAATGATGATCGGCGGGCGCATGGGCAGCATCATGATGGCGATTCCAATTGTTATCGTGTGCGTCATCATCGCTTCACTGATCGAAAGTTTCCTGATCCTGCCGGGCCATTTACGGCACGCATTTGTACAGGGGCGTGCGGACAAACAGTCTCGTCTAAAGGAAAAGCTCAATCGGGGTTTCGCGCGTTTCCGTGATCACTGGTTTCGTCGGCTGGTACGTAACGCAATCGAATTTCGCTGGACTACCATTGCGACTGCCATTGGTTTCCTGCTGTTCGCGGCCGGATTGTTTTTTGGAGGCAAGACGGGCTGGCAATTCTTTCCTTCTCCCGAGTCGACCACGGTGTATGCGAACGTGCGCTTTGTTTCGGGTACCTCCCGTGAAGAAGTTGATAAGTTTGTCGACGGGGTTGAGACCGAATTACTCAATACCATCGCCGATATCGATGAAACAGTGGTTTCGACTTATTACAGAGTGCATGCATCCACGGTCGGTCGTGGCCGCGCGATAACAGGCGAACGCGTGGGTTCGATTTACGTGGAACTGCTCAGCTCCGATCAACGCAGTACGGATAATCCCAGTTTCATCGAGAACTGGCGTTCGCGCATCAAGGTTCCACCGGGGGTGGAAAGTTTCCAGATTACCTCGCGCCGGGTCGGCCCATCGAGGCGCGAACTCAACATAAGACTTACCGGCACCACGCCTCATCGGCTAAAAACTGCGGCACTTGACCTGGCGCAATCGCTGGAGGGGATCTCCGGTGTCAGCGCCATCGACGATGATCTTCCCTATGGCAGGGAACAATTGATATACGAATTGAGCCCGGCAGGCGAATCGCTTGGCTTGTCCATCCTCGATATCGGGCGCCAGCTGCGGGCCGCCTATGACGGCATTATCCTGCAACGCTTTCAACAGGGTGCCGATGAAGTCGAAGTGCGTTTACAGTTACCCGATTCCGAGCAACGACGCCTCGACAGCCTGCTGTATTTGCCGATCAAACTACCCAATGATGAATTTGTGGCCCTCGAAACGGTCGCCAACTGGCGCTCGGCACAGGGCTTCGAGACCCTGCGCCATTTTAACGGCAGGTTGTCGGTCGACGTATCGGCGGATGTCAACGCCGCACTAAACAACACAGCTGAAATCGTTGCCGACCTGACACAATTTACACTGCCTGAACTAGCCAGCAAGTACGGTGTTCAATTCAGCATCGAGGGACGCTCGGCCAGCCAACGCGAAACATTCGCCGATATGCGCACCGGGGCTATCATCGCGCTGACACTGATGTACCTTGTTTTAGCCTGGGTTTTTTCGTCCTATGGCTGGCCCTTCCTGGTAATGCTGACCATACCCCTGGGCCTGACCGGGGCCGTGCTCGGTCACTGGATCATGGACATGAACCTGACTATCCTGTCACTGTTCGGCTTTTTTGGCCTGTCAGGCATCGTTGTCAACGACTCGATTATCCTGGTCATGTTTTATCGCCATATCAGGGACAAGGGGGCATCCATCCGCGAGGCGCTAGAAGAAGCCGCCTGTCAGCGCCTGCGCGCGGTGTTATTAACCTCGCTTACGACCATCGCGGGTCTGACGCCATTGCTGTTCGAAACCTCGCGCCAGGCACAGTTCCTGATACCAATGGCGGTTTCAATCGCCTTCGGGCTTGCCTTTGCGACGCTGCTGATATTACTGGTGATTCCAGCGATGCTGTCTATCTATGAAGACGTGCACGCCAATTTACAGTCCGAACCGCAGACCAGCGAGGGACTGACGTGACGCAATTCTCGCGCTTGCACAAGGAACAACTGCGCGCGGTGGCGGAACCGATCTGGAGAAACATCGTCGACGCCGCGCGTGAGCAGAATTACGCCAGGTTTTCACGCGGTTTCTCGAACGAGTTACTGGCAAAACTATCGGAAGAGCATTTTCGTCAGAGTTGCGAGGACTTTCCGGTGTTAACCTCGATCGAGCCCGACTTCGAGTTTATCGATTCGATTCACCGGGAAAATTCGATAACTATAATGTGGAGGCTCGGCAGCTCGAAATTTGAAGGAGAATTCCTCGGCCTGTTAACCCTGCAAAGCGGCGAAAATGGTATGGAAATCACCGCGGTTTCAGTGAACTAGTCGGTACCGCCGACCGTAATTTCGTCAATCTTCAAGCTGGGCTGCCCTACCCCGACCGGTACCGACTGTCCTTCTTTCCCACAGACACCGACACCCTGGTCCAGTTCCAGGTTATTGCCCACCATCGATATTTTGCCCATGACCTCGGGGCCGGATCCAATCAGGGTTGCACCCTTGACCGGTGCCGTAATCTTGCCTTTTTCGATCAAGTAGGCCTCGGAGAGCGAAAATACAAAACGTCCCGAAGTGATATCTACCTGGCCGCCGCCAAAATTCACCGCGTACAGGCCCTTGTCCACCGAGCTGAGAATTTCCCCGGGATCGCTTTCACCTGGGAGCATATAGGTGTTGGTCATGCGTGGCATTGGCAGATGGGCAAAAGATTCGCGTCGTCCGTTAGAAGTTGACCGGGTTCCCATCAACCGGGCATTCATCTTATCTTGCATGTATCCCTTGAGTATGCCGTTTTCGATCAGCGTCGTGCACTGGGCGGGAACACCCTCGTCGTCCACGGTTAACGAACCACGGCGGTCAACCAGCGTGCCGTCATCTACCACCGTGCAAAGCGCTGAAGCTACTTGCTGACCTAGCTTGTTACTGAACGCCGAAGTACCCTTGCGATTGAAATCCCCTTCCAGGCCGTGACCGACCGCTTCGTGTAACAGGACACCGGGCCAGCCTGGTCCCAATACTACGGGCATGGTGCCGGCGGGTGTCGCAACCGATTCAAGATTTACCGTGGCCTGCCTGACCGCTTCGCGTGCCAGTTCATAGGCCCGGTCAGAGTCAAAAAAAACATCGTATGCATGTCGACCACCACAGCCGGCGCTGCCTTGTTCACGACGCTCCGCCTGATGCATCAACACGGTGACATTGAGGCGAACCAACGGGCGTATATCGGAGGCCAGCGTATTATCGGTAGCCGCGACCAATATATGGTCGATACCACCCGACAACGAAATAATGACCTGTTCGATACGTTCATCCAGTGAGCGGGTATAAGCATCAAGTTTTTTGAGAAGTTCGACTTTTTCTTCAGCGCTGCGACCATCCACCGGGTTGTATGAAGTGTACAAGGCAGTCGCAGGTTTACTCGCCAGCTTGATCTCGCTGGTTCCTGACTGGCCCTGCTTTACAATCGCACGCGCATTACCGACCGCCTGGGTAATCGCATTACTGCGCAGATCATCGCAATAGGCGAAGCCGGTTTTCTCCTCGGACATGGCACGAATGCCTACCCCTTTCTCGATATTAAAACTACCCTCGCGCAATATGCCGTCATCCATGACCCAGGATTCCTGTTGACTGGTTTGAAAATACAGATCCCCTGCATCGACATTTTTGCCCTGTAAGCCATCGAGAAATCCGCCGAGCTGCTCAATTTGCAGTTCGCTCGGTTCGAGAATAGCCTTACTAACTGCCTCTAAAGTTGACGCCATATCTAGTTATTGCTCCATTTCGTCGCGATTGCCGACCACGAGATTGATTTCATCGGCTGCCTGTGTGCCCGATAGCAGCAGGATATAATCTGAGGGCACACCGAGAGATATCAACCAGTCCCGCATTTCCGCAGCCCAGAGTTCACCGCTATCCTCGCCCGGATATCGAATGATCATGATCCTGTCTCCACCCTTGCCCCAGTAGCTCACCGCGGAGCGTATAGCTGACAATTGCGGAATTACCGCGCCAGAACGCGGCCGCGCCCATTCATCGGCGCTCAGCGTAAAAATACGAACCGAGTTAGCCCACACATGACCCGTTACCAGTAGCAGGCAGAGGATACAGGCCTTACCTTTCACGTTGCGGTAATTCTTGCTGGTTTTCATCAACAGCCTTTATCAATTCAATCTGGGGATCATCCCAACTTCCGGTGATCTTGTATTCAACTTCCACCGCATCGTCTATGGACTTTTTAAACAGGTTTTGCAGCAGTAGCAACCCCCAGCCGACCGTGCTCCCTGCCGAAATCGCTCCTATTATCGGCAGTGTTTGACGGATTTTCGGCGTGACACGGATAAGTTGATCATAATCGCGCGTTTTTATGCCTGTCTGACCCGAAATCTTGATTTTAGCAGCGGGACCGTCCATCCGGGTGTCCTCGGTAAATAGTATGCCGCCATCTATCCGGTAGGATCCGGTAATTTTATCAAATTCCATACCCTCAACCACCACGTCGGAAAAATCCAGCGCCAGTCGCCTTGGTAACGCGCTCAAGCTCAACAGTCCAACAAACCTGCCGCCGCCCGGTTCGACGTTATTAAGTATTCCGTCGACAATTTTCAGCTCGGCTTCACCTTTAAAATTATCCAGCTCGAAACCCAGCAACGGTGCCGACCAGGTAAAGCCACCGTTAAAGTCTACGCTGCCATCAGTCATAGATTCACCGAATCCTAGTCCCGCTATCGCCTGGCCTAAATGAGGGCCCTTGAAACCCACGTTGACACTGGAGAGATGTGAACGCTTAGTTGTATCGTATTCCCATTGCGCTTTTCCAGTCATAAGAATCTCTTCACGACGCATGCTGAAATTATCGATATGGAGTGTATTTTCAACTTGCCTGGCTTCAATAAGCGCATCATTAAACAGCATGTCATGAAAAATCAGTGCCTGGGAACTGACGCGAAAATCGGTCAAATCACTCGGCAGCAATGCGGCATAATCTGCTTCCTGGTCGAGTTTGTCCAGTCTCAGGTACTCCAGGTTGACAACAAGCGGATTTTGCGGAGAAACCTGGCTCGGAGCTTCAAAACGACCGCTAAGCAGCGACGATTGAATTTCTCCAATAAAACGTTGACTGGTTTGCCTGACTTCGAATGCCACGTTTTCAAGCACCCGGTTAAAGGCATTGGCCCGATCAAACTGGAGATTGGCTGTACTAAGCAGGTCGGGACTCGACATACCAGAGCCCTTGAAAACCTGAATCCAGTCGTCAATTGAAATTTCCGGTACAAATCCGTAGAGATGTAATCCCGGCCGTGTTGTGGGCTCGAGCTTAGCCGCGAAGGCGAGCTCGAGCGAATCAAGCTGAAAATCCTGCTCATCGCGTGAGTTCAGTTGTCCTCGCGCATGAATGTCGGCACCGAGGTCGGTTGTGAAGTCAACCTGTTGCGGAAAAAAATTAACCTCAGCCGAAATCGGTGAAGAATCCTGGCTGGACTTGGCAAACGGTGCAGGTAGCGCTATTTCCGTGTTTTTTAACTTGCTGGCTGCGCTTATCTGCAAATACGGGAGCTCGTCTGATACTGATTCTGCCGCAAAATTCAGCTTCACTTGCCAATCGCTTTTGCCGTGAATGTGTCGGGTCATGTTTTCAGGTAGTCGCTTTAGCAGGTTTCTGGATTCAAGGATTCCGTCCACATTCACAACCGTATCACCGCCCGGTTTTACGGTTCTGATCTCAATCTCGACCGGATCTTCGAAGAACCTGGCATTCAACTCCCGGGCAACGATCGTATCCTCGGTTACCTGTAGTTGGCCGTTTATCTGTGACAGGTCGAGCCCCCAGTTCCGCGCTCGCGCGCGCGTATTTTTGAGATCGACCAGCACAAGGACCTGCTGTTTCTCGTCTCCGCTATGCAGCGGCAAGCTAATTTGGATATCACTGCTGACGTTACCTTCAAGGTCGTGCAAATTGCCGATCACTTCACGATAACGTTGCCCGACTGGAGTATCGATCCATATACGGATCGCGTCGGTTACCGGCGAATCTGCCTTGACCGCGAGTTCCAGCACCGCTTTACCGAAATCGGCGATCGATCCCTGGGCGCGGGCATTATCAAGATTCTCATAACTGACTCGATCAAGATCGAACTCAAGTCCAGTATTATGAAATAAAACCCTGCCGGTTCCGTTCCTGGCATGCAGCCAACCGGGTGCAAAAAACACGTCGGCCTGCTCGACATTGAAATCGACAAAAAATTCGCCCGATTTTTCTTGTTGAAGCTTTTCGAAGCCGCTGAGCCTGCCGTGGAACTGTAGATCGCCAGCAGGCGCAAATCCTCCCTTAATACCTCGATCCAGCCACTCAAGTGTCTTCTCGGGCAATAATTTTATCGGCATATACTTACCGGCGCTGCTTGCATCAGCATCGGTAAAGTTGGCGCGCAGAAACATGAACGGGCGCTCGTGATCATCGGATTCCATCCACATGCGACCCGAAACCCTGGCATCCTGGTTGCTAGCCTGGAATTCGTTAACTGAAAATGAAATTTCACCTGAATCGTTGCGGCTGGCATTTGCACTCAACTCCAGCGCATCAAATTCCAGTGGAGCCCTGAAAAAGTCAGCGAAGTCGAGACTGACCTGCTCGCCATGGACCTTTACTCCGAGCCGCTTGCCCGCTAAGAGAAAATCAGCGTTCAGATTCGTTGCGCCCGGAATATTTCCGAATGCCTCGTTGTTAACCTGGACCGCCTGGCCGCCGATTTTAAATTCCTCCGGTCGCTGTAGATCTATATTGAACACCAGGTCCCGAAGTAATCCCTGCAGTTTACCTTGCGCGATTTGCTGATTTACGTTTGCCGGTAGCCACTGTCCTGCGATAGCCGGCAAACCGGAGAGCTGAAATCGGTTTACCCACGCAGAAACCAGGGTCTGGTCGGGTCCGTCGGCGATTTCCAACTGGGTACGAAATCCTAAAACATTCTGATTATCGATTCTCAAACGGTCAACGTTGCCGGTAACGCGCCAACTGGATTTACGATGAATGGCACTGAATCGCGCGTGATAATCCACCGCCAGGGGCATTTTATCGGCAAAGGCCTGCAGCAGGCCTTGCTTAAGTACCATGTCTCCATTGACGGCGACGACACGGGCACCGGACATGTTAATCCAGGCTTCACCATCCAGCGCGCCATTTGTCAGGCCCCAGGTGTTCAAGTCAAATAACCCGGCAATGGCAGGCAGTTGCAAATTAGACACATTGATATAGAAAACACTTCGATCCGGGCCGACAACCGATTTCACCAATATGCCCTGCCCGAGCTCATCCGGCAGCGCGGCGCTTAGCCGTGTAAAAAACTGACCTTGCTGGTAATTGATGTGTGCTGAGACGCGTTCTAACTGGTACGTCGCGGGATTTTTTTCATCGCGGATGATTAGCCGACGCAAATCGAGTTTGAGATAGCGCGGCACGAATGCTAGCGATTCCATGAAATCGAAGGTCGAACTTCGATTTTTACCGGTACCAATCTCGAGATCGTGAGTCCACCATCGACCTGACTCATCTCTTTTCAATTCCAGTTTTTCGAGCCTGCCTGAAATTTCAAGCACGACAGGTGCTTCCTGCTTCAGGCTGGCCCAAAAATCGAACTCAACCGTGAGGCGATCGATAAATAATGGTTGTGATCTATCGGGCAGATTTATCGAGACATTTTCGATACGAAGAATCGGATTGAAACGGTTTACTTCTCCGCTGACCTCGGTAAAGACGATACCTTTACTGACATCACGCTCCAGCAGGTACGCAATTTCGGGTTTGAAATACTCGATATTGCTTATCACGAGCCTCAACCCGCCCATGATAATCGCCAGCAGGATGACAGCGACTACGAACACTCCAAGGCTAATTCTTTTCAGAAGCTCCATTCGATCAACTCGAGATATTTAGACTGGCACCACGTCATAAGATTCCTGAGATAAGTGTGCCTCTACCTGAAGTTTGACCGGAATTTTGATAAAGGTTTCGAGTTCGGCCAAATTAGCCGCCTCTTCGTCGAGTAATCTGTCGACGACATCCTGGTTTGCCATAACCAGCAATTGCCGCGCTTCATCATAAAAGCGGGCCTCTCGCAGGATTTCGCGGAATATCTCGTAACACACGGTTTCAGTGGTCTTAAGCGAGCCTCGGCCATGACAGGTTTTACAGGGCTCGCACAGAATATGCTCCAGGCTTTCACGCGTGCGTTTACGCGTCATTTCGACCAGCCCCAGCGGCGAAACCTCGCAAACCTGGGTCTTGGCATGATCCTTATCAAGGTACTTCTCTAGCGATTTTAATACCTGTCGCTTATGATCCTCGTGCTCCATGTCGATGAAATCGATGATGATAATACCCCCGAGGTTGCGTAACCTGAGTTGCCGTGCGATTGCCTGCGACGCCTCCATATTGGTTTTGAAAATGGTTTCTTCGAGGTTTTGATGGCCTACAAACGCACCGGTATTGATATCAATGGTCGTCATCGCCTCGGTTTGGTCAATAATCAGGTAACCACCTGATTTAAGACTGACCTGGCGTGCGAGCGCACGTTGCAGTTCATCATCGATATTGTAAACATCAAACAAGGGGCGTTCGCCCGGATAGTGTTCGATCCTGGCTGGCAGGTCTGGAATATAACGCGTCGCGAAATCGGTCATACGCTGGTATGTTTCTCGAGAATCAACTTTTACCAGGCTGGTATCGACCCCCACCATGTCACGCAGTGTACGTATCGACAACGGTAGATCCTCGTGAATCATACTCCCGGCAGGCACCGATTCTGCGTGCTCGAGTAACGATCCCCACAGCTTGGATAAAAAAGTGATATCAAGCTGCAATTCAGTCTCGTCAACGCCTTCCGCGGCGGTACGAATAATACAACCACCAACCTGATTTTCGGAACGGCAAGCCTCGATCAGTTTTTTCAGGCGTTCACGTTCGGCTTCATCCTCGATCTTGACCGATATACCCACAGAGGTGGAGTTTGGCATGTAAACCAGGTAGCGGGAGGGTACGGATATACTGGTCGTCAAACGTGCTCCCTTGGTGCCAATTGGATCTTTGACAACCTGCACCAATACAGTCTCCCCTTCACGTAAAAGCTCATTGATTGTCGGGCGCGTCGTATTTTCCTCTGCAACTGCACTATCATCACCCGTATCGATATCGGAGACGTGCAGAAACCCGGCCTTGTCGAGACCTATATCGACAAAAGCTGCCTCCATACCGGGCAGCACCCGATTGACCTTGCCTTTGTATATATTGCCGACAATTCCACGGCTACGTTGGCGTTCGATACTGACTTCCTGTAGCGCCCCGTTCTCTACTATCGCTACCCGGGTTTCCTGGGGTGTTATATTGATTAGTATTTCTTCGCTTATCGTCATAATCAAAACATCGCTATATTTGCGTCTTGCAGTAACTCTGCAGTCTCGTAAAGCGGCAAACCCATAACCGCTGAATAACTTCCTTCAAGGTGTTCAATAAAGATAGCAGCCTTACCCTGGATTGCGTAGGCACCCGCCTTGTCCATCGGTTCCCCGGTCGCACAATAGGACTCGATTTCCGATGCCGATAATGACCTGAAGCTCACCCTGTTTTGAGTTAGCCGTAACGCGACCTTGCCCGGCGTGGCCAGAGCGACGGCACTCAAGACCAGGTGTTGCCTGCCAGACAACTGCCGTAATATAGAGTGGCATTGCTCGCGATCGGCAGGCTTGCCAATGGTATCACCATCAAGCACGATTGTAGTATCTGCCGCCAGCACGGCGTAAGGCTCCTGCTGCCCGATCAGATGCTCGGCGACAACCCCGGCCTTGGTTCTGGCCATGCGGCATACGTACTCGGTGGGCGATTCCGTTGGCTCCCTGCTCTCATCGATATCCAGGGCTTGAACGACGAATTCAATGCCGATCTGGCGCAATAGCTCGGCCCTGCGGGGTGATTTGGAGGCGAGGTAAATCATTGTGGAATGATAGCTTGAAAGCCTGTCCGGGTCGCCTATTCGCGATGATATGGGTGACCTTTGAGGATGCTCCAAGCACGGTACAGTTGTTCCACGAGCACTACCTTGACGAGCGCATGCGGCATCGTCATTTTTCCGAGTGAGACCCGGTGCTGGCAGACTTCGATACAGGCCGACGACAAACCATCCGGACCACCGATGATCAGGTTTACGCGTGGAAAATCAAACATCCAGCGTTGCAGGTGCTTTGACCAGTCGGCACTTGACCATGATTCACCAGCTTCATCGAGTGCAATATTCAGGCTGCCGGAAGTCAATTTTTCCAGTATAAGAGCTGACTCCTGTTGTTGCAGGCGTGCGCGGGACTGTTGTGATTTGCGAGACGCAAGCGGCACGGTTACGAATTTTAGCGAAATTTCCCTCGGAATCCGTTTCAGGTAATCATCGCAGGCGGTGTCAACCCAGGCGGGCATTTTTTGCGCGACATTGATAACCTGGATCTGCATTCTCAGCCGACGGCCAGTTCTTCGCCCCAGAGTTTTTCAAGGTCATAATAGAGTCGCACATCGGGCAACATGATATGAATGACCACGTCACCGAGATCAACCAGTATCCATTCACCGATATCCTCACCTTCAACGCCAATGGCGGGGCTATCAGCCGCCTTTGCAGCCTCGACTACCGATTCAGCAATTGCAGTGACATGGCGCCTGGAGCTCCCGCTCGCAAATATCATATAGTCGGTGAAACTGGACTGGGCGCGCACGTCCAGCAACACTACATTTTCCGCCTTCAGGTTATCCAGCGCCTCTAGCGCCATTTTTTTGGTTGCCTCGACCTGCAAGCTGGTGGGATTGGTATCAGTCAATGGTTCTCCGGTATAAATTATGTTTATCGATATAGTCTGCCACCACCGGGCGTATACATCGCCCCGTGGTGTCACCCTGCTCCAACGCGGCACGCACTTCGCTTGAGGAGCAGTCAATCGCTTCGACTTCGAGCATTAGAATGGCACCTGCCAAATGTTCAGACAAAACCCCTGGTGATTCGGCAAGATATGCATCAAAAATATGCGTACCCACTTCGTAACCCGGCCGATAACAGACCACCAGGTGAGCAATCTTCAGAATTTCATGTGGTAATTTCCAGCTGGCGAAATTATTGAAGGCGTCCGCACCGAGCACCAGCACCAGGGTCGCGTCAGTTCGGTGGCGAATCTCGCGCAGGCTGTCGAGCGTGTACGATGGTCCACTGCGATCGAGTTCAAGGGTGTTCAACGCAAACGCCTTCTCGTCTGCGATCATCAATTCAATCATCGCGCAGCGATCCGTGGCCGAGGCATGGGGTTCATCGCGATGCACCGGCAATGCGCAGGGCATAAACTGCACCTGCTCCAGGCCGAGCCGGGTCAATACCTGGGTAGCAATGTGAAAATGTCCCTCATGGATCGGATCGAAGGTGCCTCCCAAAATCCCTATCATCTTAGTGCTGCACTAGCTACGTACGTTTCCGTCCCCGAAAACAACGTACTTCTGCGAAGTTAACCCTTCCAGCCCGACCGGTCCACGGGCATGCAGTTTATCGGTGCTGATCCCGATCTCGGCGCCCAGGCCATATTCGAAACCATCCGCAAATCCGGGCGAGGCATTGACCATGACCGAACTCGAGTCGACGCGACGGGTAAATGCGCGGGTATGGCTATAGTCTTCGCTGACAATCGCATCGGTGTGATGTGAACCGTAGTGATTAATATGCTCGATCGCCTGCTCGAGGCCATCGACAATACGAATCGATAAAACTGGTGCCAGGTATTCGGTATACCAGTCTTCTTCACTGGCGGGAATAATTTTTACAGCGTCGAACTGGCAACTGCGATCGCAGCCGCGCAACTCGACCCCGTTGGCCGACATTTGCTCGATAATACCGGGCATAATACGATCCGCAATCGCATCTGCCACCAGCAGGGTCTCCATCGCGTTACACACGCCGTAGCGCCTGGTTTTCGCGTTTACGGCGATGTCCAGCGCCTTTTGCAGGTCGGCATGATCGTCTATGAAAACATGACAAACACCATCCAGGTGCTTAATTACTGGAATCATCGATTCACCGGCTATACGCTCAATAAGGGATTTGCCGCCGCGCGGAATGATCACGTCTATGCTGTCATGCATCTTCAACATCTGGCTGACCGCTTCACGGTCGGTGGTATTAATTACCTGGACCGCCTGCTCTATCAAACCGGCTTGCTTCAGTCCCTGCTGAATACACTGGTATATGGCCTGGTTGGAATGCAGCGCTTCCTTACCACCGCGCAATATACTTGCATTGCCGGATTTAAGGCATAACGCCGCAGCGTCGATTGTCACGTTGGGCCTTGATTCGTAAATAATGCCGATAACGCCCAGCGGTACCCGCATTTTGCCCACCTGGATACCGGAGGGGCGGTAGCGCAACTCGGTGATTTCACCGATCGGGTCGGCGAGACCTGCCACCTGTTGCAATCCTTCGATCATCGCATCGATACGCGCCTGGTTCAGTTCAAGCCGCTCGAGCATTGCGGCACTTAACAGGTTAACACTGGCCGCCTCAAGATCCTTTTTATTTTCCTGCAGAATAAAATCTCGACGTTGATCCAGTACCGTTGCGATCGCGAGTAAGGCCTGGTTCTTATGCTGTGGCTCTGCATGCGCGAGTTCAGCTGCTGCCGCGCGTGCCGACTGCCCGAGCTGCAGCATGTACTGACCCAGATTGGTACCCTGTTCTTTATGTAACGCAACACTCATAATCTATTACCAATATCGCCGCTGAAGTCGGCAACCAGTGATTTTACCTGTAACCAGTCCTGCTCATATAAATCACTGTCCTGTTGCCCCTTTCCAAGGCGATCTAATGTAGCACAGCTTTGTAGCAAACGCTCAATCCGTGAAGCCCCGAGTCTTGCTAATGCGGCCTGGTAAAGCCCCTGTTTAGCTCCCCAGATGCGCAGTTCCTGCCAGATGCGGTCACCAATAGAACCACCACGCTGGGCCTGCTTGAGACGATCCAGTTGTTGCAGCGAATTCTGCAATGCCCAACGCAACTGTGCCGTGGCATAGCCTTCTGCTTCGAGGCTATGCAGAATCTTCAGCGCGCGCCCGGTTTTGCCAGCAAGACAGGCATCGACCAGCAGGAAATGACTGTAGCGCGACGACTCTGAAACCGATGCCGCTATGGTTTCGAAATCAACCTCAGACTGGTCGGCAAATCGTATCGAAAGTTTTTCCAGCTCCTGGTCTGCGGCCAACAGGTTACCCTCGGTACGTTCAGCCAGAAACAGGACCGATTGCAGATCGAGATTAAGCCCTTTGCCGTGAGCCCGATGCAATAACCAGTCGGCCAGTTGATTTTCATAAACCGGTTTAAGCTCGACAATCTTACCCGCTGCCTGTATCGCCTTGCACCAGCTCGCGTTTCTGGACTGCCGATCGAGCGCCGGTACCGAAAAGATATAAACATTACCTTCGCTCGGCTCTCGACAAAGACTTTGAATTACCTTGCTCCCGGCCTGCCCTGGTTTCCCGGTTGGCATGGTCACGATACGGCATTTGTGCTCTGAAAACAGCGACATCATATCGCCTTCCTGCAGTAGCTCCTGCCAATCGAAACCGGTATCGGTTTGCAGATTCAGAATGTCTTCAAAACCCGCTGCACGCAGCGCATCACGTGCATCGTCAAGCCAGTCGCGAGTCAACAAGGGTTCGGCGCTGGCGAGCAGATATACGGGTTTGATATCCTGCGTGATCTGGGAGGCTTGCATGCGGCGAATGCTACCACAATACGGTTTTGTAAAGAGCGTGGCAGCAGAACTAAAAAAGGTCCTCGACCGGTTAAGGTGCGAGGACCCAAAGATTACCTGCATACTTGATCCAACGGCTTCCTGCAAGGCTTCCTGCCTTTGATGCAATAAAAATATTTATTAACATCTCCTTTGCCTGAATCCATACCGGCACGTCTTGAATTATAGAGTTTCGGAGATCCTGGCCCTACGCCGTAAGGCGACTTGATTTGTAATCCCGGGCAACCGTTTATGTAGGATCGATCCTACATTATTTAGATTTCACGCAAGCCTTCGGAAGGTTCGATACCGGCGGCCCGGGCACCACCCAGTATGGCGGCAGAAATGGCGACGACGACTGTCAATCCTAAAGCCCACAGGAAATGCTCGGTGAGCAGAAAACACAGGGCGCGATCAAGATTAAGCCGTGGGGCCAGAAAGAAGTTGATCAGGTGTTCAAAACCAAGATAGACGAGAACCGCGAGCAACCACCCGAGTATGGCGGTGTAAAACGATTGCAGAACGGGAAACATGACAATGCGTCCGCTTTTAAATCCGACCAGTCTTAACACGCTCAGTTCCTTGCGCTTTCGATCAACATTGGCCCACAAGCTCGCACCCAGC
>JAOTXY010000116.1 GCA_029862125.1 Gammaproteobacteria bacterium | reverse complement strand
CTGTGGATTCCGGTTATCGTTATCGGCACTTCGGGAACCGCCGGCATGATCAGGCGCTTGCGCGCCAACCTGCTCGATGAGTTGCAAAAGCAATATGTCACCACCGGGCGAGCCAAGGGTCTGCCACCCGGCAAGCTGTTAACCAAGTATCCGTTGCGCGTCGCGCTAAATTTTTTCGTTGCCGATGTCGGCAACCTGTTGCCCACTGTCATTTCCGGTGCCGAAATTGTCGCCGTGGTGATGTCGTTACCGACCACCGGACCGATCCTGCTAAGCGCGCTGCAAAGCCAGGATATGTACCTGGCGGGATCGTTCCTGATGTTTCTTGCGGTGTTAACCGTGTTTGGTGTGCTGGTTTCCGATATAGCGCTGGCCCTGCTCGATCCTCGAATACGGCTTGGTGGAGGCGCGAGTAAATGAGTACGGATCATTTTGTTTCGCGTGAGCCCTTCGATCCCCATTCCATTGAGACGCTGACGCCGGCACAGGAAAAGTATTACATGGCGTCGCAGTGGAAACTGATGTGGTGGAAACTGCGTCGACATCGCCTGGCGGTTATCTGCGGGGTTATCCTGGCCCTGAACTATGCCACGATCATGTTTAGCGAGGTGATCGCACCATACAACTTGCATAGCCGTAATACCGAATTCATTTATTCACCACCGCAAAGCGTGCACCTGTTTCACGACGGAGAGTTTATCGGGCCTTTTGTATACGGCAGGGATTACGAGCTCGATATGGAAATTCTGAAGCGTAACTATCCGGAACGAAAGGACGATGTACAGCCCCTGCGTTTCTTTTGTCAGGGTGACAGTTACCGGTTCTGGGGTTTATTCGAAGCCCGCTTTCACCTCGTATGTCCACCCGAAAACGGTACCTTCTTTTTACTCGGTACCGACCGCCTGGGGCGCGACATGTTTTCGCGGATTACCTATGGTGCGCGGATATCGCTGACTATTGGCCTGGTCGGAATCCTGATCAGCTTCTCCCTGGGAATCCTGATTGGTGGCCTTGCCGGCTACTACGGGGGTTGGGTAGATGCCACGGTGCAAAGAGTCATTGAAGTGATTCGTTCGTTTCCCGAATTACCGCTGTGGATGGCCCTGTCCGCGGTATTACCGGTGAACTGGAGCCCGATTTTGATATTTTTCGGTATTACCGTAATCCTGGCAATGCTCGACTGGACCGGCCTGGCGCGCGCGGTACGTTCGAAATTACTTTCGTTACGCGAGGAGGACTATTGCGCCGCGGCCGAGCTAATGGGCGCAAAGCCCGGGCGTATCATCGGTCGACATCTGTTACCTGGATTCATGAGTCATTTAATCGCGTCGGCAACGCTATCGGTGCCGGCAATGATACTCGGTGAAACCGCGCTGAGTTTCCTGGGGCTCGGTTTAAGACCACCGGTAACAAGCTGGGGTGTGCTATTGAACGAAGCGCAGAACATCAACGTGGTGGCGCTATATCCCTGGCTGCTATTCCCGGTGGTACCGGTAATCCTGGTAATCTTAACCTTCAACTTCTTTGGCGATGGGTTACGAGACGCGGCAGATCCTTACAAGTAATCGATGGCGGTCGGATTTCATCAGCGCGACTGTTGCCCTCTATGTGAATCAACCAGTAGTAGAGTTCTGTGCGAAATCCCCTATCATGATCAGCGCCTCGCAACCTTCATCGGACAGTTCTACCAGGGAAGGGCGCCATTAGAGTCATTGGCGTCCGGGAATTACCGGGTTGTCGTTTGCACAAATTGTGATTTTATCTACCAGGATCCTGTGTTGAACGAAGCCGGGATGAAGGCGCTCTACGTAAACTGGATTGATCAGGTGCAGAGCCTGCAAAAGAAACAAACCGCAAAGTCCAGGCTGTACCGCCAATATGCCGGACAGATACATACACTGTCGAGATTGTTTAACAGGAGACCCGATCAGATAAGGGTCCTGGATTTCGGTATGGGATGGGGATACTGGAGCCGGATGGCACAGGCCCACGGATTAAATGTCGTTGGTTATGAATTGTCCGCACAACGCGTCGAACACGCACGAAAAATGGGGGTAACGGTTATTGACGATCTATCCACGGTTGAAGATGATTTTGACTTTATTTATGCAAACCAGGTGTTTGAGCACTTATCCAATCCAGTGCAAATCATGCAGACACTGTGCCAGTGCTTAAAACCGACCGGTTTTATCTATATCCGCGTACCGGATGGTCGGGGTGTCGCCAGGAGCCTGGCGCAGCGGGGCTGGACCCCCGACCTCGACGCGATTCATCCACTCGAGCACATCAACTGTTTTACTCGAAAAACTTTGATTGACCTTGGCGCGAGAGCGGGTTTGAAGCCCTTCAGCCCACCACTGCGTCTCAGCTGGGATGGTTTATGGGGAGGTATCAGGCGTGAAATTGTCGATCGCTGGTTTACGACACATATTTTTTTCAGTCGCCGCGACTAGCCGCTACTTGAAATTACTCCGAGGCGAGTAGGACCTGGAAGTGATCGTTCTTATCTTTCATCTCGGTAAACGATCCAGTGTCCAGGATCTTGCCGCCTTCCAACACCATGACCACATCGAACTGCTCAGCGAGCTGAACTCGACCCAACACCCAGAGAATGCCGCGGTCCTGCATCGCGTGCCTGACATTCTCGATCAGGCGGCGTTCACTTGCCGGGTCAAGACCTGCAAGAGCCTGATTGATAACCAGTAGATCAGGCATTTTTAACAACGCGCGCGCCAGTGCCAGCTTTTGTCGCTGAACCGCGGACAGGCGTCCCCCGGCCACTCCGACATCGTACTTGAGGCCCGCTTCAATAATTTCGTTGCGCAGGTCGAGACCCGCGACCACGTCTGCAATCAGGGCATTTAGTTTTTGCTGTGCATGTGCCTGTCCGTAAGCCAGCTTTCCAAAAAGAATATTATCCTGTACCGATATGCGCGGGTTATAGAGGGACTCATCAAAAAATTCGATGCCCAGGTTTTCAGTCGCTGCAATTTCGTGGATGCGTTTTCGCGCCTCGAGGATGTTTTGCTGAATGGGTTCGGTTATCAGCCCCAGTCGATGTCGTGCCACGATCAACTTGAACGGCAGCGATATCAGGCGATTTCTATCCCCGGAATCCAGGTTTTCAAGCCCGCTTTTCCTGATAACTAGTAACAGCTGGTTGAACTCGGGCAGGTCGTCAGCACCGATAAAGCTGAACTGCTCGAAAAGCTCGCTGCCCGGTTCGACATCGGAGAACAGGTCGAGCATGATTTCAGCAATTTTTTCACCCGCTTTCAGAAACTCGTTGTCGAGCCCGAATTGCTCCAGCACTTTTTTAATAACCGGATTGTCGATCAGCTGCTCCGCATTGATCGACTCGTCATAAACAGTTCCGAACAAAAGGTTTTCGGATACGGTCATATTAAGGTTATATTTTTCCTGGTCGAAAGGCTCGACAAGGCGTGCAATTTCCGGTTCCTGGAACTTGTTACGGAGTTGTTTACGTGCCTCCATGACGCGATCGATAAGGTTGAGATTTTCAGACTGGTCGACGAGAGATAGCAAACCATACTGGTAGATCTCTTCATCCAGTTCAACGCATTGCAGAATCTCTATAATTCGCGTAACCAGCTGATTTGCGTTTTCCAGGCCAATAGAGCCGGGATTGATCCAATCGTCGTCGTAACGGTCAGAAGTATTTCCCGCGAGCCGCGCGAGCATTCTCTCGTGCTCAAGCTCCTTGTCCTGTTCCGAGGCCTCATTTTTGACGGGCTGATGCTTCAATGCATAGCAAAGGTTGTCATAAACCGTGCCGTTAAACATGTAGGCTCCTGCACCAACATAGCCAAGACGCTTGCCGGTTATCGACTCGGGAATTTCTTCCATTTTCAAGTCACCGATGGTCATGCTGCCTGAACTCGGAATGACTAATCTTGAAACAAGGAATCCGAACTCATCTTTACCGCTATTGCCTAGTCCTACCGCGGCATAGTGTCGATCGAGTGTAATTTTGAAGCTGGCACCGTCGATACTGAAGTAAAGTCCGTCTTCGGTGTAACGGACATTATTGCCATGAATTTCGCGATCAGGCAGCAGCAACTTTTCGGGATGAAGATCGATGATTTCAGACTTGATCATATTAAGCGGGTTGAACTGCTGGATGATCTGGGTGTATTTAATCCGGATGTCTTCCTTGCGCTGGTAATAGCGCAATAATTCTTTCCAGGGACCCGATAAATCTTTGTAGGCCACCAGTACCGCAACCATGGACCCAATTGAGAGATCACCGCGCAAGACAAAATAACCACCCACCGAGTAGAAGAAAAAGGGTGTTAACTGGGCGATAAAGTTATTTAAAAACTTGATGAAAAACTTGCGTTTGTAAATCGCGAACCGAATCAGGTATATCTTGCCGAGACGCTGGCCGATGTGGGCGCGCTCGTAGCGGCTGGTATCGTTGGCATGTACTTCTCCGATGCCGGAAATGGTTTCACCTATGCGGCCTGACAGATTACGTGCTGTCGCCACGCGTTCCTTCGACAGTTCGTTAACGCGTTTCTGTAAGCGCGGTATTACGTATAGCTGAAACGGGTAGAGAGCAATTGCGGCAAGACCTAGAAATACATCCTGCTGAAAAATAAAGAACAGGTAAGTGAACAGAATGCCGCCCTGAAACACGGGCAGGGTGAATGATTCACCGATGAACTCACCGAGGAGTTCGGTTTCCGCAGTAATCATCGGGATTAACTCACCTTGCGAAACCCGCTTAAAATGAGGCATTGGAAATCGCAATATGCGCTCGTAAAGCTCGAACCTGAAACGACGCAGCACACGTTCGCCGAGTGCACCGCGGTAAACGTTTAATAGATATTTCAGTAATCCGCTGACAAGCACAACCAACAGGAATGCAAAGCTGAATATCATTAAAAATTCGAGTCGATCAAATTCGTAGCCAAAGATCGCCCCGGGGAGATCCATGCCTTCGAGCAGGTTGATTATTTTCTTCGGCAGTTCGAGCGTGATATAGACCAGGGGCAGGGAGGCCAATGACAGTAATATCAATAAAATCTGATCTTTTTTGCTGTGTTGGAGTATGTACCTGTAAAGCGATGGTTCCATGGATGTCCGGTTTGCGATTCTAATTTTAGTCCGGGGATTTACCCCTGGGGTTGGTAGCACGACTTTCCCTGCCGGTGTACTATCGCGCATCATTCGATTTATATCAAATACAGGTTATGCCACCCAGGCTAGCAATTGTTTTAAAGGGCTATCCCCGCTTATCCGAAACCTTCGTCGCCCAGGAAATCAGGGCACTGGAATTGTGCGGTTTTGAGCTTTGTATTATTTCGTTGCGCCATCCCTATGATCCCGGCACTCATCCAATTCACGCCGAGATTAAAGCGCCGGTCTATTACCTGCCCGAGTACGTACACGACGACATACTACGTGTGTTGCGAGCCTGCCTGTGGGTCTGCTGGAAAGCGGGGTTCTGGTGCGCCCTGGCAACCTTGCTGCGAGATTTCATGCGTGATCCCACGCGCAACCGGTTGCGACGTTTTGCGCAGGCGCTGGTAATGGCCCACGAAATGCCTGATTCGGTTCGGCATTACTATACGCATTTCATGCATACCCCCGCGTCGGTAAGTTACTATGCCAGTAAAATTAGCCGGAGATCCTGGAGTGTGTCGGCTCATGCCAAAGACATCTGGACCATTCCCCGCTGGGAGCTTGGCGAAAAGCTGGCCAGCACCGACTGGGTAGTTACCTGTACCGCGGCGAATAAAGAGTACCTGTCGAAGTTAGCAGTCGCTGAGGCCCAGGTAACGCTGCTGTACCACGGACTGGACTTCGATCGTTTCGATCAGAAACAACAAGCCGCTTCGATGCATGATGGCAGTGACCTGGCCAATGAAGTTCGGTTGATTAGCGTCGGACGTGCGGTCGATAAAAAGGGTTATGATTTCTTATTAGCTGCACTGGCAACGCTGCCGGCGACGCTGCATTGGCGTTTTGTTCATATCGGTGGTGGTGAATTACTCGAACAGCTACAGCAGCAGGCGCAAGAGCTTGGTATCGATGAGTGCATTGAGTGGATGGGTGCATTGCCACAAACCGAGGTATTGGCTCAATATCGTGCAGCGGACCTTTTCGTACTGCCGAGTAAAATTTCTGAGGATGGCGACCGTGATGGTTTACCTAATGTGTTGATGGAGGCGCAAAGCCAGAACCTGGCCTGTTTGTCGACCAATATATCGGGCATTCCGGAACTTATCGTTCATGCCGAAACCGGGTGGTTGGTTGAGCAAAAGAATTCCGAGCAACTGGAACAGGCGCTGGAAAAACTGATCCGGGATCCCGAATTACGTAATCGATTGGCGCAGGCAGGATTTACCCGGGTGCACCGGGAGTTTTCGATGGATCGGGGAATTGACACCCTGGTTGGCAAATTAAATGAATCGCTCGGTGACGATTACAGGATATGAAACTGGCTTTGCTTCGACATGCGGTAACCGACTGGAATCTCGAGAAACGGGTACAGGGACGAATTGACAAGCCCCTGTCTGAACTCGGTAGGCAACAAATCCAGCAGCTGTCGGTGCCCTCGGAAATACAAGCCTATCGTTGGTTTTGCAGTCCTTTGCGGCGCGCCATCCAGACCGCCGAGCTGCTGAATCTAGATGCAGTCAACATTGAAGCGGCGTTAATCGAGATGAGCTGGGGTGACTGGGAAGGGGCGATCCTGAAACCATTGCGTAAACGCCTCGGTGACGAGATGCGTATTAACGAGAGCCGGGGGCTTGATTTCTGTCCGCCGGGTGGGGAAAGCCCGCGCCAGGTTCAGGCCCGCCTGCAAACCTGGTTGCAAAAGATAGCGGGTTCAGAACAGGATACGGCGGCGGTGGTGCACAAGGGTATTATTCGCTGTATTTATGCGCTCGCATGTGATTGGGATATGTGCGGCGAGTCCCCGGTCGACTTTGCCTGGGACGCGCTCCATCAGTTCGAACTCTCTGCCGACGGCAAGCTGCTCGACAGCTACCAGTCCATCCCCCTCGTCAAAACCTGACCTTCCCTAGTCAACCAAGGAAGCCCCTTACGACTGACTGGGTGGCCTGCGGCTACCCGAAAAGAAAGCGATTTTACTGGGCAAGGCGAGACTCGACATCCTTGTCTCGACTCGCCACAGCCGATGTGTCGGACCACCGCATCCCTGCGGCCTGACCCTTTAAAATAGAGGCATTTTTAGCACCCAGTCTTTACGTCTCAAGGGACTTGCCTGGTTGCCTGTCTGTTTGGCTAGCTGTTCCGGATGTATCGGCGTAAAAGTGTAGCGAGGCATGGATGCCGCGGTCCGACGCATCGGGCTCCAAGCGATTCCATGGATGGACCGACCGGCGCTTGCGTCGGTCGGGAGCGGCTTTTACGCCGATACATTCGGGGCAGCGAGGCAAACTATTTGAGGGGTTGCCAGATGGTGGAGGCGTCGAGCCAGGCGGCGGCGGGGTGTTCCGACAGGAATTGCAGCAGGTCCTCGAGGAACTGCCACACTGCCTCGTTTTGGGCCAGGTGATGGGTCAGGATGCCGGTGGGTTCATTGTAGTCGCGGTAACCGAGTCGTTTTGCAATCAGGTGCTGGACCAGGATCGCGATTGCGGGATAGACACCGATGAATCCGCCCTGGTGACGCCAGTTAACCGGATCGAGATGCGTGTTTACCTGACGTAACCCGGGGGCGGGATAGGCGTTACGGCAAACTTTCATGGTTGAAATTCCGCAAAATCCGATTTCGACCAAGCGGGCAACAAGCTCGTCATCAATCCTATTCCACGGCGGTACCAACACCGGTTTGAATCGAGCAGAGAAATGCTCATTTAGTACCTGGTAGCCTTGCTCCAGATCGGCAATCGATTTCTCGATGGTTTGTGTGCCGCCGAGCTCGAGCTTGCGTTGACCCGGCGCTGCGTGGTTTTCATGCGTAAAGCCGTGTTGAAATACGCAGGTCAAAGAATTCTGTTGCAGGAAATCAACGAGTTCGGGATTGAGTCCGGTCGGGATTACCGCAAGTGCCAACGGAACATCCCAGTTGTGACTTAATCCTGCCAGTCTGTCGAGGGCGACACCCGGTTCGGTCGCGTCGTCGTCGCGCCACCAGAAATGAACTGTTTTGCCCGTATCCGCCCAGGTATCGAGTTCACGGCCGAGCCACTGCCAGGCCTGGACAGCCAGGCTTTTCAATTTTCCTTACCCGCGTGACGCAACCATTCCAGGATCATGGTGGCACTGTTTATTCCACCCGCGAGGTTTACTTCGAGTGCGGAATTTTGCTTGTCGGCCTTTGCGATGGCGGTTGCCATTGCTGCCGGGGCCAGGTCATCCTGTGGCAGCAGAACCAGGCGGCCGCAGTTCTGCAATTTTTGTGCGCGCATGGTTTGTTCAACTTCGTCGGCCTCGGCATAGGGGATCACGACTGCAGCGGTATTGCTATTGAGAATGTCAGTCACCGTGTTGTAGCCTGCTTGCGAAATTGTAAGCCTGGCGCGCTTTACCAGATCACTAAAATCGGGTCGATTGCGCTCGATGTGAATTCCTTCACCAGCAATTTGCTGCAGTGCTCGAAACTGTGAATCATCAATAGATGGACTTACCAGGAGGCGCCAGTGCAGTTTGTTTAATCCGGACAAAGGCTTCGCCGCGATTGCAGTTTGCAATATTTTGAGGCCGGTAACACTACCGCCAGCAGAAACCAGCACTTCATCGACACCCTCACCTGCGGGCGCCAACTCATAACCAGGCGCACAGATATAGCCACTGTACGAGACCTTTTCGTCGATACACGCGGTGAGGGCAAAGCTATCGACAAGTGGTGCAATCTTCCGATCTCCATGAACCAGAACGTGATCATAATACTGGTCGATCAGCGCACAAATTTCTTCGTTTCGCCCGGGTTTTGTTTTTGGCTGGAGGACATCCCTTATCGATGTAATGACTTGAACACAATCAACACTGTGCCTGGCAGCCTCAAGCAACGGTATCAACTCAAAACGCATCATGCGCCGTCCAAAGGGGAAGGTCTCGGTAATTAAAATATGCGGCGAGAAGGATTCGAAAAACGCGAGTAGCTTTTGCTTGCGCCGGGCCCGCCAGTTATCGTCTATGTCTATGCCACTGGCATCAAGCAGGCGACTGAAGCTACCATCGGGACTGTAAACCGGGGGTAATTGCCGGAGCTTAACGGTTTCGGGAATCGTCAGTTCGCGTGGCATACCACCGGATACCAATTCGACCTGGAAGTTTTGCCGCGCAAGCTCGGCT
>JAOTXY010000115.1 GCA_029862125.1 Gammaproteobacteria bacterium | reverse complement strand
ATGAGTCAATCGATTATTAATCTGAATTCCGAGCCTGTTGGCCAGGGCCGGGAACGAATCTGTTACGAGCATCCACAAGATACTTCCAAACTGATCAAAATCTCCAACACTGGCATTAACACGCAGCCAAAACGCGAAATCAATTTCTATCGTAAGCTAGAGAAAAAAGGCGGTATCGAGTACACGCATATCCCTAGATTTTACGGTCATGCAAAACAGCCTCAGTGACCGTATCGTGGTGGATATTATTCGCGATGCCGATGGCAGTATTTCAAAGTCAATGCGCTGGTACCTTAAAAATGATACTTCAATCAAGGTATTCGAGCCTTACCTGGCTGAGCTGAAACAGTACCTGCTCGACAACCTTGTAGTATTCAACCACGACCTGGTGCTGCGTAATCTGTTGTTTCAGCAATTAGACGACGACCTGGCCAAGCTTGTCATTATTGACGGCATCGGGGACGTGGTAAAAAATCCAATGGCTGAACCGTTTTCCCGGTCACGTCCGCAACAAGATAAATCGGCTCTGGCAGCGTTTTATCCGTCACCTTTATCGTTACCCGGTAGTAAGGCAGTATCTGGATTAACCGAATCAAGTCACCAACTATTGGTCACAAGCCCATTCCTTGACATCGGTGATAATGCGCTGACAGGTTTGGCCATCGGGCTGATATATCTTGTCGCCGATGAAACGCTGTGCTCGGTCGACGCAGTAACTGCTGTCCTCCAGGCTGCGACTGAGATCAGCAATCAGCTCATCTTTGTTGCGCGGCAGGCAGCCGCCGTTGTCTTCGAATGGGTAAAGCCATAATTTTTCATTATTGCGTCGAAGTACCGACTGCACGCTATCCTTACGCATGGTCGGCAGCCCGACAAACCATTTCTTTGTGTCCACCGGCTTGATGTGAATACTTGGCTTTCCCATGAAGTAGTGAAAAACGATGAAGGAAGAAAAATTACAGATCATGACGTCAGAGACGACCAGGTCGGCAAGGTTGTCAGCATGTTCGTTTTTGTACTTGATGAAGGAACGTGGATAGCGGCTGGCATAGTACTCTATTTTTTCGATCAGCTCTGGTTGATAGCGAAACTTGTCATGCAGGCTGAAAATGATATTGGCGTCGTACTCGGCCGCAGTTTTCAGCAGGCCGGCAAAAATGGCGTCATCGTCACCAAGAACGCCGAATGGCTTCGAGCCAAAATTCCAGGTCAGGCTGAGCAGGATATTCTTGCGCCCCTGCAGATCGAGCTGGTAATAGCCCTCGAGATCAGCTCGGCGATACGGCGGATTCAACAACAGATCAGAATAGGGGCTGCCCCAGATACGACAATTCTGCTCGGCTATCTTCAGACGACGGATTCGATAGTCGAGATCCATCTGGTTGTAACACTGTGCCAGGAATCGGGGATTGGGCTGGCTGATGTTACCAACCAGGCGGGTAGAGAGCCGACGGAAACTGCGAATATCGCGCGGTGGACGGATCTTGAGCGGTAATCCATGCCAGAAGTAGACCATCTTCCTGCCCACCAGGTACTTTGGTATATGGTTATCCGCGAAAAATACATCGGCATCAAAGGCGCGTACTGTTTTTTCATGATCGTCCCTGGAACGGTCCAGTAATTGACATGTCAACGGGCAGAACCGGGCAATGGGTTCGTGCTGATACGCCGCAAGACTTGCAGCCACTACCAGCAACTCGACCTCAGGTTCACGATCGAGCGCAATCGCCATCGCCAGCGTGTCCGCCTGCAAGGATGTAGTCCAGATACAGATTTTCATTGGTTTTACAGCAAGACCATTAGTGATTATTGAGCGTTCGGATACGATGGTTTTTCAGACCACCACTGGCGGCAATTAGAATTATCTAATGGCCCATAGAATTAAGAAGCAGTATTATCTGGCTCGTAAAATTCTTAGTCAACTAATTCGCGTTGAAATGTGCGCTAACCATCTGATTGTTAAACTGATTTATCGTGTCTAAACCCTGCGTCGCTATCTTCCGTAAGCGCCTACTGTCCTACTCTGAAACGTTTATTGCTGATCAGGGGCAGCTGCTGCCCAGTTATAAACCGGTTTTTTGTGGTTTCGAAACAGAGACTTCAGGCATCGACCTGATCGAAAATGCGCAACGCCTGGTCCTCGCCGATTACAGCAGCATGTTGCCGTTGGCGAAACTGCTGTTTCGTAAAGGATTTGGTGGCGGCGGTCACTGGATCGAGGCAATCCGTCAGCAGGCACCCGGGCTGGTGCACGCGCATTTTTTCAACGATGGTCTGGACGCAATCAGGCTCGGTCGAAAACTGGATGTTCCGACGATTGCGACGGTGCATGGGCACGATATCACCAAACATGAAAATGTAGGCGCGCAAATCTCGCAACGCAACCATTTCTTCGAGCAGATTGACCGGGTAATAGCGGTTTCCGACTTTATCGCGTCCCAGGCATTGGCCCGAGGATGCCCGCAATCGAAGTTGATCCAGCATTATATTGGCATCGACCTGGAAAAATTTCAGCAACCGAAGCGCGAAACAGACACACCGACCTTGCTATTTGTCGGGCGCCTGGTGGAAAAAAAAGGCTGTAGCTATCTGTTGCAGGCCATGGAAATATTGAAACCCCGGTATCCCGAATTGAAGCTTACGATTATCGGTACCGGCGATCTGGAAACACCACTGCGCCAGGAAGCGGCCACCAGACAGCTCAATGTCGAATTTGCAGGCACCGCGAGCGCCGCGCAGATCCGAGAACAACTGGCGCAAAGCTGGTTGTTTGTCGCACCCAGCATCACCGCGGCAAATGGCGATGCCGAAGGATTGGGCATGGTATTCCTTGAAGCCCAGGCCCTGCAGACTCCGGTGGTCAGTTTTCGTAGCGGCGGTGTGGTCGAAGCGGTCGCCGACGAATCCACCGGATTGCTGTGCGATGAAAAAGATATCGACAGCCTGGCGCACAATATTGAAACATTGCTGGAAAATTCGTCTCTGCGCCACAATATGGGATTAAAGGGGCGTGCGCGCGTCGAAGATAATTTCGATGTACGCAAACAATGCGCCAAACTCGAACAGATTTACGATACGCTTAGCTGATGTTTGCCTCGGTTATCTTTACCACCTACAACCATCCCAGGTGGCTGGAAAAAACCCTGTGGGGATTTTCAGCGCAATCTTATCGCGATTTCGAGATTATCGTTGCCGATGACGGCTCCTCCGACGAAACCCGAGCAGTCGTCGAGTCGCTGAAATCTCAGTTCGATATCCCGATTCAACACATCTGGCAGCAAGACGACGGTTTCCAGAAATGCCGGATACTGAACAAAGCCATCGTCGCCAGCCGGGGCGAGTACCTGATTTTCACCGACGGCGACTGTATACCGCATCCGGATTTCGTCAGGAATCATGTCGAACTGGCGGCGAAAAACACGATGCTGTCGGGCGGCTACCTAAAGTTACCGCTCGACGTGTCGCGCGCCATCACCCGGCAGGATATTCTCGACGGCAACGCCACTCGCCCCGGCTGGTTATTGAAACAGGGGGTTCCCTTTACCCCGAAAATTTCAAAGTTGTTTTCGAACCGATTGATTGGTGCCCTGCTCGACGCGCTCACCATCACCCGCGCCACCTGGAATGGTCACAGTTCCTCGACCTGGAAAAAGCATATTATCGAGACCAACGGTTTTGATGAACGCATGCAGTACGGCGGTCAGGATCGCGAATTCGGCGAGCGCCTAATGAACATGGGCATCAAAACTCGGCAGGTTCGCTACCGCTGCAGTTGTGTGCACCTAGATCACGGTCGCGGTTACGCGCGCCCCGAGTCAATCGCCAAAAACAAGGGAATTCGCCAGCATACACGACAACAAAAGGTCACCCGTACCGACTACGGTATCGCTTCGCAAGTCGAATCCCGGCAAGCGTCGACATGAGTCATGTCTGACACGGAACTAAATCAACAACAGATCGATAGCCTGAAAATCCAGCTCGAGGACAGCAAGCTGGAAATCGAGAATCACCTAGCCAGCGGCGAAACTGCGACCAGGCCGGTAACACTCGATCAACAATCGGTGGGGCGGGTTTCGCGAATAGATGCAATACAGCAACAGCAAATGGCACTCGCCAGCCAGGAACAGGCGTTGCTAATGATAAAACGAGTCGAGCTCGCGCTGCATCGCATCGACTCGGGGATATACGGCTATTGCCTTCATTGCGAAGAGCCGATCGCTTTCGCGCGTCTGCAGGCACAGCCCTTTGCCAGCCTGTGTCTCGCCTGCCAGTCCGCCAAAGAACAGGGTTAGCCAAGGGAAGGGAACAATCTCCAGGAAATTTAGTATCTGCTCGCCGCAAATGCGCAGCGGAACCTCGATATTTGAATAACCAGCAAAGATATCATGAGACCAGACACCTGGCTGTACCCTTTGGTGGCTTTGTAATATTCTCTTGCTATGCCGCTCAGCAAACAGGAAATCGAAACATATCAGCGCGATGGGCTGGTCATCCCCGGCAACTATCATCTTCCCGACGAGATCCTGTCGCGTATCAATCAGCTGTATCAAAAGCTGCTCGATGACAATCGCGACAATCCCGATTTTTCACCCGACTTCATTCTCGGACCCCATCTCGACACCAACGACAGTTATGGCATTAAAGGCGATCCGGAATGGCTCGAATTCGCACGCATCCCTGGCATTCTCGACATGGTCGAACAGCTTATCGGTCCGGACTTCATCTTGTGGGGTGTCACCATATTCGGCAAACCGGCAGGTGTCGGCAAAGCGACTCCGTGGCACCAGGATGGGGACTACTATCCGATCGAACCCCTGGAAACGCTGACGGTCTGGATATCGCTGGATGGCTCGACACCTGAACAGGGTTGCATGAAGTTTATTCCCGGGTCGCATCGCGAGCGCAAGATTTACTCGCATCATTTCGAACATCGCGAAGACTACACCCTGGCCCAGGTGATCGACGATAACCAGGTTGATTTGAGTCAGGCACGCGATATCGTGCTCGAGCCCGGGCAGATTTCGTTACACGATGTTTACCTGGTGCACGGTTCCGATGCCAATCTGTCCGACAGGCGTCGCATGGGACTGGTTTTACGCATCATGCCGGCGACCAGTTTCTATAATCACAATAGCGGCAAGATCAAGGAAGAGGCTGGCTCTCCGCATGGCTATTCGAACCGGGCGCTGTTTTTGTTGCGCGGCGAAGACAAAACGGGACGGAACGATTTTTCCCGGGGACATGAATCATAATGCAGACAATTGGTTTTATCGGTGTCGGAGCGCTGGCACTTTACACCATCAAGGGAGTTCGGAGCGGCGGCTACCAGGGGCCCATCCTGCTGAGCCCGCGAAATTGCAAAAATGCCAAGCACCTCGCTAAAAATTATGACTGCGAGGTTCAGCCCGATAACCAGTCCGTGGTTGCAAACAGCGTCCACATCGTCATTGCGACACGCCCCGCCGATTGCCTGGAAACGCTAGCCTGTCTCGAATTCAACGCTAACCAGACTCTGATCAGTGTCGTTGCCGGTATAGGGATCGAACAACTACGTAGCGCGGTTCCTGCAGGGCTCGATATTGTGCGCGCGATGCCAGTCAGTAGCGCCGAGGCTGGCGCCAGCCCTACCCTTATCTATCCAGGCAACGCTTTCGTGAGCGAATTCTTTAATTGTTGTGGTACTTCAATCGTGACTGACAAAGAGGCCTACTTTAACCAGGGCAGCGTGCTCGCCTGTGTTTATTGTTGGTTTTTCTCGCTGTACCAGGAATTAATCCAGGCGACCCAGGGACCGGAGCTGCCAGCGGAACTAAGTGTGGAACTGGTCATGGGTATGGCAAAAGGAGCGGCAGAACTGGCCCTCGCCAGCAAAGACATTTCGCCCGCGGAAATTGCCAGCGGCATCGCAACCGAGGGGACTTTTTCGAAACTCGGGCTCGATTTACTGGAACAACAAGCCGCGTTTGAGCCCTGGCGCGAAGCCTGCAAATTATTGCAGAAACAACTAGCCGCAAATGACTAATCTCGGGTAGATGAACTCTGCCGGATTAAATATTTCCAGAATTTCGCCGACATCAGGAATATACTAACTACTTGAGGCAGAAATCATGCAAAACAGGCTCATACAACAGATAAAGTTCAACCGCTGGCACGAACGGCAGCTTTTCTTAAGTTTTGCCTGGTTGCTCAGCTGCCTGATGTGCGGTTTTCTGTTTGTCGCCATTATCGAATTTGTTGGTGTCAATTTCTCCGGTATCTTTTCTATCCTGTCGATTTTCGTGCTGTACCTGATTGGAATTGCGATTATCGAGTTATTCCGGCGTTTCTGGATGCGGTTTTCGTTTGCCCAACTGTGCGCAAATTCGGCCACCTGCAATTCCTGTGGTAGCTATGGCGCCTTCGAGGTTCGCGTCGGAACACGCCCCATTTACGCGCGCTGCCAGAAATGTGATCACCAATGGGTGATCGGTCAGCAGAAGGAACGGGGCTGATCCGAAGAATGCTTAGAATTTGACCTGCCCGCAAGGCTGGTTTTAAATGGGTTCGGTAATTTAATCGGTACCCGCAAATGCCCTCCAAAGACACTTGTATTTATCTTGGCCAGGCCCTCGCCGACTACGGCTTCAAGGACGGCCATCCATTCGGCCCGCAACGCCATGACGTGTTTCAGGCAGAGTTGATCAGGCTCGGCCTGGACAAGCATCTCGCGATACAAACCCCGGTATCGGCAAGCAGCGACCGCATCCACCTGTTTCACACCAGCGACTATATCGAAAAGGTGCGTGATTACTCGGTCAACGGGCACGGTTACCTGGATGGCGGCGACACCCCTTCTTTTGTCGGTATGTTCGAAGCCGCGAGCCACGTCGCCGGTTCGGTCACCGATGCAATCGATCGCATCATGAAAGGCGAGTTTCGACGTGCGTTTTCCCCGATTGCAGGGTTACATCACGCCCGACGCCATGTTGCGGCCGGATTCTGCGTGTTTAACGATTGCGGCATCGCGATCGAATACCTGCGTGCACAGTATGGCATCAAGCGGGTCGCTTATATCGACATCGATGCGCATCACGGCGACGGTGTGTTTTACAGTTTTGAAGACGATCCCGACCTGATATTTGCCGACATCCACCAGGACGGCCGAACGCTTTACCCGGGCACCGGTTTTGTCAACGAAACCGGGACTGGTCCAGCTGAGGGTACCAAGCTGAATATTCCAGTACCGCCTTTCTCCAACGACACGGTATTCCAGGAAGTATGGCCGATAATCGAGGACTACCTGCGTAAGCATGAACCTGAGTTCATACTGTTGCAATGTGGTGCTGACAGCATCAAGGGCGACCCGATTACCAACATGGAATTCAGTCCGGCGTCACACGCCTATGCCGCCGAAAGACTATGCATCATTGCCGATGACTGCTGCCAGGGCCGTATGCTGGCAATGGGGGGTGGCGGTTACAACCACGAAAATATCGCCCATGGCTGGAGCGCGGTGGTCAATTCAATGGTAAATAGCTAACAGTTAAGGACAGACCCCTTATCTCCCCTTAAACAGCGAACCCAGGATACCCCGCACCAGTGCCCGCCCCGCCTTGCCGCCAAGGCTGCGTGCAACACTCTTGGCAAAGGTTTCGACGACACCCTGGCGCGATCGACCACGAGGTTTCGGTGCTGAATTGATGCGTTTTCGCGGCGGTTTTTTTTCCGCAGCTTCACTGGCCGCGTCTTCAGCACGTTTAGCCAGCTTTTCAAACGCGGAATGGCGATCGACCGTGGTGGCATATTTTTTCGCAAACGGGTTTTGTTTCAGGACTTTAGAAACCTCGGCTTTGCTGGCAGCCCCGATTCTGGATACCGGCGGTTTTACCATGGTCCGTTTTACCGGCGAAGGCGCACCATTGGCCAGTAGTGTCGAAACCAGCGCCTCCCCGACACCCATTTCGGTGATCGCATCCTGCACCGAAAAGCTTTTGTCACTGCGGAACGTCTGTGCCGCGACCCTGACCACCTTCTGTTCTCTCGGGGTGAATGCGCGCAGCGCGTGCTGCACGCGATTCGCCAACTGGCCCAATACAGAATCAGGAATGTCACCCGGACTTTGGGTAATAAAATAAACGCCCACACCCTTGGACCGAATCAGGCGCACCACTTGCTCGATTTTTTCAACCAGCGCTTTCGGCGTATCCTTGAACATCAGGTGCGCTTCGTCGAAAAACAAAACCAGTTTTGGTTTATCGGGATCGCCGACTTCCGGTAAATTTTCGAATAGTTCGGACAGCAACCACAGTAACAGCGTCGAGTATACGGCAGGCTCCTGCATCAGTTTGTCAGCCACGAGGATGTTGACAATACCTGCACCATTGGAATCGACCTTCATCAGGTCATCCAGCTCGAGCATGGGCTCGCCGAAAAACTTTTTCGCCCCGCTGCGCTCGAGTACCAGCAGGCGTCTCTGGATCGCACCGACCGAGCTTTTAGAGACGTTGCCATACACACTACTCAACTCTGAGGCAGTTTCCGAGACATGCCGCAGCATGGAGCGCAAATCCTTCAGATC
The DNA here is from genome assembly GCA_029862125.1 of Gammaproteobacteria bacterium. Lineage (GTDB taxonomy): Bacteria > Pseudomonadota > Gammaproteobacteria. The sequence goes on along the minus strand of JAOTXY010000115.1, from coordinate 799 downwards.
CAGTAACAACAGGCCATTATCGTCGGCCACGGCAAAGGCAATACTCAAAACCCCGGACTGGGTGTCATTCAGATTCATCAACCGCGATAACAACACCGGCCCCATATCAGATATTGTGGCGCGCACCGGATTCCCTCGTTTGCCGTAAAGATCCCAGAATACAGTCGGGCATCCGCGCCATTGATCGGTGGGAAGTTCCAGGGCCTGCAATCTTTCATTGACCTTGGGATGGGATTTTCCAGCCTGGCTAATACCGGAAACATCACCCTTGATATCCGCCAGGAACACCGGTACCCCCTGTTGTGAAAAACTTTCGGCCAGCGCCTGCAACGATACAGTCTTACCGGTGCCCGTGGCACCGGCGATAAGCCCATGACGGTTGGCACGTTTCAAATTAAGGTGAACCGGGTAAACACCGGCGCCGTGGGTTTTATCCTGGGTCGCATAGCCCAACAAAATCGTTTTATCTGTCATGATGTCAACTTTAAAATGGTTATGGTTATCGGTATCTTTATTATCGTTAGTTTGGCGGAGTTACCTTATTAATCAGTCTCGGATAGAACTATTCCCAGCGAACATAGGTTTCCTCTTCGACAGCGGCCTGCAGCAACTGGACCAGGGGAACTGCACGAGTATGCAGACTGACTGCGGGTTGATCATCGTCGGCATCTCCGGCGGCCTCAACCTGTTCCGGCATTTTTTCCAGTGCCGTCTTCAGGTTATCCAATGCCTGCGGCACGTCTTCGGCATTGATTGCGCCCGGTATCCGGGTACCAAAGGCTAGCATTTCCAGCATCTT
>JAOTXY010000180.1 GCA_029862125.1 Gammaproteobacteria bacterium | reverse complement strand
CATCTCGACCCCGGCTTTGCCACTCATTGCTTAGTAAAATAATGCCAAAATCGCCAGGCCCAGCAGCACCCGGTAAATCACGAAGGGCAGCATACCGAGCCTTTCGACCAGTTGCAGAAAATAGTGTATGCAGAGCCCGGCGCTAATCGCCGATAGCACGACTCCGAGCAACAGGTCAGTCCAGCCGATCGGGCTAACCTCAGTAAACATCCGCACCGCCTGCAACACGCCGCTGGCGAAAATCACCGGCATCGCTAGCAGAAAGGAAAAACGAGCCGCGGCCTTGCGGGTTAGTCCGAGGAAGAGTCCCAGCGTAATCGTGATGCCAGAACGCGAAGTGCCAGGAATCAGTGCCAGCACCTGGCAACAACCGATAATCAGGATGTCTTTTAAACCGAGCTGATACTCGTCGCGATTACGGCGCGCGTTGGCGTCAACAAACCACAGCAGTAAGCCGAATACAATCGATGCCGTGGCCAGGATCCAGGGTTCTCGCAGCTTTTCCTCGATCGGTCCCTGCAGCAGAAAACCGAAGACGATCGCCGGCAAGGTTCCGATAATTACCCACCAGGCCAACAGGCTATCCCGGTCCGGATCACCGCCAGTGACGGAACGCGTCCAGGATTTCAGCATGCGCCGAACCTCGTCACGAAAATAATACAAAACCGCGATCAGCGAGCCGAAGTGCACCGCAACGTCGAAAACCAGGCCCTGGTCAGCCCAATCCATTACCTGCGGTAACAAAATCAAATGTGCTGAACTCGAAATGGGTAAGAATTCGGTAAGCCCCTGAACTATCGACAGAAAGATAATCTGCAGGCTATCCACCCGGGCTCCCGCGCTGCATTGCCGGCATATCCAGTGGCAGGTTCTTTTGCATGGCCAGCACCTTGAATATCCGCCCCATTTCGTCCGGCATAGTGAGCGTTTTGACCTGCTGCGAGAGGGCTAGTTGCTCGTGAGTATCGCCATTCTCCGATTGCCTCTGCGCGTCTTCGAGCAAACCGTTGGCCACTAAAAATTGCCGTTGCGTAACCAATCCAAGGATGTCAAAGCCACTAGCCTCGGCGGCGTCGGCGCAGGCGTCGAAATCAATAAACGCGGTGATGTCCTGCAGGCCTGGAAAAATTAAGGGATCGAAATGCACGTGATGCTGGTAATAACAATCAAGCGTGCCGCGGTTGCGGGCAGGATGGTAGTACTCGCTTTGCTCGTAGCCATAGTCGATGATGATGACCACGGCCCGACGGCAGCTCTGTACCAGGGCGGAAAACCAGGGTTTTAAATTCAGGTTCAGCTCGCAACGGTAATCCTGTGGCAGGTCTCCGAGCCTGGCTTCGATCTCGCGTATCGCCGCGAGCACCTGCTCCCCCGGCGCGAATGAGCGCCAGTCAAATCGTTTACCATCGTAACCAACGCCCAGCTCCAGCCATTCACGTTGTTTAAACAGCATATGGACCGGCATCGCATCGAGTACCTCGTTGGCGACGACGATACCGTCAAAGTTCTCGGGTAAGCCGCTTAGCCATTCGATTTTGTCGAATTGGTCTGCGTGCAGAATGTTGCGCAGGTAATATTGCTGTCGTTGTTTTAACTCGGCACTCAGGTCAAGAATCAGGTATTGCTCCAGGTTCGGTAGCGAGTTGAGAATCTGGCCGCAAAGTTTGCCGCTGCCAGCACCAAACTCAAGTATGCGCCCGGCGCAACCCTGGGCGATCAGCCCTTCAGCCTGGCGCGCCAGGCAATTGCCGAACAACGGCGAAATTTCGGGCGCGGTGACAAAATCGCCAAACGCGCCAAACTTGATGGCGTTACCCGAATAGTATCCGAGTCCCGGTTCGTATAGCGCCATATGCATAAATTCGTCAAAGCCAATCAGGCCGCCGTTTCGTTCGATACGCTCGACCATGGCGGCCACCAGGCGCGTACTGTATTCAATAGCGTCATCATCGGGTTGCGGGAGCTCCAGTCCCGACATGTCAAGTCCGCTTGGTAAATCCATCTTTACTCCGAGTCGAGCTGTCGCCTGGCGTCTGCTTGCAGGGATGATATGATTGCATTTTTCGAATTCTGTAGGCTAATGCTGTTATCTAACAAATCCGCGCTAGTCACTGGTGCGGCTGAACGTCTGGGTGCGCAGATCGCCCGCACTCTACATCAAAACGGCGCAAATCTCATTATCCATTACCGCAGTTCGGTGACCGCGGCGCAGGCGCTGGCTGCCGAACTCAATCAGCAGCGTGAAAATTCGGTGCTAGCGATGAGCGCTGACCTTGGTTCACAGCAGGAGCTGGACAAGCTGGCGGCAGCGGCATGCGCGGCATTCGACGGCCTCGATCTGTTGATCAACAACGCCTCCAGTTTCTATCCAACTAAATTCGGCGCAATCGATCAGCAGCAATGGGATGACCTCATCGCCAGTAATTACCGGGCGCCGCTGTTCCTGTCACAGGCCTGCTACCCGGCGTTGAAAACCTCCAGTGGTTGTATTATCAACCTGGTCGACATTTATG
>JAOTXY010000179.1 GCA_029862125.1 Gammaproteobacteria bacterium | reverse complement strand
GCGGATTCCGACGACGAAGAAAGTTTTACCCTGCAGGGACTACAGAAGTGGGAGCTTGCAGTACGCCTTGCGGATAACCAGTTAAACGGTCTTCAAAATGACGTTGCGGCGTTTTCCGCGCTGGGTCTGCTGCCGCACGGCAGGGCCGCGCAAACCGAATGGCTTGCAATTCAGTCAGAATACCGTGTTTTACTCGAGCAACTGGAGGACTTTCGCGGTAAGCAACCCATTACCAGGCCAGTCGAGTGTCGAATTGACGAACTGCCACTGCTTTATGGAGAAGTAAAAGCCTGTTATCCCGACACTGGATTGATGCACTTCAGCGCGAGTAAAGCCGTCAAAAGCAGAGCACTAATGTCGCTTTGGCTTGATCACCTGGCTTTATCTGCGACTGATCAGATAGCCCGGCACGAGAGCAGTCAGTTGCTAATTCCGAACACAAAGGGTCTTCGTTTTGAATATCTCGAGGCAGGCATGGCCAAACAGATTCTGGCTAGCTATATCGCGCTGTTTCAACAAGGCCTCGAGTATCCTCTACCGGTGTTTCCGGACACCAGCTACGCCTATGCATCGCAGGCTGATCCCGAGGCTGCGATGAGCAAAGCGCTTGCTTGCTGGAACGGGGGCCAATACCGGAATGCGCCCCCTGGTGAATGCGAAGACGAATTCATTCGGCTGGCGTTGCAGCAGAATACGACCAGGCCGCTCGAAGATTCATTGTTCCAGGATTGTGCACGGAAAATCTATCTGCCAGCAATCCAGCACGGTGACAAAAGTGCCTGAAGCCTCGACCTCAACTATTCTCGACGCCTGGGCGGTACTTGGGCTCGATCTTGAAGGATTCAAACTCATCGAGGCCAGCGCCGGTACCGGTAAAACACACACCATCGCCGACCTGTACCTGAGACATATCCTCGACGGCCGACAACCGTCACAGATTCTGATTGTTACCTACACCAACGCTGCAACCGAGGAATTGCGTGGTCGAATTCGCAGACGGCTCTACGAGGCACTGGACTTGCTCCAGCACGCCGGTGCCTGCGAAGACAATTTTCTGATGCTGTTACTGAAACAGTCACAACACCTCGATGAGAATTCGCGCACGGCCCAGATCAACCGCCTGCAGCTGGCAATACGCAGCATGGACGAAGCATCAATCTCGACGATTCACAGTTTTTGCCAGCGCAGCCTGCAGCAACACGCGTTATCCGGTAATCAGCTTTTTGACAGCGACATGCTAACCGATGACGGCCCGATCTGGGCATCCGCTATTAAAGACTGGTGGCGAAAGCGGACATACGAACTTGACAGTGATGGCTGGCAATTGATTCACGACAATATACCGGATCTTGATGGTCTGATCGCGACCCTGCTCGAGCTGCGAAATAAACCGTCTGCACGCCTCATACCGGAAGCCCGGACAAGCCTGGCTGAAATGATGGAGCAACCACGAAAGATTGCCAGCTCACTACACCGGCTGGCCCCGCTTTGGTTAAAGTACCGGGCAGATATTATCGAAATAATTTCAAACTCGACAGTACTCAGCAGAGCCGTAAAACTACCCTATCACCCTCTAAATCTTCCGCAGTTGCTGGAATCTGCCGACAATTTTTTCAACGCCCCGGAGCCAGGCAGCCCGTTCCGGAATTTTCAGTATCTGGGGACAGAGTTATTACAGCAGAACTCGAAACCCAGCAAACGAGGACAGGACCCGGGGCTGGAGCATGAGTTTTTCAAGCAGGTAAGCCCTGTCGCTAATGCCTGGCTTGGGTTTACCAGTGAAATTAGCCCGCAATTACGCGCCGATGCGTATCATACTGCTGCCTTGCAGGTCATCGAGGCCAAACGTGAATTAACCGCGCTCGCCTATCAGGACCAGCTTACGCTACTGCTGGATGCGCTTGAATCGAACACCGGGAAAACGCTCGCGGAGAGCCTTCGGCAACAGTTCCCGGTAGCCCTGATCGACGAATTTCAGGATACCGATTCCATCCAGTACAGAATTTTCAGTCATATCTACCTGTCTGCTGATAACACCAGCCTGACCCTAATCGGTGATCCCAAGCAGGCGATCTACAGTTTCCGTGGCGGCGATATTTTTACCTATATGCAAGCCAGGCAATTACCGCAGGTTGATTTGTTCAGCCTGCAAACAAACTGGCGCTCCCAGCCAGACCTGGTGAAGGCAATAAATACTCTTTTTTCACATCGTCCCGACGCCTTCATTTACCAGGACTCGATCCTGTTTTCCCGGGTTGAATCAATTACGCAAAATGCAATTCACGAGTTTCGCCTCGAGTCTAAGGGCGCTAGCGCAATGACATTGTGGCAGCTTCCCAGATATGAAAATCAAAGGAATTATTCACGCCAGGCAATGCGGGATCTGATCAACCAGGCGGTTGCGTCCGAAATCAGCAGCTTACTCGAAGCAGCAGGCCGGCAATCTGCGACCATCGCTGGTCGCCCCGTACAAAGCGGGGATATCGCGGTCCTGGTGCGACAGGCTTCCGAGGGGCAGGCACTC
>JAOTXY010000032.1 GCA_029862125.1 Gammaproteobacteria bacterium | reverse complement strand
TAACCGATCCATGTCGAGACCGCCGTAGCGTTCAAATTCTCCGAGGCAGGGAACATGAACCACGTGCGAACAATGGTGCCGGTGCGGCAGATCGTTGGAATGATGCTCCATCTCCGATACCAGTACGATGTCACGTTCAGGACGCGCGCAGGAAAGGCTGGCTGCCATGCGGTTGAAGCCCGCGGTCGCACCGCTGCCGGCGAAGAAGCTGCAGTACTGGTCAGGATCGGCATCGACAAATTCGAGCACGGATTCATGCGCCCACTCAAAGGCATGCGAGGCACCGCGTGCGGCGTAATGCAGATCCGAGTGGGTACTCGCGTAGTGCACCAGGAATTCGTGGCCGACATCGTAAGCGGGTGCCATCATCAACGTGGATGCTGCTGAATCCAGGTAAATCCGTGGTCCGCGCTTGCCATCGACGGTTGGGTATTCGGTGTCACGCCCGATAAAGCTGGCCTGCAGACTAGCCAAAAGATCAGTATTGCTCATAACATTAATTTGTAAGACAAAAGAAGCATTGTCGCATAATCCTATCGCTTGGCAACACCCTGACGTCGCCTGAATCCGGGATCTATCCAGCTGTTCAATCGATGATGTTTATATCGGGTTCAAATTTGCGATACACTGGCAGAACCCGGCAATCCCTGGACCAGCGAAATGAAAGATCCAGTTAATCGAAGACGCAGAGACCTGATTATCGGCATGCTTGCGATGCCGGTTTCCGGATTGGCTGCAATCGCTGAACCGACACCACCTGGAAGCGAAGGTCCATTTTATCCGACCGCGGGAATGCGTTTTGCCGATGACGATAACGATCTTGTTAGAATTGCGGGTGTAGTCGAGCAGGCCGGTGGAGAAGTCGTTGAATTGGGCGGGCGGGTACTGGATCGTAACGGCAATCCCGTCAGCGGAGCACGCGTCGAAATCTGGCAATGCGACGTTAAGGGGCGTTACCTGCATCGCGGCGATTCTGGTGGAGGTTCACGCGACAAGGCTTTCCAGGGTTTTGGTCATGACACGACCGGCGCTGATGGTCGCTACTCGTTTCGCACCATAAAACCGGTGCCCTATCCGGGGCGTACCCCGCATATCCACGTCAAGGTTATACTCGATAATCGGGAGCGCCTGACCACGCAGTTTTATCTACCCGATCATCCTTACAATAAAAGCGACTGGCTCTACCAACGTGTTCCGAAAAATAAGCGCCAACTGGTGACCATGAATTTCAGTACCACGGAACAACTGCCGCGGGCCAGCCTGGATATCGTAATTTAATCGAACCGATTGATATCAGGGCCAGAACCAATAGTTCTCGGGTTCACCCGGATCGCTCGATAATACCACCAGCATCGTGAGCAATATGATCAAAAAAGCGATCACGGCAACCAATACCTGGTGCAGTTTATACAACGGGTGTGCTGTCAAATTCTTTGGCTCGAACTGCCGGTAAACCAGCATCCAGAAACCCACGCTCAGCAGTAGCAGGACAAATAACGCGATGATGATGAAATGCAGCATGTCGGTTGGCTCGAGATGGAGATTAACCGAAAAATGAAGGTCCCGCATGACTTTCGGGGCTGAATAGATGGCATAATCGCAGCATATTACCGGCATGGCCGCGGCACATTCGTGAATTAACATCGAGGAATTAATGGCACTGTTGATCGACATCAAGCACCCCGACTGGATGGAGGACGATGACCTGCGCACAGAGTTGTTGCACTACACCCCGGAAGCAGATATTCGAACCGGTGCTAATCCGGGTAACCTCGATGAAATCGAGATGCTGACGGTGAGCAGTTATTCTCCACGTGAAGCATTGCAATACCCGAACTTGAAAGTGATTCAAAAAACCGGCGCCGGGGTAAATAATATTCTTGCCGATCCAGACCTACCTGAATCGATTCAGGTTGTTCGTCTGCGAACTGATACCTCGGGCACCGAGATGGCCGAATACGCACTGGCCTACGTGTTACAGCAGCAGCGCCACATGCGTGAATATCACCAGCAGCAGGCGCGTTCAGAGTGGATATCCTACCCGCCGCGACGGGCTGGCGATACGACGGTGGCATTGCTTGGCCTGGGTCGCATCGGATTACTGGTTGCTGAACGTTTTGTACAGAATGGATTCAAAGTGATCGGTTGGAGTCGCCGGCCAAAGGAAATCCCCGGGGTCGCCTGTCATGCTGATGTTGCTGGCTTATACCGGGTGCTGGAATCTGCCGATTACGTAATCTCGGTATTGCCGTCAACGCCGCAGACGCTCGGCATGTTCAGGCGTCGACTTTTCGAGCACTTTAACCCGCACGCATACTTTATCAATGTCGGACGCGGTGACCTGGTCAATGAAACCGAGCTGATTGAGTCACTCGACGCCGGCTTGCTCACGGGCGCGGTACTTGATGTCATGTCGGTTGAGCCTCTGCCTGCTGAAAATCCGTTGTGGTTACATCCAAAGGTACAGCTCACGCCACATGTTTCGGGCTATCATCTTGGCGATGCGATTGTTGATATTGCCGAGAATTATCGGCGCCTGCAAAACGGTGAATTGCTGTTAAACCTGGTTGATCGCGGGCAGGGTTATTAACATGACATCAGCACAGGTACTGGAGCAGAAAATACGCAATGCGATCCCGCTTTCCCCCGCGATGCAGTTTTCGATCAAGGTTTTAAGCCAGGACGAAATCCAGGTCAGTGCACCGCTCGAGCCAAATATCAACGTCCACGGAACCGGCTTTGCCGGCAGTATTTACTCCGCCGCGATCCTGACGGGCTGGGCCTTGTGTACCCATGTGATGGATGAGCTCGAGCTGGATGGAGACCTGGTGGTGGCAAAGGCCGAGATTTCCTATCGTGCGCCGGTGACTTCAGCGCTGAAATGCGAATGCCGGGTCAGCGCTCAACAGCGCGATTCTTTTGCCCGGGGTTTGCTTGATTCGGGAAAGGGGAAGCTATTACTGGAAGTTGAGGTCGGCGATCGTCCGCATGCCATTTTACAGGCAACCTATATTGCCGTTGTCCGTTAAAGCCAGCGTCTGACCCGCTGCTTGTAGTCAAGATATACCTTGCCGAACTTATTTTCGAGATAAGCCTCTTCGCGTTCGATCACCAGCTTTTGCAACAGGTACATCAATGCCGGGACACTCATGACTATCCACCAGCTGTTTAATGCCAGGCCGCCGCCAACCGTAGCCAGGCAAAAAGTAACATAGATAGGATTGCGGCTATAGCGGAAAACACCCCTGTCGATGATTGTGGTGGTGGGGTGCCAGGGTTCGACATGGGTCTTAGCTTCGAGGAAATGGAATAGTGCGATAAGCGCAATTATCACGGACAATACGATTAGCGCGATGCCACTCAGCCACAGGAGGTCTCCACTTGTTATTGGCAGCGGTTTGAGCCAGTCTGCGAGATAGCCCAGACCAATGATCACAATTACCAGTAAAGGAGGTGGAAACTTCAGGCCGGGTCCACGTTTATCCTCACCGTCGTTCATGGGAGTCTGCCGGTCAAGTACTTCGGGGACGGCCCTTGGGCAGCTGCGAGGCACGGCGACCGCTGAGTTTTTCGATTTTACGTGCAAACTTGCTATCACCCAGTACCCAGCCTTTAAGTGCGCTTTCGGTGATTAGCTCCACCGTCTGGCTGCACAGGTTTTGTTTGAACAGGGCGCGGTAGGCATTTGCACGTTCCTTGTTACTGTTACCCAGTTTCAGGTATTCCTGGTGCGCGCTGATCATCTCTTCAGCCTTCCCGAGCGCGTTATGCGCATAGCTGCTCCAGCGATAATCCGCCGGTTTTTTAACCAGCCCACCTCTAACCGGATTTGACTCGATGTAGCGACTGCAGGTAAGCAAATAGTTCTTGCTGTCAACGACGGTCGCCCGGTAACGCCCTTCCCAGATCGTGCCACTGCCGCCAATGCACTCGTTGAAATATTGGACGTAGTTCCGGCCGATGGATTGCGTGGCTCTTGAGATGCTGTCGGTGTCACCCGGGGTTGCCAGCAGATGCACGTGACTAGGCATCAGCACATAGGCATGAATTTTTAGGTGATAGTTGTAAGCAGCGGCTTCGAGGCAATCGTAAAAATACTGGTAATCCTGTTCTTCAAAGAAGATTTGTTGCCCGTTTCGTCCCTGCTGAATTATATGCTGCGGCTGATTTTTGATCGCGTACCGCGGTAGTCTTGCCATGAAAAATACTCGTTATCTGGCTAAAGGTTGCAATTTAACACTAATTTATCGTTATTCTGCAAGAATTTTCTTTGTTTTCCAACAGTTAATGACAATTTTTTGACGCCTGGCTTAAATATGATCTCGAGCTACGATAATTTCCTCCCAGTCACGTTGATTTACCAATTCTTCACCCTCGTAGGCACGTACCGTGGCCTTGATATAAAAGTTTTCCGCGTCGCAACGAAACTCGCTTTCCGCCTCGGTTCTGATCGACCAGTCGCCGCGTTGCATCCAGCATATATAACGACTCATCGATCGATGGCTGAGAGGGTCGTCGGCAGCTATGGTCCAGCGTTCATCATGCCTGTTTCGTGTGCACATGGCGTTACCCGGTACTTCAATCTCGCCGGTATCATCGATAACCCGGTAGTGCGATTCCCCGGTCTGAAAATCCTGTTCGATCCAGCGCCGACTCAACCCGGGTTCCCTGATTTCATATTCTGGCAGCGGATTTTGATCCTCGGGTTCGGGCTCTTCGTAGACATCGACACCTTCCCGCACCGGCAAGGTCACGAACGCGTCGGGTCCTAGTTTGAGGGTGGTGGTGACGATTTCGGGCGAAGGCATGATCATCGGCCAGTAGTTATTGGAGATGGCGATGCGCATCTTGTGATCGCGCATGAACCGATAGCCACATTCATTCAGTTCAATTTCAATCGATTCCAGCTGACCCGGAACCATCGGCTCGGGATTTTCGTTACCGTTACGATGCGCGAGATTCAGCACGCCCCAGCTAACCCTCGAAACTTCACCATTGGGATGAATATCATTCAGGCGTATCGCAATATTTCCAAGCGGTTTATCGATAGCAACTTTTAGTCGAATTCTTGGCCGCCCCAGGATCTCGATGGGTTGATGCAGTTTGACGCTGTCGAATACGAGCGACCCGGAGTCATCCCGGCGTTGGTCCGAAGGCAACTCGCCATCGGGTTTCTGGGTAAAAAACTCGCCGCAGCTGGTGCCGCAATCCTGTGGCGAGATCAATTTCTTTTCGTTGGTACTGCCGGGTATATCTAGCAGTTGTCGATTTGGAGCCAGGTAGTAGTGACACTCGTGGGTGTCGGGTGAAGGTAGTTGTGCTTCCGCGACCCAGCGGCCTGGTGCAACTTCGTGACGTAACAGCGGTCGGGCGTCTTCGAGGATGTAGGCACGGTAGGCAGGTAAGCTATCGACACCGTTATCGGCACCCTTGAGCCACTTATCCCACCAGTTGATTGCTTCCTTGAGAAAATCGAGGCGCGGTTCTGGGAGTGCAAAATGTGGATACTGGTGAATCCAGGGGCCATTGATTGCCTTGGCGTTCTTTAAATGGGTTGCTGCCGCAGGTGGCGCATTAATATAACCATCGGCCCAACCCGAGATTACCAGCGCGGGTATCTCGATATCGTTGTAATTTTCGCCGATCGATCCATGCTTCCAGTACTCGTCTTTGCGCTGGTGGGCAAGCCAGGCCTCCAACGGAAACGGCTGCGTGTTCAGGCGCTGTAACCAGGTTTCGCGCCAGCTATCTCCAACCAGCTCGGGATCGGGCGGCCTGGATGCATAGCAAAGCATGGTGCTCGACCAGAAGAAATTGGAGTAGAGCAGGCAACCATTCTTGTAATGAATATCGTCGTTATAGCGATCGACCGTGGTGCCGATCGAAATTACGGCCTTGAGCGCTGATGGTTTAAGAGCGGCAATCTGCAGGCTGTTGAAACCCCCCCAGGAGATTCCCATCATCCCGAGATTACCATCGCACCAGTCCTGGCTTGCAATCCATTCGATGACCTCACAACCATCGGCCAGTTCGCGGGCTGAGTATTCGTCGTCCCAGTCACCGTCAGATTCACCCGTACCCGAGATATCGACGCGCACCCCGATATAACCCGCCTCGGCAAACGCCGGGTAGGTACTTTCATCGCGCTGCGCGGTGCCGTCGCGTTTGCGGTAGGGAATATACTCGAGGATTGCGGGTAGAGGAGTCTTCGCGGCGCTATCGGGCATCCAGATCCGCGCCGACAATCTACGCCCGTCCGACAGCGTAATCCATTCGTTTTCGAGGATCTTGAAGCCAGCTTTTTTCATTTGTTTTTACTCACTGCATTGAATTACAACATTCTGCCTGCCTGAGCCAGGCCCAGGCAAGCGCTGCAGTGATGAAGTGTAGCCGGGGTATTAGACTGACGGACCTGCGGATACCAGCTTCTTGCCACTATCGGTGTCGGTGTATTGTTCGAAATTATTAATGAACAGCGAGGCTAGTTTGGCGGCCTTTGCCTGCCACTCGGAAACGTCTTCATAACTGTTACGCGGGTCGAGAATCTCCGCGGTTACGGCGGGCAGGCTTGTTGGTATACCGAGGTTGAAAATTGGTAGTGTTGCGGTTTCCATGGTGTCGATGGAGCCGTTAAGAATCGCATCGATAATCGCACGGGTGGCCTTGATCGAAATGCGGGTACCGCTGCCGTCCCAACCCGTATTCACGAGGTATGCCTGGCTGCCGGATTGCTCCATTTTTTTATTCAGTACCTCGGCATAACGGGTCGGGTGTAATGACAGGAAGGCTTTACCGAAGCAAGCCGAGAAAGTGGGGGTTGGCTCTGTGATGCCGCGCTCGGTGCCGGCCAGTTTGGCGGTAAAGCCCGACAGGAAGTAATACTCGGCCTGTTCGGGGGTTAATTTTGATACCGGTGGCAGCACGCCGAACGCATCGGCGGTGAGAAATATGACACGAGTCGCGTGGCCGGCCCTGGATACGGGTTTGACGATATTATCGATGTGATAAATCGGGTAAGACACGCGCGTGTTTTCGGTTTTTGAACTGTCGGCGTAATCGATTGCTCCATCAGCTTTAACCACCACGTTTTCGAGCAATGCATCGCGCCGGATCGCCCGGTAAATATCGGGTTCGTCTTCGGCACTTAAGTCAATCACCTTGGCATAACAGCCACCTTCGAAATTGAAAATTCCGTCATCGTCCCAGCCATGCTCGTCATCGCCGATCAGGCGGCGCTTGGGGTCGGTAGACAGGGTGGTTTTGCCGGTTCCGGAAAGGCCGAAGAAAATCGCGACGTCACCTTCTTCGCCAACGTTAGCCGAACAGTGCATTGAAGGCATTCCCTTGAGCGGTAGCAGGTAGTTCATCATCGAGAACATACCTTTTTTCATTTCGCCGCCATACCAGGTACCACCGATGATCTGCATTCCTTCCGTCATGTTGAACGCGATAAAATTCTCCGAGTTCAGTCCCATCGCCGCATAATTCTGATTTGATGTTTTGGACCCGTTAAGCACGACGAAATCCGGTACGTAATCGGTTAGTTCTTCGCCGTTGGGCCGGATGAACATATTGGTGACAAAATGTGCCTGCCAGGCGACCTCGGTAATGAACCTTACCTTGAGACGGCTTTCGGGGCTGGCGCCACAAAAGGTATCGACCACGAACAGTTTTTTACCCGAGAGCTGGTCGGTAACCAGTTGCCGCAGGGCGTTCCAGGTCTCGTTATCGATCGGCTTGTTGTCGTTTTCACCCTGGTCCGACCACCAGATCTGATCCCGCGTGGTATCGTCACGTACCAGGTACTTGTCCTTGGGAGAACGGCCGGTAAAGTCGCCGGTGTCGACCGAGATTGCGCCCGACTCGGTCAGATGACCTACTTCAAAACCATTCAGATCGGCAGCCGTTTCTTCGACGAACAGCGTCTCGTAACTGGGATTATATACGACTTCAATAGTGTCACTGATGCGATAGGGAGCGAGATCCGGGGTAGTGGTCATATTTGATTCAACTTGATTAGCAGGACTGGACACGTTTCGAGTGTTCCATCATTAGGAAAAAGGGGGAGTATATAAGAGTATCGAATTGACAAAAACCTGCAGTTAGCGAAAAACAGATAAAAATGTGATGCTTGTCAAACTTCCTCGAGTTATCGATGCAGATATCCCTTCCTGCTGTGACCGGGTTAAGCCAAAAGCTCGCGTAAGGTCTTGACGACCCGATCGATCTGTTCTTTCTCGATGATTAACGGCGGCAGCATGCGAATCACGTTAGGGCCGGCCGGCAGCGCGATGATACGATTTTCGAGTAATTCCGCCAGCTTGTCCTGTACCTTTTGCTTGAGCTCGATACCAATCATCAAGCCGAGTCGGCGCAACGACCGAACCTGGGGAAGGTCCGCAACGTTTAACTGTTGTTCGAAATAATCACCCAGTTCCGCCGCCCGTTGTGCCAGGTTATCGGTTTGATAGACGTCAATGGCCGCTAGTGCCGCAGCGCAGGCCAGCGGGTTACCGCCGAATGTCGTACCATGTAGTCCCGGCTCGATATTAATGTCGGCATTAAGCAGCGTCGCGCCGACGGGCACGCCGCCGCCTATTGCCTTGGCCACGCACATGATGTCAGGCTGCAGGTCGAAATGATCACAGGCAAAGAATCTCCCGGTTCGACAGAAACCGGTCTGGATTTCATCGATAATCAATAACACACCACGTTCGGAGCAGAGCTTGCGCACGGCCGCGAGATAGTCGGCCTGGATCGGATTGACGCCGCCTTCACCCTGCACCAGCTCAAACATGACGGCCGCGGTATTGTCGGTCACCGCGGCATCGAGCTTTTCGATCTTATTGAAGGGTACGTAGTCGAAGCCGGGAATCAGCGGCTGAAATGCTTCGCGATATTTTGGTGTGTAAGTGGCACTGACCGCACCCATGGTGCGACCGTGAAAGCCCCGCATCGCGGTGACAAAGTTAGTCCGCCCGGTGTGCAGGCGCGCGAACTTGAGTGCGGCCTCGATCGCCTCGGCGCCCGAGTTGCATAAGTAGGCGCGAGTCAGGCTCTCGGGGCTTACCTCAACCAGCTTTTTGAGTAGTTTCGAGCGCACGTCGTTGTACATGATGTTGGGGCAGGTAATCAGGGTTTCGGCCTGTTGCTTGATTGCGGCGACCAGTTTTGGATGGCAATGCCCGAGTGAAGCGACCCCGATTCCGGCGGCGCAATCGATATACTCCCGATCCTGCTCGTCGTAAAGCAAGGCTCCGTTTCCGCGGACCGCAACCAGGTCGCGTTTTGCCTGTAACGGCACGCCATATTCGTGTTCGAGAGCCTTGTAATCGGTCATGAGATATGTGTCCCGGCGCCATCGAGTGCGCTGATAATGGGTTGTTCGCAGCGGCCATCGGCGATGATGACCCGGGTTTTGCCGCCCTGGCAAAGTCGCGTCAGCGCGAGTAGTTTGCGTTTGATTCGTCCTTCGACGCTCGCTTCACGATGCTCTAACTCACTGAGACTCATGCTGTTTACCAGCGAGGTTTCGTCAGCGGGATCATCGAGAAACCCGGGCGCTTCGATCAACTGAATCACCGTATCGATATCAAGTGCACTCGCTATCTGGACAACGATGTCGTCGTTCTCGGAGTTTATCGCAAAGCCGTTCTCGTCGACGATGGGGATTGTCAGCACCGGGCAGTAACCGTTATCCAGTAGCAGCATCAATAGCTGGCTGTTAATGGAGCGCGGTTTACCCGAGAGATCCCTTTTGATCAGGGTTTTACCGTTTTCACGCACGCGGATGCCCTTGTTGCGTTCTCCCTGCACCAGGCGACCGTCGAGACCGGTCAGACCGACGGCGTTGATGTTATTGCGTTGGCACAGTTCAACGATCTGCTTGTTACGCAGGCCGGAATAACTCATCATGATGACATCGATTGCATCCTGGTCGGATAAAACGCTGGCGTAGCCAGAAATCGAGGTCAGCACCGTCTTTTCCTTGCCCAGTTGTTGCACCAGCTGATCACGTAACACGTTGGCCCCATGCACGATAACAAATGGCTGCTCGAGTGTCGCCAGATCTGCGATTGCGGCTTCGAGGTTGATTTGCTCACCGCCACCGATTTTTATCAGCATCATAATTCGATCGTCGTGTTGTTAGCGATTATGGACCAGTCGCTGTCTCCAGCGAACGGTTGCGAGCATACCAGATGCAGATCCTGGTGACGCTTCTGGTGCATTCGAAAGTATTCCGGATCCTCGCTGTAACTGGTCGACAGGCAGGACTGCTTCCCGTCTGAAAGAATAATATTCATCGCGCGCACGTAGGCACTGCGTTTCTTGATGATTTCAACTGCCTTGTCGGTGGCTGCGCATTTATCGCCCTTGTCGAAGCGACGAATGTAGTTGTAGATTTTTTCGGCACCGATACGACCTTCCGATTTGATTCGCACCCCACGCAACTCACCATTGAAGATGAAAATCGACTCACCGTCGGAGAAGGGCATATTGTTTTCGATGACGATGCCCTCATCACGAAACGCGCTACGCGCATGTACCAGTAACAGCTGAGTGTGCCCAAATTGCCCCAGGTTATCTTCCCAGATCGGGCGGATATCGTGATACTGGCGCCAGCCGTCGTCTTCGCGCCAGGCGCAGCCCCAGCCGTGACCCTGAAACTCCCGGCTATCGCGTGAGAGCTCGGCGAAGGGTGCGAGCAATTCCGAAATCTGAAATTGCTTCTCGGCCCGGGCATAGAGAATGCGACACATACCGGCGCAGAATCAGGGGTGCAATCCAGGGAATTCGAGTCCCGTGGTTTCGTCGAATCCCTGCGCGATATTGAATGCCTGTACCGCCTGGCCGGCGGCTCCTTTCATGAGGTTGTCCAATGCGCTGATGACAACCAGCCGATTGCTCTGCGGGTCGCGCTCGAAGCCGATATCACAGTAATTACTGCCAGCGAGAATCTTCGGCTCCGGGTAGCGATGGATGCCACTACGTTCCTTGACGATGCGGATAAAGGGTTCGTTGCCGTAGGCACTGCGATAGAGTTTCCAGATATCTTTTTCTTCCAGGTCCCGGTTCAGGAATACATGACAGGTTGCCAGGATCCCGCGCACCATTTCGATCGAGGTCGCCGAGAAATGAATATTTTCTGCCCCCAGTTCCTGCTGGATTTCGCCGAGGTGACGATGAGCGGTCGGTTTATAAGAGCGCACCGCGCCACTGCGTTCCGGGTGATGGCTGCCTTCGCTGACTGCATTGCCACCCTGGCTGGAACCGGCTTTTACCTCGACAACGGCGGATTCGACAAGGCCGGCCTGGTAAAGCGGATACAGCGCGAGAATGGTCGCGGTAGCGTTACAACCGGCACCCGAGATCCTTTTCGCAGTTTTCATTTCCGCGCGGTGAAGCTCAGGAATGCCGTAGACAAATTCGGCGAGTTTTTGCGGGCAGCTGTGCGGTTTTCCATACCAGTTTTCGAAAGTGTCGCTGTCGCGCAGCCGGAAGTCGGCGGATAAATCGATCAGGGTTTCGGCCAGTTCTTCAAAGTCGTCCAGGCGATTCATCATTTGTCCATGCGGTAATCCCAGGAACAACACGTCGCAGGGCTCGAGTTCCGAGATTGGAACAAATTTATGCCGGCAGATTTTGCGCAAGTTGGGGTGCACACTGGAAACCAGCCTGCCTGCATTTCGCTCCGAGGTAACCTGTTGAATTTCGACCTGCGGATGGAATAACAAGATGCGTAGTAAATCGCCACCGGTGTAACCCGAGGCGCCGACAATCGAGACCTTGATCATTGGTTTACGAGGGCGATGACATAGTTTGCAACTACCTGGGGAATATCGATTCCCGTGGTATCGATACTGTTGCGAAACTCCATCGTGTAGTTGACTTCGTTGACCAGCAAACCTTCGTCACTTTCGAACAAATCGACGGCGACAATTCCGCCGCCAACTGCTTTTGCCGCTGCCAGCGAAATTTCGGCGACCTCGGCAGTCACTTCGCACTTACTCGCCTGGGCGCCCCGTGCGGTGTTGGTGATCCAGTGATCGGAGCTGCGGTAAATGGCGGCAATGCAATCATCGCCGACCACGAAACTGCGAATATCGCGACCCTGCTTGTCGATATATTGCTGGATGTAAAAAATCGAGTGGTGATAGCTGCCGAGCACGGTCTTGTGCTCGAGTACCGTCTCGGCGGCATCGCGGTCGTTGATCTTGGAAAGCAATCTACCCCAGGAGCCGACCGCCGGTTTCAAAACCACCGGGTAACCCAGTTCCTCGATCGCGGCGAGCGCCGATTCCTCGGTAAATGCGACTCTGCTTGCGGGTTGTGCGATACCATGATCCTTCAGCGCGGCGGTGGTCAGCAGCTTGTCACCGCAGATCTGGGCGACCTTGTGCGAGTTGACACAACATACCCCGGCGCTTTCGAACAGCCGCAATGCGTGCAGTGCGCGTGAGTGATTGATAGAACGCTCGACCAGGATGTCAATATCGGGGGCACTGTGAAAATCCATGATCAACTTGCGGTCGTCGATCATGATCGGTTCCACACCGGCTTTATGAAACGCCTCGAGCAGAAGTTTTTCTTCTTTTCGAATCAGCGAATGCAGCAGGCCGATTTTCACTGGCCCCAGTCCTCTTCGGCCGATGGCGCTTCAGCCAGTTCAACCGGAACGGTTTTGATCAGTTCGAGTTCGGCGCCGCAGTCCTCGCAGACCAGTAACTCGCCAGATATAGCGTCTTTGGCCACTTCGACTTCGGCCGCACATACCGGACATTCGCCCATGGTAGTCCCCAGGTATCAGTTAGAAGGCCGGGTATTTTATGCGCTTGCCGGCGTACTGCACAAGCGGGTTTTGTGCCGGAAATGTTAAACTGGATCAATTATCTGGACGGGATTAATCATGGTTAAACAACTACAGGTCAAAAGAAGGGCACTGGTGCTGGCAATGGCAGCTGTTTTTCCGTTGTTCGCCACTCGTGAAGGAAAGGCGGGCATTAGCGAAACCGGGACAATCGAACAGCCCGAAGTTAGCGATGATACTTCATTCATGGCACGTGCGATTAGCATGCGACAACGGGCTATCGAGAGCGGTGACCAGGGTTATGGTGCGGTTGTGGTTCGCGATGGCAAAATCGTTGGCCAATCGCCGAGTCTTGTAATAATCAATAAGGATCCTACCGCTCACGCCGAGATGGAAGCCATTCGGGATGCAGCGCGCCGACTCAATTCGCGCGATCTCAGTCGCTGCACACTGTATTCATCTTCACCAGCTTGCCCAATGTGTGAGGCTGCAGCCTACTGGGCCGGAATAGAGCGCATGGTATATGGCAAAAATGCCAGTGAAGGGGGAAGTCCACAACTGTGCGGATAAGTCTCACTTTGAACTAGCCGGCGGGCTTTCCGACCTGGTCATCATCGAATTGTTTGTGGGTGCCATCGCAATAGGGTTTGTTGCCGCTATGCTTGCACCGGCACAGGTAATAGTCCTTGCTGGTGTCGCATTCGAAGGCCATCGGTGAAAATTCACTGCCCTTGTGTGAGCCATCGCAAAATGGCTGGTTGCTGCTTCGTCCGCACATGCAGAAATAGTATTTCTTACCTGTTTCGAGTGCTACCTTGACGGGCTTGTTGTCTGCGATAGTTGGATCGGTCATAAATTAACTCTTTGGCGGGTATCAAACACCTTAAAAATAGCATGATAAGCTGTTGCGCACGAATAATGAGACCGCCTTGTTGATGTCCGCCACCCTGGTAATCCAGTCGCATCGTGATCCACTACCATATAAATGGTTGCGCCGATGCCTGGATTCAGTCGCAAGTTGGGCGCTGGATAACCAGTTTGAGATTCGTTTTTTAGGTGATGAAGTCTTCAACCTGATCGCGCCGGATCTGCTTGAAAAAATTGGGGCTCAAACCGTGATCGCGAGTGATCTCGCGCGACTCAAAATTCTGCAGCAGGGATTGGTCGAGGGATACGACCGCGTAATCTGGTGCGATGCCGATTTCCTGATCTTCGACCCGGCTCAATTTTTACTGCCTGATTCCGATTTCGCGGTCGGCAGAGAAATATGGGTGCAACGGGATAATGCCGCGAAGCTGAGGACCTATAACAAGGTGCACAATGCTTTTTTAATGTTCCGTCGCGGCAATCACTTTCTCGACTTTTACTGCGATACCGCGGAACGCCTGTTACGGCTGAACCGGGGCAGAATGGCGCCGCAGTTTATCGGCCCCAAGTTATTGACGGCCCTGCACAATATCATCCAGTGCCCGGTGATGGAGGCCGCCGGCATGTTGAGCCCCCTGGTGATGCGTGACCTGATCGAGGGGCAGGGTGCGGCCTTGAGTTTATTCCGCAAACAATCCCCGTCCGTACTCGCCGGCGCCAATCTGAGCAGTTCGCTAACTGCACGCGAAGAGTTTTCCGAGGCCGAGATGGAGGTCTTGATTCACCAGCTTATCAATCAGGGTATTTAACCCAGGTCTGGCAGGGGAAGTTCGAAGTCGTAGTCCGATTCGACCTGTTGTGCAATATCGATTAATTGCTCGTCGCCAAAGTGCTTGCCCACTAGCTGCGCTCCGATCGGCAGGCCTTTGCTGTGCATGCCGCAGGGCAGTGTTATTGCCGGATGCCCGGTCATGTTGAAAAATGAGGTGTACCGGGTTATTGCGTTTCCGGCGGGCTCGGCATATCCATCTACGGTCACTTCGATCACGCCGATTTTCGGCGCGATCACCGGTGTTGCCGGCGTCAGTATTACATCGACCTCTGCAAATACCCTGTCCATGTCGTTGCGGTAGGTTTCGATAAAGCGTTTACCGCGGATATATTGCTCGGCAAGCAGGCATTGGCCCAGCGCCAGCCCTGCGCGGAAGTCCTGGCTGTAAAGATGACCACGCTGTTCGAGGTATCGATTGTGGTAAGACAGTGCCTCCGGCATTTGTACCGCCAGTGATACCGTGCGGGTAAATTCCATTGATGGCATGGGTACCGGTTTGAGAATTGCGCCTTCCCGGCGTAAAAAATTCATTAGCGCATCGATGCTGTCGAGAATTTCGCTGTCGCAGCGATCAAAAAAGAAAGACTGCGGGATTCCAATGGTCAGATTATGCAGACTTGTCTGCACTGGGGTTTTGGGCTCGGACGCCAGCGAATCAAATAAAAGCCCGGTATCTGCCACCTTGCGGGTGAGCGTGCCGACATGGTCAAGAGTCCACGAATAGGGTATGACGCCCTCGGTGCTGATGCGACCATAGGTCGGTTTGAAACCCACCAGGCCGCAGAGTGACGCGGGCGCACGCACCGATCCGCCGGTATCGGTACCAAGCGCCGCGGCGCAAAGACCGAAGCCGACCGCCGCCGCCGAGCCGCTGCTGGAACCGCCCGCGAGGCGTGATGGGTCATACGGATTAGGAGGGGTACCGTAGAGCGTATTTTCGCCGGTTGCGCCGTAGGCAAATTCATGCAGGTTGTTTTTGCCGATGAAATTAGCGCCGGCCTGGTTCATACGCTTGACAACTTCCGCGTCCTTATGCACCAGGTTATCCTGTAGCACCTGGGAACCACCCGTGGTTGGCAGGCCCTTCACATCAAATAAATCCTTGCAGGTATAGGGAATGCCGTTGAGTGGCAGTTCATCATCGAAATTTTTATCGATGCTAGCGGCCCTGCCACGAGCAGCTTCAATATCGACGCAGATAAAGGCTTTGCTCTCCTCCGCAAGGCGTTCGATGCGATCTGCATAGAGATCGATTAGCTCGGTAGCACTGACCTCGCGGTTACGCAGGCGGGTGGAAATTTCGTTGAGCGACGCGAAAGCCAGTGTTGCGGTCATTTCGGGGATATGTCGCCGGCCGGAGGTGTTGCTTCCAGGTCGATTTTACGCAGTACCTCGAGCTGGTCGAGGAGTTCCTGGAAGCCGGTGATGATACCCAGCTTCGGCTCTACCAGTTCTGAAATTTCCGCGTCGTCCCAGGCGTAGCTGCCGAACTGGTCGCGAATGCCGATTAGCGTTTGTTTGTCGAGTTTTTTCATGGCCGAAAAGATTGCAACTTTCTGCTATTTGTTCGGCGCGAGTTTACGCTACTATCGCGGGATTCCCAATTCACGAGTTAATAACACCGTGAGTAAAGTACTTTCGCAACAACAGGTAGAGCAGTATCGCGAGCAGGGATTCATCGCGCCCATCGATGTGATTTCCGAGGACGAGGCTGCCGAATACGAACAGCGCCTGAGGTCGGCGGAAGCGAAGTACCCCGAACAGCTCAATGCCGAGAATCGCAACAATCCGCACCTGGCCTTTAAATTTCTCGATGAACTGGTACATCACCCGGTAATCCTGGATGCGGTCGAGGACTTGATTGGATCCGACTTCGCGCTTTGGGGTAGCGTGCTATTTATCAAGGAGCCACGAACCGGTCATTTCGTAAGCTGGCACCAGGATGCAACCTACATGGGGATCACGCCGCACAACTACGTGACCGCGTGGATCGCGTTAACGACGAGCAACCGTGAAACCGGCTGCATGAGTATGATTCCGGGTAGCCATCAGAATTCGATACATCCGCACCAGGAAACCTTTCACCAGGACAATATTCTGACCCGAGGCCAGGAAATTTCGGATATCGATGCATCTACCGCTGTCGATTTGGTTCTGAAACCCGGGCAGATGTCGTTGCACCACGCAAAAGTAATCCATGGGTCGCAGCCAAACCGGAGTAAGCAGCGACGGGTCGGGTTCGCAATGCAGGCTTATATGCCAGCCGGCGCCCGCCAGACCCTGGGTGAAAACTACTGGCTGCCGATGCGTGGTGATTGTGCTCAGCCAGATTTTATTTATCTCAAACGGCCCCGCCGGGATATGGATTCCGAAGGAGTTAGCGAACGTGAAAAGGCAAACCGGAACTGGGCAGATATTTTATATCAGGGTGCATCCCAAAAGCGGGCCTATTAATACATCGAGGAAAATAAAATGAGTGACAACTTGTCTGACGATGACAGGATGATGCTGGAAGGCCTTTACTGGTGGGATATTCCGACCCTGTTCAGATGCCCGATTGAGCGTGATCCGGCAAAGCTTGATATTGCCCTGGTCGGTGTTCCGCATTCTACCGGCAACGGCACCACCGAGCGTGACCAGCACCTCGGACCGCGTGCAGTGCGCGATGTCTCCGCGATGTCGCGCCGGGTGCACTCCGAGTTCCAGGTCGATCCCTGGCAGAGTTGCCGCATTGGCGACATGGGTGACGTACCCCTGCCGGAAGCGAATGACAATGAGCGCTGTATCGAGCGTATTACCGACTTTTATCGCGCACTCGATGCCACCGGCACCCGTCCGGTTTCGATCGGCGGTGATCATGCCGTAACTGGCGGTATCATGCAGGCCATTTCCGGAGACAAGGCCCGGCTGACGGAAGGACGCAAGGCTGCATTTCTGCATTTCGATGCGCATACCGATGCTTACGAGCAGGTGCCGCATTTTCTCGGTGCGGTAAAATCCGCGGCACACTGGGCGGCTTACCTGGTGCGTGACGGTTACATCGATACCGCGCATAGCGTGCAGATCGGCATGCGCGGCAATCCGCGTACGCTCGACTGGTGGAAAACCAGTTCCGATCTCGGTTATGAAGTGGTGCCGATCAAACGTTATCGTGAGTTGGGGCCGCTGAAAACGATCGAGTTGATTAACGATCGCATTGGCGATGCGCCGCTCTATATCACCTTTGACCTGGATTGTATGGATACGACCATATGTCCCGGCGTGGCTAACCTCGAATGTGGTATCCAGGGCTTCCAGGTCGATGAAGTGATGGAGCTATTGCGTTGCGTGCGCGGTAAAAACATCATCGGTGGTGACGTTGTCTGCCTGATGCCGACCAAGGATCATCCCAATCGGCAAACCTCGCATTTCGCCACCGCCGTAATGTTCGAAATCCTGAGCCTGATCGCAGACACAAACCAATCGGTATAGGTGGTAAAATGGCGGGATTATGTTGAGTGAAACGCAGATAGCGGAATTTTGGCAAAGCGGGGTGGTCGTGGTGGAGTCGGTTTACTCGGCTGCGGAGCTGGAGCCGGCCCGCCAGCAACACGAGCACTGGATCGAGGAATCGCGACAGCATGACGGACCCTTCGGTGAAATGCTGGATGGTCGGCCACGTTTCGATGTGGAGCCGGGTCATTGTGCCGATGCACCCGCGCTACGTCGCGTTGCGTCTCCCGAGGAAATTTCTGCAGCATTTTTAAAGCTGATCGAGAAGGGGCCCATGCTCGACGCGGTGGCCGATCTGCTGGGTGAAAACTTGCGATTTCATCATGCCAAGCTCAATAGCAAGTTGCCAGGCAGCGGTACCACGGTGAAATGGCACCAGGATTTCACCTTTGACCCGCACAGCAACGATGACTGCATCACTGCCATGCTTTTTTTCGATGATATCGATAGCGATATTGGCCCGGCGCGGGTTGTTCAGGGTTCGCATCGTGGGCCGCTGCACTCGCTGTGGCAGCAGGGAAAATTTACCGGGGCAGTCGATGATGAGATAGCCTCGGAGTGTGAAGCTAAAGCGATCGAGTGCCTGGGCCCTGCCGGCAGTTTGTGCCTGATGCATACGCGCGCATTACACGCTTCATCGGAGAACCTGACGCAGCAACCGCGTACACTTTACATCGCCACCCTGACCGCCGCGGATGCGATACCGCTGGTACCCTGTGCGGTACCGAGCGTTTACTCAGGCAAAGTGGTGCATGGCGTGGACCCCGGTCGCATACGTTCCGTGGCTTTTGAGATGGAGAATCCGGAGATTCCTGCCGGGGCTTCTTTTTTTAATCAGCAGGCCGGCAGCTAGTGCGCTAGAAACAGGGGCACCGGCGACTGCTTGAGTAAATCACGGGTTACCCCACCCAGGATAATTTCGCGCAGACGTGCGTGACCATAAGCACCCATGATAATCATATCGGCATTCATATCGGCGGCCTGTCCGATGATCGCGTCGGTGGTACTGATATCCGGATCACTGATGCCGCTGGAAACTGACTCGATCCCATGCGATTTTAGCAACCTGTCGAGTTCCCGTGCGTGGGGATGACCACGCGCCGTTTGGCTGTCGCCATCGTCCGGTTCAGACGACAGCACCACGACCGTCTCAGCACGGGTTAGAAAGGGCATGGCCTCGCGCAGCGCGCGTGCCGATTCTCTGCTGGCATTCCAGGTGAGCAACACCCGCTTCCCTGGGGCCTCGAGTTTTCCACTGTGTGGTACTACCACGCAAGCACAGGCGCCTTCAAACAGTAGCGCATCGGCGAGCCCGTAGCTTGAATTGTCGGGATCCTCAGGCTGATCCTGTCCCAGCAGCAACAGGTCTGAATACTTGGTATGTTCGCGCAGGATCGGAATAACCTGACCTTCGACGACATGAGCTTCCATCGTAACCCCAGCATCATCAGCGAGTTTTTGATAGCCAGCAAGCTTGTCCCTGGCCTTTGCAACTGCCTTTTCGGTCACATCGGTAATCAAATCGACACTGATCTGGGCTTCGACATAGGATGGCACGACATAATCGGGAACGATGAATAGCCCGGTGAGTTTTGCATCGAATTTCCGTGCCAGCTCAAAAGCGATAGTCAGCCGGTTTTGGCAACCACTGCTGTGATCCAGGTGGATGAGTATATTCTTGAATTCCATGGTTCTTACTCCGATGGGAAGTTAAGACGATAATGGGATACAAAGCATACCGCGGTATTGATTTGAATCAATGCATGTTCGGGTTTATTGCCTGCCTGGTAGGGTTGGATTAACCAGGTTGGGCCTGCGTGAAAGGACAAAAAAAAAGCGGCATACAGTGTATGCCGCCAGTTCAAGCCAGGTAATTAACTGACCTTGATATCGATCGATTTCGGCTTGGCCTCTTCCGCCTTGGGAATTACCAGCGATAACACACCGTCCTTGTAATTCGCTTCTACCCTTTCATCTTTAACCGCGTCCGGCAGCGTAAAACTGCGCGCGAAAGAGCCGTGAAAGCGTTCGGTACGATGGCGCTTGGTGCCTTTACCGGTTTCCGTTTCGGTCTGTTTTTCTCCGCGGATGCTGATTACGCCATTTTCCAGTTTGACGTCGATGTCCTTTTTGTCGACCCCGGGTAGATCCGCCTTGATGACATACCTGTCATCCTGCTCCTCGATGTCGCAGGACGGTGCCCAATCGGCAAAACTCAAGTCGTTACTCAATTGAGAACCGGAATCACTCGCACTCTTGTTGTAACGTGACAGCAGATTTTCGAATTCCTGAAACGGATTCCAAACTTGCATATTCATGATTCACTCCTTAACTAAATGGATAACAAAGAAAGTATATGGATTGCCGCAACAGGCGTATTGACGCGGATCAACTGTCTTTTAAATTGTAGGGTTATTTAGCTCTGTTGATCCATTGCCCAGCGAATTGCGCGCTGGTTTAATTCATGCGCAGAGCCAAGCCTCAGTTTTTTCTTGATGTTCGCCTGGTGGGTTTCGATGGTCTTGATACTGAGGTTAAGTTGTTCGGCAATCTGGCTACTGGAAACGCCTTCGCCGATTAACTCGAACACCTGGAGTTCACGGTTGGAGAGACTGTCAATGTCGCGTTTTTCGCCAGTTGCATCAACCAGGCCGCTGAGCAGGCGATCCGTCATCTGCTGGCTGAGGTAAACCTTTCCACTCAGCACCTGCCGAATCGCGCGAATGATACTTTCCTGTGCTTCCTGCTTGTTGATATATCCGCGTGCGCCCGCCGCCAGCACGCGCTCCGCGTAAAGCGCTTCATCGTGCATCGAGGCGACCAGCATCAGGATGTCCTTGTTACGGGACCTGATGCGCTCGATTAAATCGAGACCGCTACCGCCGGCAAGCGATAGATCGATAATCGCCAGGTCCGGACTGGTTGCGTCAATCTGGTTTAGTGCTTCCGCCATATCACCCGCTTCCCCGCAGACTTCGAGGTCGGGGCAATCACCGATCAATTGCGAAAAACCGGTGCGCACCAGGGGGTGATCATCAACTATCAGAATTCTTGTCATTGACCCAAATTATCGTCGTTCTCGATAGGAAAGTAACATTTTATGCGGGTGCCGTCTTCGGGCGAGGATTCGATCTCTAGTTCAGCGTCGATCAGGCCACAGCGATGCTTCATGATACGCAATCCCAGGCCCGCAGTATCTTTGGCCGAGGTTTGCAATCCCTTGCCATCGTCACTGATCAGAAAGCATCCGCGCGCTCCCTCGATACCCAATCCGACGCTTATCTGGTCGGCTTCGGCATGTTTTATCGCATTGTTCAGGGCTTCCTGAACGATGCGATAAAGATGCATTGCGGTCGTATTATCCGCGATATGTACCGGGTTAATGATCGTCAAATGAATGTCGAGATTGGTTTGCTGGCGAATTTCCTCGATCAGTTTTTCGAGCGAATTCATAAAACCCTCGGTATCGATATCGACCGGCATCAAGCCACGTGATAGCGCGCGCACCTGCGATATTGCGTCCTGCAAGCCGCCAGCCAGTTTGGACGCCAGCTCGTGCTCGGGCTTGCTCGCCTTGTTCAGCAGGCTTGTTGCGAGTAAGCCGAGGCCAGTCAGCTGCTGTCCAAGGCCATCATGCAGTTCCTGGCCGATTCGACGTTGTTCCTGCACCGGAATTTCCAGGATTTCTTTCTGCAACTGTTGCTGTTCGCTGATATCCATGATCACCCCGGCAAACAGGCGCGTGTGGCTGGTTTTTATGTCGCCGATCGACAGGTAAATCGGGAAACGCGAACCGTCCTTGCGAATCGCGGTTAGCTGGCGCCCGATGCCAATAATCGTCGGAACTCCGGTATGCAGGTATTTTTGAATATAACCATCGTGCGCGACACTGTGCTCACGCGGCATTAACAGGTTTAACTTTTCTCCGACCAGCTCTTTTTTGCGATAACCAAACAAACGCTCGGTAGCAGGGTTAACAAACTGGATCACGCCGTCCGTACCAGCCAGGATAATAGCTTCCGGTGAGGTCTGGGCAAGAATTTGAAACGTCTCTGCCTGTTGATCAATCGTTTCCTCGAGTGGCCTCGAGATGCGCAGAAAGAACCGGCTTGCGATAAAGATAATGAATATCGCAATTGCGCCCGCAAGTAATCCGGCGCGAACAAAAGGGGCACGAATTTCAGCGGTGTCGATTTTTGCGACCAGGCCAAGTCCCAGTGTCGGCAGGGGTTCAAATGCCGCCAGCACTTTCTCACCGCGATAATCCAGCGCGGTCTGAAGACCCGATTCACCTGCCAGCGCTCGTCGCATGGGCTCGCCCAGGTTTCCGTTTAGCGGAATCGATTCCAGGGTTTCGGGTTGCGCATGCCTTAGTTGCTGTAGAAATACGATCCGGTCGCCGTCACGCCGGGCGAGAACGAATTCACCGGTTTTGCCAAAGTGAGTGTGCTCGCGTTGGGTTGCGCTGATTTGCTCCATTAATGCAAGGCGGTCATCTGTCGAAATATTCTGTTCTGGCTGTCGCAGGTCGAACTGCGCGCTTGATTCGATCAGGCGAGCACGGCTTTGAACCGTTTCAATGAGGCTAAATCGATGCTGTCGAATAGCGGTGTTGTAGAGGCTGATGATCGAAACCGCGCTGACCAGCAGGGTGGCAGTGGCCATGATCAGGAACAGCTGGTTGAATGGTTGACGCTGAATCACCTGGTAAATGCTTATCTGGTTAACAATTCAGGCTTATGGTATCTGGAACGCCCCGATATGCCCATCAGGAAAACCCCGATGGTGGAAAATAATGGTTTATCGCAAACTTCATTGTTAAGAATTCAACATAATCAGGGGAGATCATCATGTTAATGCAGGCACAAAATAATCACATGGTACAAGAGTGTCATATCTGTGAACCACGTGGCGGATGCCTGGGTTTACAGTTACTCGATAGCGAGGAAATTCGCCAGCAACTCTGCAACACCAAGCGCATCAGTCGCAAGGGAGAGCATGTGTTTCGCGAGGGTGAAGAAGCAGACGCTTTTTTCGTGGTGCGCAGCGGTTCAATAAAAAGCTACCTGGTGACCGAGGATGGCGAAGAACAGGTGCTTGGGTTTTACCTTCCGGGTGATGTTTTTGGGCTCGATACTTCGGAAGAACAGTTTCGCATGTCTTCCGCGATTACGCTTGAGACGACCTCCCTGTGCCGCTTTCCACATGCCTATTTGAGCGATAAGGCGCAGGGTTCAAACCTGTTGAAGATCACCGCCGAACAAATGCAGCGTGACCATAACCTGGTATTAATGCTGGCACGCAAGGATGCCGATGGTCGTATTGCCAGTTTCCTGGATGACCTGGCCTGCCGTTACTGGTCTCGCGGTTACTCTGCGTCGGCATTCCTGTTAACCATGTCGCGCCAGGATATCGGTTGTTACCTCGGACTAGCGGTGGAAACCGTGAGCCGGACCCTGACTCGTTTCCAGGACTCGGGTATATTGCAGGTAAATCGACGCGAGGTCGAAATCCTGGATCACGACAAGTTGCGTAAGATCGCCGGCACCCGTGCCAGTGGGTCACAGTCGCATACCAGGACGGTCGAGCTCAAACCCGTGTGATGATGGTGGCCTGGCTTTAATACGCTTAACCCGCTGTAAAGCCCGAACGCAATAATCATTAAACCTGCCGAAGATCTGACCCACGGCGATTTCGCCCAACCCCTGAAGTAATTGATTACGTTGCCCGCGAGCAGCATCGCGGGCAGGGTGCCAAGCCCGAAACCCAGCATCAGCATTGCGCCCTGGTAGGCGTTGCCGGTTGTTAGCGACCATGCGACGACCGCGTATACCAGCCCACAGGGCAACCATCCCCAGAGCATTCCGAGCAGGTAAGCCTGTAGCGGGTTTTGAATCGGAAACAGGCGTTTACCGAGGGGCTGGATGTGGCGCCATAGTTTCATGCCCAGTTTTTCCAGTAGCGCCAGTCCGCGCCACCAGTTGGCGAGGTAAAGGCCCAGTGCGACCATAAAAGCCGCTGCAAACAATTTGCCCGCGACGGGGCTGACTCCGAGTTGTGCCAGCCCTGCGCCTAGCGAACCGGCCAGCAATCCGACCAGACCATAGCTGGTGATGCGTCCGCCGTTGTAGCTCAGTTGATAGACGAACAGGGAACGAGGTTTCGCCGAGACTTTATCGGTAACCCCCATGTTCAGGGCCGCGACGATACCGCCACACATTCCGAGACAGTGGCTCGAGCCCAGCAGGCCTACGATAATTGCGGCGCCAAATGTGAGATCGATCGGCATCGGCTATTCGGGAATATAGTTGGGTAAAAGTTCTGCCGTCGCCATTTCAGGATATTGTAATGAGCCGGTCAGGCGCCAATCCTCGGTCTGCAGAAAGAGATTCCAGCGACCCTCGCCGGGGAGCTTGAGTACGCCGCGAAGCAGGTGGGTACCGTTCCTGCGGAGCTGCAGCTCTTGATCAAGCCCGGGCATTGTTGCATGGATTAACTTGAGTTCAATCGTATCGCCCGGAATAAACTGTACCCTGGGATCGAAGCGGATCTCGATCTTGCCTCCGGCTTCGAGGCTAAGCCCGGCGGCGAGACCGAGTTCATATGCCAGTTGATCGCGTGCCAGTACGCGATTGATTTGCTTGCCCTTTTTATAGTAGTCGTCAACTACGAGCCCGGAAAAAGACTGGATCGCAAGCGTTATCATAACCACGCCCATGATTACTGCCGAAAGCGGAATCCCGATCAGCAGCCAAACCATGGGCTCGCGTTTCCAGTTTCTCGGTGTTGCCTCGGTCGAATTCATCATGGTTTCCCGGGGCCGACAAAGCGCGCCTCTTCAACCGTGTTCAAATGGTTGGCCTGGTTAGCCTGCAGGTAAAACTTAACCGCTACACTGCGGCTTTCCATATTGAATTCATCGGCCTGCAGTCTGACGATTAGTTCCTGCACCGCACCTGCTGGTACGACGATCTCGGGCTCGTCGGTAACCAGTTTCATGCCGTCGATGCCGTCGGCTGTCAGGGTATACTGATGCG
The DNA here is from genome assembly GCA_029862125.1 of Gammaproteobacteria bacterium. Taxonomy (GTDB): domain Bacteria; phylum Pseudomonadota; class Gammaproteobacteria. The sequence goes on along the minus strand of JAOTXY010000032.1, from coordinate 8,975 downwards.
GCTTCGAGTCCATGTTGAGAATCTTGAGGGTATAGACGTTCTCAATCAAGCCCTCGCGGGTCTCGCGGTAGAGCGTGTTGCGGTCTCGTATCACGTCGAGCTCGAGCGGGACACGTAAAAACAGGTTTGTTAATAAGATGCCGCACAGAACCAGCAGGATCGTAGCGTAGACCATTACACGCGGGCGTAAAATATGCTGTTTTCTGCCTTGCGCCGCATTTTCCGTGGTATAGCGAATCAATCCGCGTGGGTAAGACATCTTGTCCATGATTTCATCGCAGGCGTCGATGCAGGCCGAACAGGCGATGCATTCGTATTGCAGACCATCGCGAATGTCGATTCCGGTCGGGCAAACCTGCACGCAAACATTGCAGTCGATACAGTCGCCGAGGCCCACCGATTTGGGATCGGTACCTCGCCGGCGTGATCCTCGCGGATCGCCGCGCTCTGGATGATAGGCGACGATCAAGGTGTCAGAATCGAACATAGCACTCTGGAAACGAGCATAGGGGCACATGTACATACACACCTGTTCGCGCATGAAACCGGCATTACCATAGGTTGCAAAACTATAAAACAGGATCCAGAAAGTTTCCCAGGGTCCTAGGCTCGCGCTGAATAGTTTAGCGGCGAGTTGGTCGATAGGGGTAAAGTAGCCGACGAAGGTAAATCCGGTCCACAGCGAAAACGCAATCCAGACCGTGTGCTTGAGGGTCTTGGTGCGAATCTTGGCGGCAGAGGTAGGCGCCTTGTCGAGCTTCATGCGGCTGGTACGCTTGCCTTCGATTTTTCGCTCCATCCATAGGTAAGCCTCGGTCCAGACGGTTTGCGGGCAAGCGTAGCCGCACCACACGCGGCCTACTAGCGCGGTAAAAAAGAACAGTGACAGGCCAGCGAGGATCAGTAGTGCGGCCAGGTAAATAAAATCCTGCGGCCACAGCGTCAGCCCGAAGATATAAAATTTGCGTGCCGGCAGGTCGAACAGCAGGGCCTGGCGTCCGTCCCAGCGCAGCAGGGGTGTTAGGTAGTAGATGCCAAGCAGGACGATGACCGAGAGCATACGTAGGCGGGTGAAACGACCGCTGACTTCACGCGGATATATTTTCTTATGCGCGGCGTAAAGTGTGTTTTCAGACGTGTTTGCTTGCGAAGCGCTCATGTCGGTTTATGCCCACCGATAAGTGGTCATCGATTTTGCTTGTTCAGAAAACGGCTATTCGAAATGATGAAGTAGAGCGTTCCGTAACTGGAGATGGCTGCCACTACCCAGAACAGAAAAAAGCCGATACTGTAGGCAGCCAGCGGACTGATATCGATATCGAGATTAAAAGGAATCAGGTCTCTTGGGTTAAAAGCCGAAAAGAAAACCCCGGTCGCAACAATCGCGATTAGAAATGAAGGCCAGAGCACAGAAATGGCCTGCTGCGTGTGCGGAATCTTATCTGTTACCGGCACATCCATTACTTTTCTTGCGACAACCCGTAAACGTAAGCCGCGAGCAAGTGTACCTTAGCGTCGCCAAGGCGTTCTCCCTGGGCCGGCATTTGCCCATTGCGTCCCTTGGCAATCGATTCCGCGATGCGCGAAATCGAGCCACCGTAAAGCCAGGTATCGTCGCTCAGGTTCGGCGCACCCAGGGCGGTATTGCCGGCACCGGTAGGGCCATGACAGGCGATGCAGAAAACCTCGTACTTTGCTTTGCCTTTTTCGGCCAGGTCTTCAATGGTTGCCCGACCCGACAGGCTGAGCACGTACTGGGTGACTTCATCGACACCGCTCTCCCCACCCAGCGGTCCTTCCCAGGCCGGCATCGCGCCGATTCGACCATTCATTAATGTGGTCTTGATACTTTCCGGATCGCCACCCCATATCCAGTCTTTGTCACGCAGGTTCGGGTAGCCCCGGGCGCCACGAGCATCGGAGCCGTGGCAGGTCGAACAGTAGTTGAGATACAGGCGCTCGCCGACCTTGAGTGCGTTTTCATCCTTGATCAGGTCGAGGATTGGGGTTTCCTGGTAGCGGGCAAACAAGGGCCCGACCCTGGTCTCGACAGCTTCCACTTCCTGTTCGTATTCGCCCTTCGAGGTCCATTCCAGTAGTCCTGCGTAGGTGCCAAGACCAGGGTAAAGCAACAGGTAAAAGCCACCAAAAGCGATCGTGATATAAAACAGGCCCAGCCACCAGCGTGGCAACGGGTTATTGAGCTCGGTCAGGTCTCCATCCCAGATGTGGCCGGTGCTCTCGGCTTCATCCTGCTTTTGGTGGCCCGTAGTCATCCAGCGTAACAACCACACACAGGCGAGGATACTTAGGACGGTGAGAATTGCGATATACCAGTGCCAGAAATCGCTATTAAAATCAGCCATGAATCTACTCCGCTGAAGGTTTGTTGTTATCGGTTAGCTGGTCATCCTCGAATGGCAGGCGCGCTGCTTCGTCAAATGCGGATTTTCGTTTGCTGCTAAAGGCCCACACCACGATACCGAGAAAGGTAATCATGACGACGATGGACCATATCGATTGAAACAGGGTAAACGTCATGGCTATCTCCTTTTCAGTTCAGTGCCAAGGCCCTGCAGGTAGGCAATCAGCGCGTCGAGTTCGGTCTTGCCTTCGAGCGCCTTCGGTGCGGCCTCGATTTCCTCATCGGTGTAAGGCGCGCCAAGGGTGCGCAGGGTTTGCATCTTGGTCTGGATGTTACTGCCGTCGATCATGTTATCCGCAAGCCACGGGTATCCGGGCATGATCGATTCTGGCACGACGTCACGCGGGTTGATCATGTGCACGCGATGCCATTCATCGCTGTAAAGACCGCCGACCCGATGCAGGTCTGGGCCGGTGCGTTTTGAGCCCCACTGGAAAGGTCGGTCGTAGACGAATTCCCCGGCTACCGAGTAATGTCCGTAACGTTCGGTCTCGGCCCTGAACGGTCTAATCATCTGTGAGTGACAGACGTAACAGGATTCACGAACGTAGATATCGCGTCCCTCCAAACGCAGTGCTGAATAGGGTTTTAGTCCCGCTACCGGTTCGGTCAGGGAATCCTGGAAAAACAGCGGAATAATCTGAACCAGACCGCCGACCGATATCACGCCGATGATCAGGATAATCATCAGGCCGATGTTCTTTTCAACTTTGTCGTGTGCTGAAGCCATGGTGTTATCTCGCTATATACTTAGTGGACACTTGCCGGTTCGGGAATAGCAACTTCAATGGGTTTCGCATCGGAGATGCTGCGCCACAGGTTATAAGCCATCACCACCGCACCGAGCAGGAAGAAGGCGCCACCCAGCGTACGCACGATGTAGTAGGGGTGCATTGCCTGTACCGATTCGACGAAGCTGTAGGTCAGCGTGCCATCTGCATTGACTGCCCGCCACATCAGGCCCTGCATGATGCCGGCTACCCACATGGACGCGATATAGAGCACGATGCCAATGGTTGCGGTCCAGAAATGGACCTCGACCAGCTTCAGACTGTAGAGCTCGCGCCCAAACAGGCGCGGGATCAGGTAATACATTGCACCCATCGATACCAGTGCCACCCAGCCCAGTGCACCGGAATGCACGTGACCGATAGTCCAGTCGGTATAGTGCGACAGGGCGTTAACGGTCTTGATCGACATCATCGGGCCTTCGAAAGTCGACATGCCGTAAAACGAAATTGATACAATCAGCAGGCGTAGTACCGGGTCGGTGCGCAGTTTATGCCACGCGCCGGATAGCGTCATGATGCCGTTGATCATGCCGCCCCAGGAGGGCGCCAGCAGGATCAGTGACATGATCATGCCGAGCGACTGCGCCCAGTCCGGAAGCGCAGTGTAGTGCAGGTGGTGCGGTCCAGCCCAGATATAGGTGAACACCAGTGCCCAGAAATGCACCACCGAGAGGCGGTAAGAATAAACCGGGCGTCCTGCCTGCTTGGGTACGAAATAGTACATGATGCCGAGGAAGCCCGCGGTCAGGAAAAAGCCAACCGCGTTGTGGCCATACCACCACTGCACCATCGCATCCTGCACCCCGGCGTAGGCCGAGTAAGATTTCCAGAAAGATACCGGCAATGCGGCGCTATTGAACAGGTGCAGCACAGCAACGGTTATGATGAAGGCGCCGAAGAACCAGTTTGCAACGTAAATGTGCGGGATGCGGCGCTTGACAATCGTCGCGAAAAACACCAGTGCGTAACTGACCCAAACCAGCGTAATGAGTATGTCGATCGGCCATTCTAGCTCGGCATATTCCTTGCTGGAGGTTATGCCCAGCGGCAACGTGATGGCTGCGAGCAGAATGACTGCCTGCCAGCCCCAGAAGGTAAAGGCGGCCAGTGCCGGGAATGCCAGCTTGACGTGGCAGGTATGCTGCACCACGTAATAAGATGTTGCAAACAGGGCACAACCACCGAAAGCAAAGATGACAGCGTTGGTGTGCAGTGGGCGCAGACGGCTGAAGGTAAGCCACGGGATATCGAAGTTGAGCACCGGCCAGGCCAGCTGAGCGGCAATCAAAACACCCACCGACATGCCGACCAGACCCCAAACGATCGTCATGATCGAAAATTGCCGAACTACTTTATAGTTATAGGTTTCAGTGCTTGTCATCTATTGCATCCTCGACGCTTGATTCGCATTAAACAGTTGAATCCAACAGTTATTAATTAGTAGGTGAATACTGGCTGCAGGCCCATACCCCAGAGCAGCGCGGTCATCGCGAGTAGCGAAACCAGTGCTACCAGTCCGACGGCAAGTACCGCGGAGGAGTAGAGAAAACCGCGTTCGGTCGGTATTTCCATCATTATGGGTAGCCCCGAATACAGCAGGTATACGGTGTAGGCGAGGGCCGGCAGACCCAGCAGCATGTTGAGCCATAACACCGGGTAAACCTGCATGATGCCGATTAAAAATAAGGGCGTTGCCGTATAGGCCGCGAGCGCAATACAAAGTGGTATGGGCTTGACGACTTCGTAGGCTTTACCCAGCAAGTGGATCACCCAGCCGATTGAAAAGACGCCTACCAGCAGGGCGAGGTAATAGATGACAGCAATGGCGAAGGCAGAATCCCCGGTAATGCGGATAGGGTCACCCACGCCGATGCGCCACCCCACCTGCGTGGTGCCGATGTATCCCGAAATGGCCGGTATCAACGCTAGAATGAAAACGTGTCCAACGGGGGATTTTTCACCGCCTTTCTGCTGGTCGCGAATTTTTTCCCACTCACGCGTGGGGTCGGTGAACAGACCTATGATGTGCTGTATAAACATGGCTCCAAATCTTTTTATTAGTTAGCGCGAATTATTCGATAAGCTTGCGTTGTGGTATTGACCCAGATCAAACTTCGATGATATTCAAGTTGCATCATGACTACAACCATCCGAACCGACACCAGTAAAAAGAGCGAGGAATTTATTTGAAGTTGGCCATTGCCAAGCGAGATGTTGATCAGGATTCCAGCGAAACCGGTGTAGTATCAGCCGTCACTGACGCCGGAGACTGTTTTCATTGTGGCCTGCCGGTACCCCCCGCACCGGGCCTGACTGTCAACATCGATGGTGTCGACCAGCCGATGTGTTGCCACGGCTGCCAGGCTGTTGCTGAAGCTATTATCGCCTCCGGTCATGGAAACTTCTATCGCGTCAGGACCGAGGTTTCTCCGACCGGGCAGGGCCCGGTGCCGGAGTTCCTGCGCGACACCGAAGTTTATGATGTGCCCGAGATTCAGGGCCAGTTCGTGCACTCACTTGGTGCAGACATGCGCGAAGCCAGCCTTATCCTGGAGGGTATTACCTGTGCGGCCTGTATCTGGCTCAATGAGCAATACATCGCCGGGTTGCCAGGGGTTACCGACGTCCGCGTCAACTACGCGACGCAACGCGCCCTGGTGCGCTGGGATGAGACTCGAATAAAACTCAGCGAGATTTTGCAGTCGATCCAGAAGATCGGTTATCGCGCGCTGCCGTATAATCCTGATCAGCAGCAGGAATTGCACCGGCAACAGCGGCGCTTGCAACTGCGCCGCCTCGCGGTCGCCGGATTGTTCGGTATGCAGGTCATGATGATATCGATTAGCCTCTATGCAGGTGCCTGGTCCGGCATGGAAGTGTCTTTCGAGCGTTTGTTTCGCTGGTTAAGCCTTGGCCTGACGCTTCCGGTAATGCTTTACTCGGCGACGCCATTCTTCATCTCTGCCGGGCGTGACCTGGCGCGCCGCCGGGTGGGTATGGATGTCCCGGTGTCGCTCGCTATCGGAATAGCCTTTGGCAGTAGCGCCTGGGCAACCATCATCGGCCACGGAGAAATTTATTTCGACTCCGTGGTCATGTTTGTGTTCTTTTTATCAGCCAGTCGATACTTCGAAAATATGGCACGTCAGCGCTGTGCGGCCTCGGTAGAAAAGCTAGCACAGTCGCTGCCGGTGGTGACGACCCGCCTGGCGCCTGACGGGGGTGCAGAAGAATCCGTTGCGGCCGCGATGCTTGCCATCGGTGACCGGGTGCTGGTACGTCCCGGTGAGACCGTACCCGCGGATGGTGAAATCATTGCGGGATTCTCGGCGCTCGATGAATCGCTACTGAATGGTGAAAGCATCCCGGTTGATAAAAACATCGGTGATCGTTTACTCGGCGGTAGTATCAATGTGACCAATCCGCTGCAGATGGAAGTGAAGTCTGTCGGTGCGGACACCGTGATGGCAGAGATTCAGCGCACTATCGAACGCGCGCAGGCGGAAAAGCCTCCCCTGGCACGCCTGGCGGACCGTGTGGCTGCGCGTTTTATCAGCTTGGTTTTGCTGATCGTGGTCAGCGTCGCCGTATTCTGGTGGCTGCACGATACTGAACGCTGGTTTGAAATAGCGCTTGCGGTGTTAATCGTCAGTTGTCCCTGCGCGCTGTCGCTTGCAACGCCGACCGCCATCAGTGCCAGCCTGGGTAAGCTGCAATCCGCCGGGCTACTGGTCAAGCGCGGTTCGGCACTCGAGACCTTAAACCGGATCACCCACGTGGTATTCGACAAGACGGGTACCCTGACCCGGGGACGCCCCAGGCTGGAGCGGGTGATTTGCAGTCCGCAATACGAACGGAATCAGTGCCTGCAAATTGCGGCTGCCCTCGAACAGCACTCCGAGCATCCCCTGGCCCGGGTGCTGGTGCAGGAGGCCGGAATACTGGAAAAACACGAGCTGGCGCGGGTAACCAGCACTGCGGGTGGTGGCATCTGTGCCAGCATCGATGACGAGGATTACTTTATTGGCAACGTTAGCTATATTGCCAGTCACAGCAGCGCAGAAATTCCGGCACAATGGCTCGATGAAATTGGTGCCGATGCGGTGACCACGGTGGTACTGGCACGTGCCGATCGTGTAATCGCCATGTTTACCTTTGTCGATGATTTGCGCGAGGATGCAAAAACGCTGATCACGCATTTACAAAATTTAGGTAAATCGGTGGTTTTGATGACCGGAGATGGTGACGCCGCCGCCCGCCAGGTGGCTGACCTGACCGGAATCCGGGATTATCGGGCGCAAATGTCACCGCAGGCGAAAATGGAGGCGGTGCAGGCATTGCAGCAGGACTCAGCTGTGGTGTTGATGATCGGCGACGGTGTGAATGACGCCCCGGTGTTGTCGAGTGCGAACGTATCGATCGCGATGGGAGGCGCCAGTTCGCTGGCCAAGACGAGTGCCGATATCGTGTTAACCGCTAATCATCTGCCGGCGATTGCACAGGCAATGGTTGTCGCGGTTCGAACCCAGCGTAATATTTACCAGAATATGGGCTGGGCCCTGATGTATAATTTCGGCGCGATCCCGATCGCGGCGATGGGCCTGATTGCGCCCTGGCTTGCCGCCATCGGAATGTCGCTAAGCTCGTTACTGGTGGTTTTGAACGCATTGAGGCTGACACGCTAATGGAAATTATCTACCTGCTGATTCCAATCTCGCTGATACTGCTGGGGGTAATCGTGTGGATTTTACTGTGGGCGGTTCGAGACGGGCAATATGACGATCTCGAAGGTCCCGCGCATCGTATCCTGATGGACGAGGACCGAATTGTCGAACCGCAAAAAAATAGCCGGCGGGGAGATGCCGGCTAAATACTCTAAGATGTAATTAAGAGTAGGAGTCGAAAAGAATTGTAAGGTGGTGCGGACCCGGCTTAATTGATTCATGTCAACTAAAGTAACGGTCTTTTAAACCGTTCGGGAAAATTTCCCGCCGCTTTTACCCTCGCGTTGGTAGCGGTCAAAAATCATGCAGATGTTGCGCACCAGCAAACGCCCTGGTTCGAGCACGATAATCTGGTTGTCAGTCACCTTGACCAGTCCATCCTGTTCCATGTCGCGCAATTGTTTCAGTTCATCGGCGAAGTGGTCGCTAAAATCGATTCCCCAGCGTGACGAAATACGTTGCATATCGAGATGAAAATGACACACCAGGCTCTGGATAATCTCGCGTCGTAGCAGGTCATCGTCCTCGCTCTGAAATCCTCGCACTACCGGAAGTTGTTGCTGATCAAGGCTGTCATGATAGGAGTCGAGGCTGGTGGTGTTCTGGCTGAAGTTGTCGCTGACGTGACTGATGGCAGACACCCCGAAGCCGATCGAATCGCACTGCGCGTGGGCAGAATATCCCTGGAAGTTTCGATGCAGGCTGCCGCTGCGTTGTGCCACTGCAAGTTCATCCTCTGGTAGGGCGAAATGATCCATGCCGATATACTCGTAACCCGCGGCGCATAACTTGTCGATTGCGCTGTGCAGGATCGCCAGTTTCTCAGCTGCATCCGGTAAATCGTCCGCCTGGATACGCCGTTGTGGCGGAAACCGGTGCGGCAGGTGGGCATAGTTGTACATTGCAATACGGTCCGGATTCAGATCGATAATTCGATCCAGGGTAGCGGCAAAGCTTTCAAGGGTTTGATGGGGCAGGCCGTAAATCAGGTCAATGTTGACGGAGCGCATACCGTGGCGACGCGCGTCATCGATG
>JAOTXY010000114.1 GCA_029862125.1 Gammaproteobacteria bacterium | reverse complement strand
AGTACGATCAGTACCACCAGCCCAAATGCAAGGGTAGTTTCGACCGTGTAGTCACGATATCGCAATAGCATGAAGCCCGGGTCTTCGCGTACCAGCAATACTGCGCCCAGCGCAAGGATTACCAGAATTAACAGACTGACAATAAACTTAACCATTGTCAGGCTCCGGGGCTTCGGTTGCAGCGGGTTGCGGTGCCGTTTCACGCTGGCTCAGAATACGCAGTAATTCGCGCAGGGAACCGGTGATATCGGGCTTTTCGGGTTTAAGCTCCATCTTTTGCAGTTCCTGCAACTGGGTCATGAAATCGTTATTGGCGGCGTTATCGAGATCGTAGAATTCGCGAAACAGGCGCAGGCTTTGTTCAATCAGTCGTTGATACTGCCGACCATCGCGCTCGAGTACCGCCCAGCGCGCGAGCTTGAGATTATCTTCGAGCGTTTCACCGACGTCGGCGAAATTGGCCTCGATCTCGGTCGGCTGGGTCGCCTCGTTGCGGACCTTCACTAACGAGTTGATAAACACGTTAAAGCGATCAAACCAGTCCGGTGAGGTTTCGACTTCCTGTGGCTCCGAAGCGACTTCATCCACGCGCAGCGCGAAGCCGGGTTCGAGCACCCTTACCTGTCGGCGCAGCTGTGCCAGGATCAGGGTCATACCCACCAGGTCGGCACGCTTGCGTGTTTTCAGGTCGGCGATTTCCTCGCTGATCATGACCCGCACCGGCAACAGCCCGGGGTCACCAGTGAGTGCGATTCGGTCGCTCGACGCCTGCAACGTAATCGCGGCACCCTCAAAATCGTCCTGCAGAATCAGTTTGTGCTGCGCGACGCGCATCAGGTATTCGACTTCGGCTAGTTGCCAGTCGTTCTTGTCACGCCCATAGAGCTCGTAGAGTTTCTCGCTTGACTCCCGCAAGCCCTGTTGCTCGACCCCGAGTTCGTCGATCTTTCTGCCGAGACTGCCGATATCGCCTTTCAGGGGCGACAGGCTGGAGTCGAGGCGGGCATTATTCGCCTTGCTTTCCAGCTGTTGTCGCAACTCGCCAATCGTTGCCTGGTAATCACCGGCGACCTGTTGCTGTTGCCACCAGTAGTAACCCGCCGCACCGGCCAGTAATAGAATTAGCAGGAAATTGAATAAGCCGAACCAGGAGCGGCGCGGTTTCGGCGGCGCCGGTTGATCGGACTCCGCTTGCGGTTGGTTTTCGGTCTCGCCGACCCCTTTGTCCTCGGCTACCAGCGGGGTTTCGGTCTCGCCGGACTCATCGCTCTCGGCCACAGTCGAGGTTTCGGCCTCACCGGAGCCCTCGTCCTCGAGCGCCGGTGAAGTTTCGTCTTCACCGGATACCTCGATCTCGAGCGCAGGCGAGGTTTCGTCTTCGCCGGAGGCCTCGACCTCGAGTTCAACTTCGGAATCGGCTACCTGCATTGAATCCGGGCTACCGGCCATTCCCTCAGGGCCTTTTTTCTTGTCGCTCGATGAATCGTCTTTACTCATATCTTACTAGTGTCGAGGTTAGCGCTGATCCGCCCATTCGCATATCGTCTGCTGGATTCCTTCGTCGCTTGCACTTTGCGCGATAACGATGGGTGCATTATGTCCCAGTTTCAGCGCTGATTCACGCATTCTTTCGCTAATCAAAAGCCACGGGATCTGGCGTAATCGTTCAGCGGCTGCAGCGTCTACCAGCTCGAACAGATTATGCATACCCTCGTTACTGGTTAATATCGCGAGCGTTGGAAACCCGTCATCAACGAGATGATTGAAGGCAGACAGATCACCGCGGGGCAGCTCGCGCCGGTATACCTCGCAATAGTCGACCTCCGCGCCGCGTGCGGCCAGTTCATCACCAAGCAGGTTGCGGCCCTGTTGACCACGAAAAATCATGATGCGTTTACCCGCGACCAGCTGCAAGGCTTCGGCCTCGAGCAGGGCTTCACTGTTATAGGGTTCACCCGCGACCAGGCAGTGGTTCAGGTTCTCGATCCGGTCGGCGAGTGCTTGCCGGGTCGCTCCACCGATCACGCCAAAGGTGGTACCGGTTGCAAGACGCGCCATATCGATTAATTGAAACGCACCTTCAACCGCATTGCGACTGACAAATAACAGCACATCGTATAGCCCGATATCCCGGGCCAGCCTTTGCCGCAAGGCGTCGTTTCCGATCAGTTCGATTTCGATTACCGGAAATGACAGAACCCGGGCGCCATCCTGCTCGAGCAACGCGGTGAGCTCTGCCTGCTGGTGCCGGGGCCTGGTATTCAGAATCACCTGGCCCTTAAGAACCGACGACACGCCTAATCCCGCAGCCTGGCGAGGATACGATCGGCGCCCTGTGCCAGCAGTTGATGCGCCAATTGCACCCCGAGATCGTGGGCCTCCGAGCTGTTGCCGCGGATTTCAGCACGCAGAATCTGACTGCCGTCGGGTTCACCCACCAGGCCTCGCAGGTAAATCTGGCCTCGTTCAAGCACTGCGTAACCCGCAATCGGCACCTGGCAGCCGCCGCTCAGGGTTTTATTCAAGGCACGCTCGGCAGCAATCCTGAGCGTGGTTTCGGCATGCGCGAGTGGTTCGATCATTTCGCGCAATTGTTCATCGTCGCTGCGAATTTCGATGCCGAGTACGCCCTGGCCGATCGCAGGCAGACAATCCTCGGGCGCGATCGCGGCCTTGATGCGTTCGGCAAATCCCAGGCGCTGCAATCCCGCTGCGGCAAGGATTATGGCATCGTACTCGCCCGCATCGAGCTTGGCGAGGCGAGTATTGACGTTGCCACGCAACCAGTCGACACGCAAATCAGGGTAACGTTCGCGGATTTGGGTCTGACGACGCAGACTGGAGGTGCCAACCAGTGAACCGGCGGGCATCGCGGAGAGATCTTTATGATGGTTGGAGACGAATGCATCACGCGGATCTTCGCGTTCCATGACCAGCGCAAGCTCAAGCCCATCTGGAAAATCTACCGGTACATCCTTGAGTGAATGCACGGCAAGATCGGCACGACCGTCGAGCAAGCCAAGTTCGAGCTCCTTGACGAACAGGCCCTTGCCGCCAACCTTGGCGAGCGGTGCATCGAGCATTTTGTCGCCGCGTGTTTTCATCGTCACCAGCGCAACCTTGATTTGTGGATGCAAGGTCTCGAGACGCGTCGCAACATGCTCGGCCTGCCACAGCGCCAAAGGGCTGCTGCGGGTAGCGATGCGCAGTTCTGCTCTGGGTTTGGCCATGCCAGTTACAAGTTCCTGATGATTTTACGCACGCCCGGCAGGTGGCGGCGGCTGACCTCGAGGGTATCGTCAATATCGCGGAAGGTAACGCGTTGGCCTTCATCTTCGGACTGCATCCCGGCGAGCCGCGACAGGCTTACCAGTGCATTACGGTGGATGCGATAGAAGCGATCTCCAAATTCGGACTCGAGACCCTTGAGCGCATCTTCGATCAATACCTCGCCCTCGGTATGACGCACGGTGACGTATTTCTGTTCGGCATGAAAATAATAGATGTTTTCGATCGGTACCAGCACCAGGCTGCCACGCACACGCGCGCAAATATGCTGGCGCGTCTCGAGTTCCGACAGCACGCCATTGCTGCGGCTGGCCTGCGCCCGGGTTGGGCGGATGGTTGCGTCCAGCGCGGTCTGCAGGCGCTCCTGTTTAACCGGCTTGAGCAGGTAATCAACCGCATGGGTTTCGAAGGCTTCGAGTGCATGATCAGAAAAAGCGGTGACGAAAATAACCGCGGGTGGTTCATCCAGCTTGGCGATATGACGCGCGGCCTCGATGCCGTCCATGCCCGGCATCCGTATATCCAGTAACACGATATCCGGTTCAAGACTCTGCGCCATTCCGAGCGCTTCCAGTCCGTTAACTGCCTCGCCCACCAGTTCGTGCGAATCGAGTTCGCCCACCATGCGCGACAGACGATCGCGTGCAGGTTTTTCATCGTCTACTATCAGTATCTTCACGCAGCCTCCACGCTCGGAATGTTTAGTTTTACAGTATAGCGCGTCTCTGTTTCAGATAGCTCCATTGCAGCCAAACCACTGAACGCCAGGGTGAGGCGCTCCTGGATATTCTCCAGTGCCATACGATTACCCTGGCGTCTTTCCGCCTGTTGCACCGGTATCAACGGGTTGGAGATTAAAATTTCAATATCGGTATCCGATTCATGAATGTCGATCTCAATGGTCCCACCGCCCGGCTGTGGTTCAACTCCATGGTAAATCGCGTTTTCCACCAATGGCTGCAAGGTCAGCGCCGGCAGGTTGAGCTTCGGTTCCGGTGTCGGGACTTTCCAGATCACTTCCAGTCGGTCGCCGAGGCGCAAGGCCTCGAGTTCGATATAGCTGCGCGTCAACTCCAACTCCTGCTTGAGGGAAATACTGGATTCGGCCGCGAGGCTGGCCCGAAACAGGTCCGACAGGTTTTCAATCGCCTGTTCTGCGAGGTCCGGCTGGTCATGGGTAAGACTGGCGATGGTATTCATGCTGTTGAACAGGAAATGGGGTCGTATGCGCGCCTGCAGTGCCTGCAACCGCGCTTGTGCCTGTACCTGCAGGTGCAGCTCAGACTCGTAGTGGAGGTAAAAGTAACGCAGTGCGAGACCGATCAAAATGGCGGCAACCGACAGGTTGCGAATCAGCGTGTAACCAACGTCCCGCGCGGTCGGCCCAAAGCGCAATATTTCACCGATGCTTAAACTGCCAAAGCTAACCAACAGTGTCATCAACAAGGTTATTGTAATTGCAATGATCGAGGTGCGCAGGTGATCCCCGAGCCAACCCCGGCGCATGAACAGGCACAACAGTGCCGCTGTAATCATACCGACCCACAGCATCGCAACCGAGATCAGCGCGATATGAACGAACAGGCTACCACCGCCAAAGCTGACCAGGGCGAATACGATCGCGATCAGTTCAACCACCAGTAACAGGCGCAAAAACGCTTCCCCATCGCAGAAATTGGGCAGGTAAGTCGTGTTTTCGGAGCCGGGTATACTTTTTTCTGTATTATCTGGCATAAAGAGTTGATTTGTTCGTCGTGCGCTGCAAGCATACAACAATATCCATCGAAATGTGCTGTCGTATTACGCACACTTTTAAGGTAGCCAAACGACCAGATATCAATGAGCAAAAATGATACCCGCATGTGGGGCGGGCGCTTCAATCAACCCACCGATGAGTTCGTGCAGGCGTTTACCGCCTCGGTCGGTTTCGACCGAAGGCTCGCGCATGCCGACATCGAAGGTTCGCGCGCGCACGCAATGATGTTAAAACACATCGGCGTGCTCAGCTCCGACGAACTCACCGCAATCAAATACGGCCTGCAGCAAATTCGGGAAGAAATCGAAGCCGGCAAGTTTGCCTGGTCGGTGGCACTCGAAGACGTGCACATGAACATCGAGGCGCGCCTGACTGAACTGGTCGGTGATGCCGGTAAGAAACTGCACACCGGGCGCTCGCGCAACGACCAGGTCGCAACCGACATTCGACTTTACCTGCGCGAACAGATCGGGGCCTGTATGCAGGCAATACGCAGCTTTCAAAACGGGCTACTCGATCTCGCCGAGCGCGAAACGCAAACGATTATGCCCGGCTTTACCCATTTACAGGTCGCACAACCGGTCAGTTTCGGACACCACATGCTGGCCTGGTTCGAAATGCTCGATCGCGATCACGGCCGACTTACCGATTGCGCTGCGCGCATGAACCAGATGCCGCTTGGCAGTGCCGCGCTTGCCGGCACCTCGTTTGACCTCGATCGTGAGTACACCGCTGAACTACTGGGCTTTGATATACCCACCCGCAATTCGATCGATGCGGTCAGCGATCGCGATTTCGCCATCGAATTTTGCGCAGCCGCCTCGATCTGCATGATGCACCTGTCGCGCATGGCCGAGGAGCTGGTTCTATGGTCGAGTGCACAGTTCAATTTTATTCAGCTGCCGGATCGTTATTGCACGGGTTCTTCGATCATGCCGCAAAAGAAAAACCCGGATGTGCCCGAGCTGGTGCGCGGCAAAGCCGGTCGCGTAAGCGGACACCTGGTGAGCCTGCTGATGCTGATGAAAGCGCAACCGCTGGCGTACAACAAGGATAACCAGGAAGACAAGGAGCCGCTGTTCGATACGCTCGACACGCTGATCGGTTCGTTGCGCGCCTTCGCAGACATGGTGCCGGCACTCAGCGTTAACCGCGACATCACCTATCAAGCCGCACAACAGGGGTATGCGACGGCGACCGACCTGGCCGACTACCTGGCCAGGAAAAATGTAGCCTTCCGCGACGCCCACGAAGTTGTCGGCAAAGCGGTTGCGTTTGCAATTGAGCAGGGCAAAGATCTGAGCGCGTGCACGCTGCGGGAATTACAAAAGTTCGACTCGCGAATCGAGCAGGACGTGTTTGAGGTGTTAACGCTCGAAGGCTCGCTCAATGCACGCAATATCACAGGTGGAACCGCTCCGGAACAGGTAATGTTCGAAGTCAACGCGGGACGCGAAAGGATCAAGGAATAGGAGCAGTTCGGGGTTTTAAAGCGCTCATCCCCGCGCCATTAATCAGTCATTCCCGAGTAATCGGGAATCTTGCGACCCAGCCACCATTGCAAGATCCCGGTGCGGGCGGGCCGCGCAGGTGTCGGGATGACGTTCGTTGTGTCATCCCCTCGAAGCGGGGATGACGTCACATCAGGATTTTTTCAAGCCACTCGGCGAGATGGAAGATTTCCTGTTCGGAAACACTATGCGCCATACCCTTGTATTCATGCCATTCAACCTCGTAGCCGCCATTTTCAAGCGCGGCGCGTGTTTCGTAGGAGAGGGCCACCGGCACCACCGGGTCGGCCGAGCCATGCGCCAGCAAAATCGGAATGCCGTCGTTGGTGGCGGACTTTTCCTTTTGCAGTGATTCTGCGAGTGGCAGAAAAGTAGACAGAGCGATGATGCCGGCGAGTTTCTTACCATGACGTAAACCGGCGTGCAACACGATGGCGCCGCCCTGTGAGAAACCCGCAAGCACAATGCGCTCGGGTGCGATACCGTTAGCGATTTCGGCATCGATGAGCTTATTGACCAGGTCTGCCGAGGCGCGGATACCTTTTTCATCGGCCTCGGCGCTGATGTCCGCGGTGCGAATATCAAACCAGGCGCGCATCACGAAACCCTGGTTGATGGTGACCGGCATCATAGGAGCGTGCGGAAAAATGAAACGAATATTAAGGCCGGGATCAAGGCGCAATTCGGGCACGATGGGCTCAAAATCGTGCCCGTCGGCGCCGAGGCCATGCAACCAGATCACGCTAGTATCGGGCGCATGCACGCCGGTTTCTATTACCAGGGGCTTATCAGCCATAACAGGTCTCTATGACAGCAAAGGCCGGATTATAGCGGTGGATTGGCAATCCTTCACGCACTATTCAAATCGCTCAGCGGACTGCGCACCCCACGCACGCCACTCTTCAGCACGTGGGTGTAAATTTCGGTGGTTTTGACATCCTGGTGGCCGAGCTGCTCCTGCACGGTGCGAATATCAGCACCGGATTCAAGCAAGTGCGTGGCGAAGGAATGGCGTGACGTATGACTGGTAACATGCTTTTCGATACCTGCCAGCAAAGACGCCTTTTTGATAAACTTGTTAATGGTCGATTCGTCTATATGATGGCGCCGCAAACATCGGCTTTCGGGATCCAGCGATAATTTGGCGGATGGAAACAGGTATTGCCAACCCAGCGTTCGCTGAACGCCTGGAAACTTGCGCGCAAAAGCGGCTAACATCCACACGCCAGCGAACTGTTCATTCAGGCTGTCCTCCCTGAGATGCAATCTAACTCGCTCCACCTGATTTTTTAATTGGGGCAATAATTCCGGGGCAAGCGTGGTCAAGCGATGCCGGTAACCTTTGCCATTCCAGACCTGGATTTGCAAATGATCGAAGTCGATATCTTTAACGCGCAAACGCGCGACCTCGATACGGCGCAAACCCGAGCCATACAATAACGAAGCAATCATTAAAGGCACTCCATTTAATTGCGCCAACAACTTCGCCACATCGGCCCGGGACAACACAACCGGTAGTTTTGCTGGCACCCTGGAGCGCCTGAAACTGCTCACATCGCCCAGCTGCATCTCCAGGAAACGGTTGTAAAAAAACACCAACGCATTCAGCGCAAGCTTCTGAGTTGCTGCAGAAACGTTTCGCTCAACAGTTAAATAAGTTAAAAACTGCTCAACTTCCCGACCACCCAATTCACTCGGATGTCGCTTACCATGAAAGTGGATGTAGTACTTGATCCAGTACATATAAGATTCTATGGTACGTGGGCTATAGCGGCGTACCGCCATGTAGTGGGTGATGGATTCAATAAAAGGGGATGCAATACGAGCCATGGTCACGAGTCCTTTCGATAGCTGACACCTCGGGCCCTATCAGTATGCGTGCATAAATCAAGAAATCTAAGATGAACGTTTCCACCCTAACAAAAAGATAATTTCTGTAGTCAAATTTTTATGAGGGATAACAAACACTTGCCAACCAACACGCCCACCCAAAAAATTAACAAGGCGCCCCCGCTAATATATATTAGAAGGCCGAAGGCCTTCTGAATTGGCTGTTATGTGCATCCCAGACAAATGGTGAGAATTGCGGCACAGGCTGTGGTGCCATTGTTTTCAGAATGGATCGGGAGCAATATTCGAGACTGAGACTACAGAAAATCAGTGCATGCAGCCCAGTGAACCAGACCATCTTACAATCGACGCTAACTTGTCCCGAGTGCGGGCACTCAAAGGAAGAGACCATGCCCATCGATTATTGCCAATACTATTACGAATGCATATCGTGTAAATCTCTTCTAAAACCGAAACAGGGGGATTGTTGTGTTTTTTGTTCTTACGGCTCAGTGCCATGCCCACCAATTCAAAAAGGGAATGACTGCGGAGCATCATGCACATAACAAGCGCATGCAGTCGGACCGTTCCACTCGCTACGCGAGTGAAACGGCCGCTGATGCGAGGCGTTATGTGTGAGCAGAAGGCCACCCTGGCACGCGTAATTGAATAATGGGGAAATATGATGAATGTTGAGGGTAAATGCCATTGTGGTGAAATCACATTCAGTGCCGAGGTAAACCCTGATCAAGTTGTGGTTTGCCACTGTTCTGATTGCCAAGCTTTATCCGGTTCACCTTACCGTACGGTCGTTCTGGCAAATGAAGGAGAGTTTCGAATAGAAAGGGGTAATCCGAAAATCTACGTTAAGACCATTGATAATGGAGCTCAGCGTGCACAGGCGTTTTGTCCTGAATGCGGGTCACCTATTTATTCTGGCCCAGTAGGAGAAGCGGCGCAGCAATTCATTTCGATTAGAGTTGGATTAATAAAACAAAAGGATCAACTTAAACCCAAAAAACAAATCTGGTGTCGCTCCTCCCTTGATTGGGTACAAGACCTATCAAATGTTCCCAGATTGGAGACAGAATAGTCGTGAGCAGCGGCGAC
>JAOTXY010000113.1 GCA_029862125.1 Gammaproteobacteria bacterium | reverse complement strand
ATCGATAAAGAGCAAAAACCTTTTTCATCGACTATCCCGCAGTAACAAAGCTATATCCCGGTTTCATCCCGGCCTTCCAACCACTGCTCTAAATAGTATGTTGGACTGCTCCTGTGCTCGAGTGTCAGCGAGAAACTATTCCGCTGCCGATACCAGAAAACATCAACCACCAGTCGCAGAAAGACAATTCCGAAAAAAATTCGACTGTCACAATCGACTAAACGGAACGGTTCTGATATAAGTCAAGGCGTTCCCGAATATAACAATTTACGATTTATTGTTGGTTATAACCGAAATCCAGAGAGGATGAAAAAATGAGAAAAATTTTGTTACTGATTACGGCTGCCTTACTCAGCGTAAACGCAGCTGCCGTTTTTGCCGGTGACGCCGCCGCCGGGAAAAGCAAATCCGCGACCTGCGCTGCCTGTCATGGCCCAAATGGAATTAGTCCGAACGATATGTGGCCTAACCTGGCGGGGCAAAAAGCAGGTTACCTGGTGGCTCAAATGAAAGCGTTTCGTGACGGCC
The DNA here is from genome assembly GCA_029862125.1 of Gammaproteobacteria bacterium. Classification (GTDB taxonomy): domain Bacteria; phylum Pseudomonadota; class Gammaproteobacteria. The sequence continues at coordinate 8,991 of JAOTXY010000113.1, read as the reverse complement.
AACGCGCCAATCCAATGATGGCGCCGATGGCAGCACCGCTTTCCGACGACGATATTGCCAACCTCGCGGCCTATTACTCAAGCCTGGGACAATAAGACCCGATTTAAAGATAACCGATACCAGGGCGCAATACGCCCTGGTATACCATCCTTTCTACCTGAAGTTCCGCTTCAGCTGATTTAACCAATACCAACCTCGTTATTACCAGGTTTCTGCATTTGACAATAGTCAAGGAAGGACGCCATTCAAAGTCATAACGTTGCTACCTGAAACATTTTCTTTAATCAATGATGCCAGTTGCGGGTCATTATTATTCAATCAGGAGCACGATCGATGGGCATTAAACAAAAAATCATACACGGAGCGATTCTGCTGACCACGTGTATCGGGCTGGCTACAACATCGGGAATAGCTTTTGCCGCCAAGAAAAAGTTCGAGCCACTTAACGAGGCTGAATTCGAACAGGCAAAAAGCATGTACTTCCAGCGATGTGCCGGCTGTCACGGGGTACTGAGAAAAGGCGCCACGGGGAAAAGCCTGTTGCCAGAAGGTGACAAAAAGAAGAAATCCAAGGGTACCCTCAAACTCGGCACCAAGCGGCTTGCCAAGATCATCAAGATAGGCACCGAAGGCGGTATGAATAACTTTGACGATATCTTCAGCGATGAAGAAATCGACCTGCTGGCTCGATACATCCAGATGGAGCCACCGGTACCACCGGAAATGTCGCTGGCGTTGATGAAAGAGCGTCACAAGGTATTCATCGAGCCCAAGGACTACCCGACCAAACCGCTGCACGGACGTAACTGGGAAAACTTTTTCGTAGTCATCGAGCGTGACGCCGGCAAGATTGCCATCGTCGATGGTGACAAGCACGAAATCGTCGACCATATCGATACCGGCTACGCGGTACACGTCATCAAGGCAACCGAACATCACGACCTCGAAAAGCCGGTTGGCGGTGTCCCCGGACGTTTCTGGTACACCCAGGGCCGCGACGGCAAGATGACCAAGATCGACCTGTGGCAAAAGCCCGGCAGCATGCTGGTTGCAGAAGCCCAGATGGCTTACGACGCGCGAGACGTAGCGGTATCCGGTGACGGCAAATACGTTATTGGTGGCGCTTACTGGCCGCCGCATTTCGTCATCCTCGACGCCGTTACCATGGAGCCACTGAAAGTCGTATCTACCCGCGGTGTTAATGTCGACGGCGACTACGTCAACGAGTCCCGTGTAGCAGCCATCTACACCACCCCGGGCCAGTCTTCTTTCTGGGTAGCCATGAAGGAACTGGGCCAGATGTGGCAGGTGAACTACACCGATCTCGATAACCTGGCGATCAAGCAGGTTAATTCGGCCAAGTTCCTGCACGATGGCTTCTTCGATCCGACCGGACGGTACTTCCAGATCGCCGCTAATGCGTCGAACAAGATGGTTATCGTGGATTCAAACACGGGCAAGCTGGAAGCGATGATCGATACCGCCAAGCTGCCGCACCCGGGACCGGGCGCCAACTGGAACGATGCGCAATGCGGACCGGTGGGTGGCACCACTCACCTCGGCGAAGGCAAGGTTACCGTCTGGGGTAACGATCCCAAGGGTCACAAGGATGCAGCCTGGAAGGTTTGCTACACGGTCGATACCGATGGCCCGGGCGTGTTCATCCGCACCCATCCGAAGTCTGACTACGTATGGGCTGACCAGACCAAGCATCCCGAACCTGAGATTCAGCAAAGCGTCAAGGTCATCGACAAGAAGACTCGTAAAGTGGCTAAAACCATCCGGGTAACCGAGGAAGCTGGCAAGGCCGCGGTTCACATCGAGTTCAATGCCGACGGATCCGAAGTCTGGATTTCAGTCTGGAACCGCAAGGACAACAGTAACCCGACCGGTGAAATCGTGGTTTACGACTCCAAGACGCTGAAAGAAATCAAGCGTATCAAGGGTCTGACAACTCCAACCGGCAAGTTCAACGTGCATAACCGCACCAATCACGTAACCTGATAAACCGCAGGGTTACCATGTGATGCAAGACCCGGGCGGACATACTCCAAAGTGTGTCCGCCCTTTTTTTTAAAAACTCGCAAGGATCTCAACAGGTCTTTACGAAATAATCAGAATAAACTGCAGGGTGATCTAACAAATGGCTAAATCATCACGAATTTCCGGACTGATGTCTCGCAAGGCGTTGTTGGGGACAACAATCGGCGCCGCGCTCTTCTTCATGATCGTCGGCGTCATCTTCTGGGGTGGTTTCAATACCGCGATGGAAGCGACCAATACCATGGAATTCTGTATCTCCTGCCACGAAATGGAAGAAAACGTGTACCGCGAGTACACCACCACCGTGCACTACAGCAATGGCAGCGGCGTACGCGCCACCTGCTCCGACTGCCACGTGCCCGACCCCTGGGTGCACAAGGTTGTGCGCAAAGTACAGGCCAGCAACGAGTTGTTGCACAAGGCACTGGGCTCGATCGATACGCCTGAGAAGTTCGATGCCAAGCGCCTGCAGCTGGCAAAAAACGTGTGGAAGTCGATGAAGGCGACCGATTCACGCGAATGCCGCAACTGCCACGATTTCGCTTCGATGAACCCTGAGAACCAGAAAAAGCGTTCGCGCAAGCAGCACATCCTCGGCATGGAACAGGGTAATACCTGTATCGACTGTCACAAGGGCATCGCGCACAAAAAGGTGCATGACGAGTTAAACGAGGACGAACTGGTGGCGATGGAACAACCGCGCGAAGAAGACAAGCGGGAGATTCCGCCCCAGTGGCAGGCATTCATCGATGGCACTGGCGCAACAGCCAAGGTCGCGATGGCAACCACTGCAGCAGACGAACCCGAGACCAGTCCTGAACCGGCTCCCGAACCAGCACCGGAGGCCGCCGCAGCCGCTGAGCCCGGTGAAACCGTAACCGAGGTCGCGCAGGCAGACACCGAGGATACGGCTTCGACTTCCGCGCCAGCCGCAACCGGCGGCAGCACCGACTGGTCGGCGATCGAGGCTTATCCCGTTACGATGTTCTACCCCGGCCAGACATCGATGGAATGGATGCTGAAAGGCAGCGATCACGGCGGTAAACGCGCCTTCGTAACCGGCGACCGCTGCTATGACTGCCACGAGGAAGAGGAAGTCGATATCGGCGACCTGATTGTCAGCGGCGAAAAAGCCGAGGCAAGCCCGATCCCGGACAAACGCGGCAGCATCGTGGTCAACATCAAGACCGCCTACGACACGGATAATCTCTACATGCAGTTCCAATGGGAAGACAGCGAGCATACGCCGGTGCCTTTCGTCGACGGCGGCAAGATGGATCCCGATAATCCGATCAAGCTCGCGGTCATGCTTACTACTGACGACGAGGATAATCCGCAGGTCGAATACGCGGAACGTGCCGGCTGCTGGCAGACTTGTCACCATGACGCCAACTACATGCCACACCAGCCCGACGAAGCGACGCTGGCGAGCAGCCCGCTTGCATCGAGACTAGACCTGAGCATAGGCTTTACCAAGTACCTCAAGGAAAGCCGCAGTGAAATCGAGATCGAGGGCAAGGACGGCAAGATGCGCGGCGGCTGGGACAAGCTCAAGGACCAGGCCGGTATCGACGCCGCGCTCGCCAACGGAGCCTTCATGGACCTGCTGCGCTACAAGTCGGGCACTGGCGAATCCGAGGATGGTCACATCCTCGAGCAGCGCGTGATGACCGGCGGCCAGGGCGTCAGCTTTACTGGCGGCCTCGCCGACGGCGTCTGGACCATTGAAATGGTGCGCAAGCTGACCTCAGATAAACCCGGCGACGTCAGCATGAGCAAGGATAACTGGTATAATATCGGCTTCGCGATTCACGACGATTACACCAGCAGCCGATTCCACCATGTCTCCCTCGGATTCAAACTTGGATTCGATGACGAGGATGCCGAAATCAACGCCATAGGGCAGTAATCGAATCTCAGTGCGAGGATATACATGAAGAATCGACTGCTCGGCATCGCACTATTGCTGTGTTTGACCAGTTTTGCCGCGGTTGCGGGTGACGACGCCGCGGCGCTGGTTACCATCAAGGACTTCAAGTTCGTCCCGCAGCACATCACCATCAAGGTGGGACAGACAATCACCTGGGAAAACCGCGAAAAACGCCAATACCACAGCGTCTGGTTCGAGGCACAGGGCGAGGCAGAACCGGAGGATTACCTGTTCTCCGAGGATACCTACGAGCGCACATTCGACAAATCTGGTACCTTTCCCTACCGTTGCGGGCCGCATCCTGAGATGACCGGCACCGTAACGGTAACCGAGTAAGGCTTCCAGTTCGAAGCCGGAACCAGAGGCCGCAGATGTCACCCACCGGTGTAATCCTGAAATCCGCGCTGTTGAGTATGGCAATGGTTTTGCTGGCACCCGCGGTGGCTGCCGACGCACCAACGCTCTACCAACAGCACTGTGCCAGTTGCCATAATGCGCAGCGCCTCGGTGGCATGGGACCGGCATTGCTGCCCGGTAACCTCAAGCGCCTGCGTAAAAAAGCGGCGCTAGATGTAATCAGCAACGGCCGCATCGCGACGCAAATGCCGGCCTTCGCAAAAACCCTGTCAGTAGCAGAAATCAAGGCGCTGGCGGAATATATCTATACTCCCGCGGCTGAAGCCATCACCTGGGGCCTGGATGAAATCAATGCCAGTCATATCCAGCACAATCTCGAGGCCGATCTGTCAGACAAGCCCGTTTTCAAGGTCGACGACCCGCTCAACCTGTTTCTCGTGGTCGAGCTCGGTGACCACCACGTCACCCTGCTCGACGGCGATCGCCTGGAACCGATTCATCGTTTCAAGTCTCGATTCGCACTGCATGGTGGCCCCAAGTACGCTGATAACGGACGCTTCGTATACTTTGCATCGCGTGACGGCTGGATCAGCAAATACGATATCTACAACCTCAAACTGATCGCCGAGATTCGCGCCGGCATCAATACGCGCAACCTCGCGGTGTCGCACGACGGTCGTTACGTCATGGTCGCCAACTACCTGCCACATTCACTGGTGTTGCTCGATGCCGTCGATCTCAAACCGATCAAATACTACGAGGTCAAAAACAACGCAGGCAAGACATCGCGGATTTCCGCGGTTTACACCGCGCCACCGCGCAACAGCTTCATCGCCGCGCTCAAGGATATCCCCGAGGTCTGGCAGATCAACTACGCCGACGATCCGCCGGTCGGCTTCGGCCAATGGATGCACGACTACAACCCGGAATCAGGTGAAAAGCCCGAGGTGGAAAAGTTCCCGGTACGGCGCATTCCGGTTGACGACTACCTTGATGACTTTTTCTTCGACCAGGAATACGTCTCGATCATCGGTGCCTCGCGCGAGGGCAAGGGACAGGTAGTCGATCTCGACGTCGGCCGCGTCATCGTGCCTGACCTGGCACTACCGGGCATGCCGCACCTCGGCTCCGGCATCACCTGGGAATACCAGGGCAAAACCGTGCTTGCGACCCCTAACCTGCGCGAAAACAACGTCAGCGTCATCGACATGGAAAGCTGGGAAACGATTAAGCATATCGAAACCCTGGGACCCGGGTTTTTCATGCGCAGCCATGAAAATACACCCTATGCCTGGGTCGATGTCTTCTTCGGTCCCAACAAGGACGCGATGCACGTCATCGACAAACGCAGCCTCGAAATCGTCAAGACCCTGCGCCCGGTCCCCGGCAAGACCGCGGCCCACATCGAATTCACCCGCGACGGCAAATACGCACTGCTCAGTATCTGGGATCCGGATGGTGCCGTAATTGTCTATGACGCGACTACGCTCGAGGAAGTGAAACGATTGCCGATGAACAAGCCTTCCGGTAAATACAACGTGTACAATAAAATCACCCGCTCCGAAGGTACCAGTCACTAGTCTCATGCAATCACGTAATTCGGCCTGCTGCTCGTAATGACCCTTGATGAAATAATTCCCTACCTGCCACATTTTCAGGCGTTGCTCAATACCACGGCGACTCTGCTGCTGGCATCCGGTTATTACTTCATCCGCAATGCCAGGCGTGACCTGCATCGCAACTGCATGGCAACGGCGCTGGTGATCTCGAGCGTGTTCATGGTTTCCTACCTGACCTATCACGCCCATGTCGGGTACATGCCGTTCGCCGGGCAGGGAATCATTCGGCCATTTTATTTCACCCTGCTGGCGTCGCACGTGATTCTCGCCGCGGTCATCGTACCGCTGGTGTTAACGACGGTTTATTTCGCCATTAAAGCTGACTTCAACAGGCATCCTCGCTTGGCGCGCTGGACCCTGCCATTGTGGCTTTTCGTGTCGGTTTCTGGGGTTGTGATTTACCTCCTCGGGTTCCACGTTTACCCCCCCGAAATGTAGCCCTGGAATATCGATGCAGTATGTTTATTACACCATTGCGGCAATCGTGCTTTACTTCTTATCTGACTGGATACTGCTCAAGATCGAGCAGGTACGCGGCAAGCAGTTTGAACAACAACGCTCGCTTGTATTCCTGGTCATTATCATGGTACTCGCGGTGGGTTCGTTTAAAGCGATCGAGATGCTGGTAAATCCCTAGCCCCTCGAAGCTGGCTCGTAGAATGTTTGCTTGGCTTTGCCCTGGAACCTGTTAGTTTATCAACCTGCACCACAATCAAAGCCCGGAAATGCCCGAACCACAAGCTGCAACTGTAAGTCGCCGCCAGGCGATCGTCGCCTTTTCCCTGGGCACGCTGTTCTTTGGCTATGCCTTTGTCCAGCGCGTGTCGCCCAGCGTCATGACCAGCGAATTAATGAGCGACTTCGCGGTGGGTGGCGCAGCCCTCGGCTCGCTGTCGGCGTTTTACTTTTACGCCTACGCCTCGATCCAGCTCCCGGTGGGTATGCTGACCGATCATTTCGGGCCGCGCAAACTGATGAGCTTCGCGGCGGCACTCTGTGCCCTCGCCTCGATCGGATTCGCGTTTAGTGATTCGGTCCTTACCGCTTCGCTGGGCCGCGCCCTGATCGGTGGCACCGTCGCCTTTGGCTTTGTCGGCACGCTTGCCATCGCAGGATACTGGTTCAAACCTGCGCAATACGCCCTGCTGGCAGGGCTGCTGCAGACTGTGGGTATGAGCGGGGCTATTTTCGGGCAGGCGCCGTTGCGCCAGATGGTCGAATCCCTGGGCTGGCGTGGCACGATCCTGGTGCTGGCACTGGCAGCCCTGGTAATCGCGATATTACTGTTCTGGCTGGTTCCGCTGCGCTCAAGCGAACAAAAGCAGCACCGTACTCAGCATGGAATTACCAGGGGATTAAAAGCGGTTACGACTAATCTACAAACCTGGATCTGTTCAATAATCGGGTTTGGTATGGCGTCGACCATGCTCGCTTTCGGTGGCCTGTGGGGTGTGCCGTGGTTGAACAACGTGCACGGTTATACCACTACCGAAGCGGCCGCCGTGACCTCGATGCTGTTTGTCGGCTGGGCCATATTCTCACCCCTTTGCGGCTGGGCTTCGGACCGGATGGGGCGCCGCAATATTATTTTGCTGGCAGGCTCGATAACTGCCCTGGCTGCACTGACCTCGCTGATTTTCTATACCCCGGTTAACACGGCGTTACTGATGATGCTGATCTTTGTCATTGGAGCAAGTGGCAGCGCGATGACCGTATGTTTCGGCTCGGTCAAGGAACTGAATGATGCGAATTACAGCAGCACCTCGCTTGGCCTGATGAATATGTGCATTGTCGGCTCCGGCGCCGTGATGCAGCCTCTCATCGGCTGGCTGCTCGATCTCAACTGGAGTGGTGAAATGCTTTCAGGGGCACGCGTTTACTCGGCCAGCAACTACACGGTAGCGCTCGGCAGTTTACTGGTAACGAACCTGATGGCCTTGATTGCCGCGTTATTTCTGCGTGAGACGCATTGCCGGCAAGTCGCCTAGCAACGCGCGGCGCTAGTTCTGGGGGCCACTGATTACAAAACCCTGCCTTGAGTCGAAACCCACCAGCAGAATCTGGGCCGGGTCGATGCTAACCTGTCGTTCAAAGCTGTGATTAAAACCCTCGACGCGCACGCTGTCGTTCATTTTCAGGTTTAAGCGATGTGTTCCCGCGGGAATTTTAGCGCTGTAAAACACATCGACACCGCCATCCTCATACAGCCCCGTGGGTTTCAACGTCTCACTGTAAAACGGCTCACCGTCGAGCATGGCCTCAATCGTGACTGGAGAACGCTCGCGTGCACAGTCGTCTATTTTACGCATGTTGGGCGCCAGCTGGTTTAATTCCTCCTGGCTCAGCATGCGGCAGGGCTCGCGCAACTCGCCAGCATGGGCAAACGCAATCGTGATCCTGGCTTCGTCATCAGCAATCAGGCGTACCGACGGCGAACTCGCAAAATACCAGATCAATCCCATGAACACGCTGTAATTGATCGCCTGCAACAGGAATCGCAATGGTTTGTTTTTGATATCAACCATGCAGCATGCCTCAGTCAGTATCGACTATAGCAACCGCCGCAGCCTGGTTGAGTGTTCGCAGCTGCTGGCGGAATTCATCCAGGTCCTGGTCGATTTCACGCCTATCCGGCTCGGCAGCACCGTGCAAACGTATACGCTCATGTTCGGCCCTGGCCCGCAGGCTCGGTTTACGTTCACCCTCAAAGCGCATTTTGGTCCAGCGATTGCCGAAGCGGAAATAACAGTCATTGTGACGGCAGCCCGTCACCATGACGCCATCGGCACCCTGTTTGAGTGCATACTCAACCAGCGTCGGCGGCAACATGCCGCTGCAGATAAGCTTGATGCCCCGGGTATCATCACAATCCAGGCGCTTGACGTTCAACCCGTGTTCGCAGCCGAAAACAATAATTTTCAGGTCCCCCGTCATCTCCTCGATGGTTTCGCGGGTCAGCCGGCGCATTTCGTCGACCGGGAATTGCGGCATATCGATACCCGTCTTTAATTCACCGCGTGGCGTCCGAAACGGGTTGGAAGC
>JAOTXY010000031.1 GCA_029862125.1 Gammaproteobacteria bacterium | reverse complement strand
CGGTGTTGTCGGTGCCAGTATCGAGGACTATTGTGGTGATCGGCGCCACCCGCTTTATGATATCGAGCTGGCCGTCGAACGAGTCCGCGCAGCGAAACAGGCCGTGGCGGAGCTTGATTATCCGTTTGTGTTGACGGCCCGCGCGGAATGCTACCTGTATGGTAGCCCCGATCCCTTTAAAGATTCGGTTGAACGCGTTAACCGGTATCGTGAAGCCGGCGCCGATTGCCTGTATGTGCCCGGTATCCGGGATCTTGATACGATTAGTGAGCTGGTTGACGCAGTTGACGGGCCAGTCAACGTCGTCATGGGTTTGTCCGGTACGCCGATTTCATTAGCCGAATTACGCCAGGCCGGCGTTACCCGTATCAGTATCGGTGGATCGCTCGCAAGAGCAACATTTGGCCTGGTTCGACGAGCCGCGCAGGAAATGCTCGAGCAGGGCAGCTTTGATTTTGCCAGCGAACAAATACCCGACGCCGAATTGAGTAAGCTCTTTTCACGTCGAACCGATGGTTAATTGCAGTGTAGCTGGAGATTAAACGAAGATTCGTCGATTCATTTTTTCTAATTGAGGGAACGGTTTTGTTGTAGCAGGAAAACAGCAGTGATTAAAATATGGGGACACAGTAATGCCTGGATTGCGTCAGCGGACGAATTCATTAATATGGCGGACCGATGATTTATCGCAACATGAAACTCTCCGATCACGAAGCAGTCATGGCCCTGTGGGGCACCTGTAATGGCCTCAGTCTGCGTGACGCCGACTCCCGTCAAAGTACCGGAAAGTATCTGCAGCGCAACCCGGGACTCAGTTTCGTGGCGCAGGACAAGACCGGTATTGTCGGCACCCTGATGGCCGGTCATGATGGCAGGCGCGGCTATATTCAACACCTGGCAGTAACCCCCGAGCTACGTGGCAAGGGTGTCGGCGATAAACTGGTCGAGTTGTGTCTCGATGCATTGAAACTGGAGGGAATTGTCAAATCGCATGTGCACGTGTTGGCCGATAATAGTTCGGGTCGTGCTTTCTGGTTGAATCGCGGCTGGATACACCGGGCCGAAATCGAAATGTATTCCTTCGTTAACAGTGCAAATCAAAACGCCTAGCATGGATATCGAGTACCTCGATCCTGATTCGCCGGATGTACAGGCATTGATCGCAGCCTCCGATGCCTATTACACTGATCTCTACCCGGTTGAGAGTACCCATCTTGAGAACAGCGAGGACCTGAAGAGGCCCAACGTGTTGTTCGTGGGTTGTCGCATCGACGGTGAACTGGTTGCCAGTGGGGCTGCCAAGATTCTGCAGGACGATATTAGCTATGCCGAAATCAAGCGCGTGTTCGTGCTTGCGCAACACCGTGGTAAAGGCCTGTCAAATAAAATCATGCGCTACCTGGAAGGTGAACTGGAAAACCGCGGTGTTACGCTGTTTCGACTTGAGACCGGGATTAAGCAGCCTGAGGCCCTGGGTTTGTATCGCAAGCTCGGCTACCGTGAACGGGGCCCGTTTGGAACCTATGTTACTGATCCATTAAGCGTGTTCATGGAAAAGTATGTGGGTCCTGAAACGTGAGTACGCGGTGATGAGAATTTTGTTGCTCGGGGACTATGACCAGGCGGTTGTTGCTCATCAGGCAATCCCGCTGGCGATCGATCTCGCGGCTCAAGCGTTAGCGACAGAGGTTAAGCAAATCTGGGTACGCACTGCTGAATTGAATCAGCAGGCGATGCCTGAGTTCGACGCATTGTGGTGTGTTCCGTTTAGTCCCTACGAAAAGCCGGCAGCGGTGATAGACGCAATCAAGTTCGCTCGTGAAAACGAACTCCCTTTTCTTGGCACCTGTGCAGGCTATCAGCATACCGTGATCGAATTTGCGAGGAACGTGCTTGGTTTCGAGTCTGCCGCCAGTCTCGAGGATGATCCGGATACATCGATGCCAGTGATTGCGCCGTTGGCATGCCAGCTTTACGATCAGGCCGAAGCGATAAATATTGAGCGCGGTTCCAGGGCAGGTGATATATATCAAGCCGAAAGGGTGCTGGAAGAGTACCATTGCGGATTCGGAGTCAATCGAGATTTCGTGCAAGTCTTCGAAAACAGTCAGTTAAGGTTTAGTGGGCATGATGACAACGGCGAACCGCGTGTATGCGAAATCCCGGGTCATCGCTTTTTTATCGGCACCGCTTTCCAACCCGAACGATCAGCGTTGAAGCAGAGAGTTCATCCGTTGATAACCGCCTTTTTAATGGCAGCACTTTGAGGGATCCATGATGCAGGCCGAAATGTACAAAGTAGGGACGATAGGAAAGGGATTTTTCGCAATCATGGCGCGACCTTCGCTTGAACAGGGCGACCCCGCATCGGTGGTTAATATCTCTCGGCTGGGTATACATCTGGTGGTTTCGCTACTCGAGGTCAACGAGGCGCGCACCCTGGGACTCGACGCAGAACGCGAGTTGGTCAAGGCACTGGGTATGGATTTTGTTTCCTTCCCGATCCCGGACATGGGATTGCCAAAATCGGTGGAAGAATTCGCGAGCCTCTCCAAAATGTTACTGAAGCAGGTCGATGCGGGGACCAATATCCTGGTCCATTGTCATGCAGGGATCGGTCGATCGGGATTGATGGCTGCCGGTATACTGTTGCACTGTGACCTGGACCCGCAACAGGCCTTTGCACATGTTTCGAAGATGCGTGGCGTTCGAGTGCCCGAGACCCCTGAGCAGGAGTATTGGCTGAAAAGCAACCATGCGGCTATCGTTGGCGACCTCGAGAAGGATTCGTGATCGCCGCTAACAGGGCAGCATGAATTTAACTCTCGATCGATACGCGGAAAATCCGATTATCGATGAACTGGTTTTCTGGCCACCGAAGCAAAACAGGATCCACAGCGTGCGCGCCTGTTGTGTCATGTTTCGCAAACCCTTCATCGAGGTCTCAATCGAGGGGGGTGAGGTTTTTCAACGTCATTTCGTCAGGGATTCGTTTGCCAGATACTGGGCCGAGGCCAGTGTCATTCTGGAAGCCATTACTACTATCAAGCTAATTTCTGACTTTAGTTTCGAGCCAATCGATGATCCAGGCAAGCTCGTGCGGGAGGTCCTGGCCAACCGTGACGAGTGCATCGACGAGAGCAACCTGATGTATAACGAGGGTATGTACCAGCAATTCCTGCTGCAGTACGGGGAAGACTGCAAGAATCTGCCCGCAGACGCCGTACAGAAAATAACCTATGCCAGGGAACGACTTGGAATAGGAAAGTGATCAGGAATCTGCCAGGTGATTGATTACAACACCTTGATGATCGTGATGCTGGCGTTCCTGGTGGCCGGCACTGCCAAAGGCATCACCGGTTTCGGAATCCAGGTGGTGGCCCTCTCGATTCTAACCATCGCACTCGACCTGGTTACTGCCATGGCGGTGCTGCTCGCACCGGCAACGGCGACCAATATCTGGCAGGCTATTGTAGGTGGCTTCGCGCGCGAGCTGTTGGCTCGGCTGTGGCCCTTCCTGTTGGCAGTGTCGCTTGCAGTCCTCATCGGTGCCATCGCATTGACTCGCGTAGACCTGTCGCTGCTAACAGCATTCCTCGGCCTGGTTATGATCGCCTACGCTTCGGCCAGCTTACTCGGCCTTCACTTTAGCGTGGGGCTGAACAGCGAGAGATGGCTTGGACCGACGGTCGGTCTGGTCAACGGCGTGATCACCGGCATGACCGGCTCCTCGGTTGTTCCAGGAACCATGTACCTGCAGGCACTGGGTCTGCCACGGGATATGCTGGTGCAATCAATGGGGATGTTGTACCTGGTATCGACCCTCGCGCTCGCCGTTGCACTGCAGGCTAACAGTCTGCTGGATCTCGAGCTCGGCCTGTACTCGGCTAGCGCAATTGTGCCTGCATTGGGCGGCATGTTGCTGGGCCAGAAAATTCGCCGGCAACTTTCCGAAACCCTGTTTCGCAAGATTTTCTTCATTGCGCTTTTGCTGCTGGGCGCGTACTTGCTGGTCCGACCTCTTTAGTAGCCTGGGTGCCGAATCGGGTCCTGATAGGAAGTTTAGCCTCAGGTCATAAAGACGAGTCGCAAGGCGATTGCCCACATGATACATCCAATCAGAAAATCGAGGATTCGCCAGGCACGGGCCTTGGCAAACACGGGGCGCAACAGGCGAGCGCCGTAACCGAGCGCAAAGAAAAATACAAACGATGACGACATTGCGCCGGCTGCAAACCAGCTAAGCTGCTCGCTAAACTGGGTTGAAACCGAACCGAGCAATACCACGGTGTCGAGATAGACATGCGGGTTTAGCCAGGTGAAGGCAAGACAGGTAAGGGCCGATTGCCACGCACTGTTGCTTTTGATTTCACTGGGTAGCAGACCCTCCTGCACGCGAAAAGCATTATAAAAACTAATCAATCCATAGATAAACAGAAATGTGGCCCCTCCTATTCGTGCGATGTCGACCAACGCTGGAAACGATGCCACCAGCACGTGGAATCCGCTGACACCGATCAGGATCAGGAGCGCGTCGGACAGCGAGCAAATGAAACACACTAGCAACACATGCTCATCCCTGAGGCCCTGTTTTAGCACGAAAGCATTTTGCGCACCGATCGCCAGAATCAGCGAAAATCCGAGCGAGAAGCCGAACAACATTGCCTGCATTGAATAAAACCTGTTTACGGTTCAGAATGCGCGCATGTTAAAGCAGCACCTGCAAAAACCCGAGATTTTTCTGTACCTGTTTGCCGCCGCGGTTCCAATCAGTTTTGCCAGCTGGCAGGCGCTAATTAATAACTTTGCGGTCGAGCAGGTAGGTTTTAGCGGAATCGAAATTGGCATCATGCAAAGTCTGCGTGAAGTGCCCGGTTTCCTGGCCTTCGGTGTGGTATTCCTGTTGCTGCTGATGCGTGAGCAAACCATCGCTTTCGTGTCGTTGCTGGCGTTGGGTATCGGCACCGCGATCACCGGTATGTTGCCCTCGGTGATGGGTCTTTATTTCACCACAGTGCTGATGTCGGTAGGATTCCACTACGCGGAAACCATTTCGCAATCGCTGTCATTACAGCTGATTAGCCGCGAACGTCTGCCGCAGGTGCTCGGTCGACAAATTGCGGTCGGCGCGTTTACCGGTCTCGCGGTATTTGCGGCCATTTACATCCTGGCCGAGTGGCTTGCCCTGGATTACCTGTGGGTGTACCTGTTATTCGGCTGCGTTACGATAGTGATCGCCTGGGTGATGTATTTCGGTTGCCCACACTTCAAGGGTGAAGCCGAACAACACAAGCATATGGTGTTGCGCAAGCGCTACTGGCTTTATTACCTGCTGATTTTCCTGTCCGGTGCGCGAAGACAGATCTTTGTGGTTTTTGCCGGCTTTCTGATGGTCGAGAAATTCGGTTACACGGTCGGGCAGATGACACTACTATTCCTGGTCAATGGTGTATTGACGATTTATCTGGCGCCTCGCATCGGTCGACTGGTGAGTTACTGGGGTGAGAAGCGAACGCTGACGCTTGAATATACGGGACTCGTAATAATCTTTACCGCTTACGCATTTGCCGAAGTCGCCTGGTTCGCAGCCTTGCTTTATATTGTTGACCACATTTTTTTCGCGATGGCCATTGCACTTAAGAGTTACCTGAAGAAAATCGCCGATCCGGCAGACATGGCTGCGACTGCCGGGGTTTCGTTTACTATTAACCACGTAGCCGCGGTAGTACTGCCGTTCGCGCTGGGGTTACTGTGGGTAGTATCACCTTCGCTGGTGTTCCTCATTGGCGCCGTGATTGCATTTGCCTCACTGATTTTGTCCCAGTTGGTGCCCGGCACGCCGGAGCGCGGCATGGAAACCGTTTTTTCAACCGGTTGAGATTCGCTTTGTTAGAACTGGCAGCTCGGTGTCGACGCTGACAATTGCTGCTCTGCTTCTGACATTTCTGTCTCGACACCCTCGAAAAGTGGCGTGCTGAGGTAGCGTTCGCCAGTATCCGGTAGCATGCAAAGGATGTTTGAGCCCTCTGCTGCAGACTCAGCCACCTCCAGTCCTGCAGCAAACGTGGCGCCACCGCTGATACCGACAAAAATACCTTCCTGTTGTGCGAGATTACGCGATGCTTCCATGGCGTTCGGATTGGCGACAGTCAGTATTTGATCCGCATTTTCGTCCGCCATTGCGTCACCGGTCAGCTTGGGGATGAAATCGGGAGTCCAGCCCTGCATCGGATGAGGACTGAAACTCGGGTGGCTTTCGGCCGGAGAGCCATCATCGTTTCGTTTCTGTTCGATGCCATCGGTCAATAAAGGAGCAATTTCGGGCTCGCATACGATTATCCTGGTTGACGGACTTTTGTCCTTGAGTACTCGAGCGACACCTTTGAGCGTGCCCCCGGTTCCATAGCCGGTAACCCAGTAGTCGAGCGATATACCATCGAAAGCTTCCAGGATTTCCGGTGCGGTGGTTCGAGAATGCATGTCGGCATTGGATTCGTTTTCGAATTGTCGGGTTAAAAACCAGTCATGTTGCGCCGCTAGTTCCTGGGCTTTTTTAACCATGCCGCTGCCTTTAAGTGGTGCCGGAGTCAGTACCACCCTGGCACCGAGAAAGCGCATCAGCTTTCGGCGTTCAACACTGAAGCTTTCTGCCATGGTCACCACCAGTGGGTAACCTTTCTGCGCACAAACCATCGCAAGACCAATGCCGGTATTTCCGCTGGTCGCTTCGATTACCGTTTGCCCGGGTTTCAGGGTACCGGATTTTTCGGCATCCTCGATAATTCCCAGAGCGAGACGGTCCTTCACCGAGGCCATTGGATTGAAGGATTCAATCTTTACGAAAAGGTTTACACTGGCAGGGCCAAGCCGGTTAATTTTTACGACAGGTGTATTGCCAATCGTGCCCAGAATATTGTCATGAATTCTCATAGCGACTAGAGACTCCTTATGGTTTTTTCTACATTATGCAACTTCTTTGAGGTTAATCTAATGAAACTTGGCTAACAATTATAAGTCCCTCATTGTCGAAATCTGGTATGAATCGTGTCGATGGCGAAGGAAGAACAGGAAGCCAGTGGATGCTTCCGGGCACGCAAACTGACCTGAATTTCAGTCGCTAACCACACAGCGATTGGTGAGGCTGCCAAGACCCTCAACTTCGACGCTGACGACATCACCCTGACCCAGCCATATCGGTGGATCGCGAAACGCACCGACGCCATGCGGGGTACCGGTAGCAATAACATCGCCCGGTAACAGGGTAAATGCTTCACTCAGGTACTCGATCAGGTAGGGAATCCGGTAGATCATTTCGCGCGTGCTCGAATCCTGCATGAGCTGACCATTCAGCATGCATTTAATTGAAAGATTATGCGGGTCATCGATTTCGTCGCTGGTTATGAGATAGGGCCCGAGCGGGCAAAAACTGTCGAGACACTTGCCGCGTAGCCACTGATCGCCGGGACGAAATTGAAGGTCACGGGCGCTGACATCGTTGCAGTTCATGTAACCGGCGACGTAGTCGTAGGCGTTTGCTTCGCTGACATCTTTAGCCATCTTGCCGATTACCACGGCTAGCTCGGCTTCATAATCGACCTGTTGCGTGAGTGTGCTCGACCAGTGAATCTCTGCGTCGGTGCCGATGATGGCGGATGGATACTTGCAAAACATGGTTGCCAGTTCAGGAACTCCGATATCCGCTTCCCGAATATGATCCATGTAGTTCAGACCGATTGCGATAATCTTGCTGGGGTTGGTCACCGGTGAGAGTAACTTTACGGAGTCAGCGTTGATGCCATCACCTGCTTTTATCTGCAGGTTGTTTGCAGCTTGCATGGCAACTTCTCCAGCCTTAAGAAATTCCAGCATATCGTCCGGTAACTCGCCCGCGCTTGCATGATGCAGGTTGACGATATGATTGCCTTTAAGTGCCCCGAGATGGACCTGTTCCCCGGTCGACTTATAACTCACCAGTTTCACGTATGGTTACTCCGTTGCCTGCGATCTATTGTCGAGCACCATTGATGCAAAGTCGATCATCTTATATAAGGGTCTACTAGTCTGAGTTAATCCGGGTTACTACAATTCTAATGGTAACGGGACAGTCCGAACTAGCAACAGGTATTTCGCTGGCGAGTTACCCGGTGTTGCGTAAGCCGGCTGCAATGCCGTTGATGGAGCTCAATAACGCTGCCTGCCATTGCATCCGATCTGATTTCGACTGGCTTTCATCGCGATACTTCTTCAGCACGTCGATCTGTAAATATGCAAGCGGATCGAGATAGGGATCGCGTCTCGATAGTGAAAGCGTTAGTACCGGATCGTTAGCCAGCAGCTTTTTCAAATTGCCAATCTGTAGTACCGCATCTATGCTGCGTTTATTTTCCTGCCTGAGCATACTAAAAATCGAGTCAGCAAATTTTCTATCATCACAAAGCTTGCTGTATTCCATTGCAATACGCATATCCGATTTGTAAAGCGACATCTGCAGGTTACTGATCATTGCGGCGAAGAAAGGCCAATGCCGGTTCATTGCGCGCAGCTGTTTCATCCTGGCGGGTTTTCCCTCCGACCATTTTTCAATCGCGTAACCAACCCCGTACCAGGCGGGCATCATGGTACGTGACATGCTCCAGCCGAAAACCCACGGGATCGCACGCACCGACGATTTAGAGAGATCACCCTTGCGTCGATGCGCCGGTCGTGAACCGATATTCATCAAACCGATTTCACTGACCGGGGTGGTTTCGTAGAAATACTCGAAGAACCGATCGGTATTATCCGTTAATTGCCGATAATACTGTTCCGAAAAATCAGCCAACTGTTGCATCACCGGGTGGTACTGATCGTAGTTCGCATCGTCTTGCTGTTTTGATCCGAGGCTCGCCTTCATCAGGCCTGTGATACCCATCGCCAGCTCGTAATTTGCGGTTTCTGCATTTCCATACTTATGTGACAGGACTTCACCCTGTTCGGTGAACTTGATTTGACCGAGCACCGTGCGCGGTGGCTGCGACATAATGGCATCATGTGTCGGCCCGCCACCGCGGGTTATGGTGCCGCCGCGACCATGAAAGATGCGACATTTAACCTTATGGCGGGAGGTAATCTGAACCACCTTCTGCTGGGCCTGGTAAAGTCCCCAGGCGGCGGACATTATTCCACCATCCTTGCAGGAATCGGAATACCCCAGCATCACTTCCTGGGTGCCGCCGGTACGCAGCAGCAGTTTCTTGTAAACTTCATTTTGTAACAAGTTATCCAGCACGACATCGATGTGGTCGAGATCATCGATGGTCTCGAACAATGGTGCAATTTCGAGACTGCAAGTGTATTTATTGCCCTGTCTGCCTGACAGCCCGGCTATAAATGCGAGGTACATCACTTCCATGATGTGACTGGCTCTGTGCGTCATCGAGATGACATAGCTTCCGATGCAGCGCTGACCGATTTGTGCGCGCATGTCGCGAATGGTTTCAAATACTTCGAGTGTCTGAAAATTGTCGTCCGCGAGCTGATCTTTATCGAAGTTTGGCGTTTTGCCGGATTTAACGAGTTTTGCCAGCAGGGCGAGCCGTTGGTTCTCGTCGAGTTGTTCGTAGTTGGTAGCATTGGTCAGGCGCAAAATTTCTGCGACCGCCTGTGTATGTCGTGAAGATTCCTGGCGCACATCGAGAGATACCAGGTGAAAGCCGAATGTCTCGGCGATTCGAATCGCGTCCTTGAGATCGCCATTGGCTGCCGCAAAGTCGCCATGACTGATAAGGGAATCACGTATCGAGTAAAGATCATCGAGGTAGTCCTGCACGTTCTGGTAGGCATGATCGGCGTTCGGTGTGTCCATGTTCCGCATCTGGTTACGAATCACCGCCAGGTTTTTCTTGAGTCGATGGTGCATGTGATAAAGCTTGCGTCGATACACTTCTTCTTCGAACTGATCGCGTTTTTGATCGAAAGACTTAACGCCCATGGCCTCGTCCAGGCTCATCCTGCGTAAAAATTCCGCGTTCGGTTTGAACCATCGGGTTGACATGGTCAATACCTGGGTGAGCCGATAGATTAAACGCACATGCTCACTCAGAATTTCTTCGGCCTGCATGCGCAGCGCGTTGCGCGTGACTTGCGGGGTAACGAAGGGATTACCATCGCGGTCGCCCCCGATCCAGGAACCGAATTCGATAAAACTGGGAACGGTTATCACCGGATTACCAAGTTCGTCTTCACCGTAGGTGTTTATTATGGCGCGCTCGAGATGCCGATAATCAATTTTGACTGCTTCGAACAGGCTGCGTTGAAAATAATGCAGACCCATCTTGATTTCGTCGGTAACGCTTGGCTTGTTGCTGCGAACCTCGTTGGTCAGCCACAGTGTTTCAATTTGAAGTTGTAATGCGTCGACCAGGTCATCGCGCTCGAACTGACTGAGGCGGGGATCGGTGAGCTGGTCGATGATGATAAATACCTCGCGCTGGTGATGCATTACTGTGCGTCGTCGCGACTCGGTCGGATGCGCGGTAAAAACCGGCTTGTAGAGAAGGGTTTCGAACAGGGTTTGCAAGTCTTTGATGCTGGTACCCTGGTCTTTAAATTCCTCAAACGTATGAAAGAACGAACCGACCCAGGCCGCGCGCCCGTGTTTCTGCACTGAAACACGTCTCAAACGATACAGATAATCTTCCTCGGCAATATTGACGAGATTGAAATAAAGCGTGAATGC
The DNA here is from genome assembly GCA_029862125.1 of Gammaproteobacteria bacterium. Lineage (GTDB taxonomy): Bacteria > Pseudomonadota > Gammaproteobacteria. The sequence goes on along the minus strand of JAOTXY010000031.1, from coordinate 23,974 downwards.
CCGGATCACCTGGCTGATAACATGAGGACTGAGTCCCGTAATCAGCTTCATCAGTGCTTTTCTGCGCGGTTCACTATTTCGCTTGCGTAATTGAATGAAACCGGTGCGCAGTGACTCGACCGCGTGAAAAACATCGGCAGTTTCATGTTTGAGCAGCACGTTGCCAACCAGCTTGCCCAGCAGTTTTACCCGTGAGCGTAACTCCTGGTCCGACCTGGCATGAAAGCTGGTGCTCGCAATAGACATTAACTCGATCCGTAGATAATTTGGCGACGAGTATAACAAAGCAAAACTAATGCTTTGTTTTAAAACCGCTATAAGCCGGTGATATCGCGACGCAATAATTTCTGCGATGACGGTAGTATTGCTTCGATTGCTGGGGTATAAATTAACAATGTTACTTTTTACTCCCGACAAGGTGTATCAGCTGGATAAAGCTGCCGTCGAACAGGATGGGTTTGCCGAGATCGAGCTCATGCAACGCGCCGGACGTCGAGTCTGGCAGTCGATAGCTGAACGCTGGCCCCAGCTGTCCGCGATAACCGTGTTCGCCGGTGCCGGAAATAACGGTGGCGATGCTTTCGTGGTCGCACTGTGCGCGCGTCGCGAAGGAGTCGATGTGCAGTTACTGATCCAGGGAGATTTAACGCGACAGTCAGATACCTCTCGTCACTTTAAACAACAATGGGAACAGGCCGGGGGTGAGTTTGAAGCCTGGAACGGGCAGGAGTTAAGCGGTGAGGTCATTGTTGACGGTTTGCTCGGTATTGGCTTGCAGCGTGAACTGGACGACCATTGGCAGGACTTGATAGCGACGATCAACAGTTGCGAGGTTCCACGGATTGCTATCGATATCCCCTCCGGACTGAATGGACTGACCGGTAATCCACAACCGGTTGCGGTCGAAGCTCACTTGACGGTAACTTTTATTGGCGTCAAAACCGGTCAGTACCTCGCCGATGGCCCCGACTACTGCGGTGAATTGATCTACGAAGACCTGGGGGTATCCAGGTCTGCCAGGCAAAGTGTCCCTGCTGCGCTGGATGTTATCGAATCCTGCCAGTTGCCAGCGCTACGCAAGAAGAATACGCATAAAAATCATTACGGTAACCTGCTTATTATCGGGGGTGATCAGGGAATGAGCGGGGCGGTTGCATTGTCGGCACAGGCTGCCTTGCGCAGTGGGGCGGGTCTGGTTACCGCGCTGGTACACCCGGACTGTCGCAACAACCTGGCATCTTTTCCGGAAATTATGGTTCTAGGCTGGGATGCGATCGAAACCAGGCTTGCAGAGGCAAGTATTGTTGTCGTTGGTCCGGGTCTCGGTGTCAGCGATGCAGCGACCCATTGCCTGCACCAGTTAGGACAGGTAACACTGCCCATGGTGGTCGATGCCAGTGCACTCAGTGCCGATTTCCTGCAGTCATTGAAATCGAAGCAGGTGGTTATTACACCGCATCCTGGCGAGGCTGCGGGATTGTTATCGATTGACTCGGCCGAAGTTCAGTCAGACCGGCTGGAGGCCTGTGATCGCCTGTCGAAGACGTTTTCAACAACCTGCGTGTTGAAGGGCTCAGGAACCCTCGTTGCCGAGCAGGGGAAAGTAACAGCGCTTAATACGCATGGTAACGCAGGTATGGCAAGTGCCGGGATGGGTGATGTGCTCAGCGGTATTATCGCGGCCATGATGGGACAGGGCCTGACTCTTTTCGAAGCCGCAAAAACGGCAGTTTTTATCCACGCTTTAAGTGCCGAGTCATACAGCCGCAAACATGATCAAATCGGCCTGGTCGCAAGCGATATCATCGAGCACATACCCGCGGTCGTCAAACGCTTGCGCAATACGAGCTAGCCCGATTTTGTTAATCCACGATGAAAACCATATGCGTGCCTTTGGCGCCAGGCTGATAGGCGCCTGCGAGCACGGTGGTGTCATCACCTTGAGTGGCGAGCTTGGCGTGGGCAAGACCACCCTGGTGCGTGGAGCGTTGCAGTCCAGGAACGTTGTTGGCGGAGTTCGCAGCCCGACGTATACGCTGGTTGAGTACTATCCCTTCAAAGATTTTGCGGTCGCGCACTTCGACTTGTATCGCCTGGGCGAGCCTGAAGAGCTCGAATATCTTGGCTATCGCGATTATCTTAATCGAGATACTCTGTGTTTTATCGAGTGGCCTGAGCGAGCTGCAGGGTATCTCAATGCTATCGATCTTGAAATCAAACTGGAGTACGATCCTGATGGGCGACGCCTGAGTCTGTCTGCAGAAAGTGAATGGGGTCAGCACCTGGTTTCTGGACTGAGCTAGACAACCACCCGAGATTCTTCATTTTTTTTTTAGGAAGTTTCACTATCTCGTTAATAAATATAGAAATAGTTATTGATTTCTTGGCCCAAATTTACTATAAACTCAATCAGGTATAGGTTAAAAACAGGAAACATGGGTTCAATTTCGACCGCCAGACGTCTTTTTTTAAAGCGGGTATCCCGTTACGGGCTCTCGCTTGCCTTGTTGACAGGCGCCAAACCGGTATTCGCTAAATCCACCAGAACCCTTACTGGCATCCGGATTTCACAATCTGCAGAAGATCATACCCGGGTAGTTTTCGACCTTACCGGGGACTTCGAGCATAATTTATTTACCCTGGCTGATCCGCCTCGTGTAGTCGTGGATTTAAACGATACCCGCAGAAGCAATGCAATCGATATCAGCACCCGGCAAACGAGCCTGATGAGTGGAATCCGTTCTGCGAGTAAAAACGGCGGACGCCTGCGCGTTGTTATCGATTTGCAGAGTAAGGCTCGTCCGCGCAGCTTTGAACTTAAACCTGACGGCAAATCCGGTCATCGGCTCGTGGTGGATCTCCATGCCACCAATCTCAGTCCAACCCCGATCAAGACCAACCAGGAAAAACGTAACCAGCGTAAGCAAAAGTTTGTCATCGCACTCGATCCCGGTCATGGGGGTCGTGATCCCGGTGCAATTGGCAAGCGGGGTACGCGCGAAAAAGACGTAGCGCTTTCCGTGGCCAAGAAAATGAAAACCATGATCAATCGTGAGCCTGGCTATCGCGCGGTACTGACGCGTGACGCTGACCGCTTTGTGAGCTTGCGCAATCGTGTAAAGAAGGCGCGTGCCGCAGAAGCAGATATTTTTATTTCGTTGCATGCCGATTCGTTCCATAAACCGAATGTCAAAGGAGCCTCGGTTTATGCACTTTCCCTGCGAGGTGCGAGTTCGGAGGCTGCACGCTGGATCGCCAAGAAGGAGAATTCATCCGACCTTATCGGCGGGATCAGTCTCGACGACAAGGACGACCTGATCGCATCCGTGCTGTTGGACCTGTCGCAAACCGCAACGATCCAGGATAGCCTGGAACTTGGATCAGACGTGCTTGGCCACATTGGCAAGGTTTCCAGGCTGAATAACAAAAAAGTGCAACAGGCTGGGTTCGCGGTACTGAAAGCGCCCGACATGCCCTCGATACTGATTGAAACCGCGTTCCTGTCAAATCCAAGTGAAGAAAAGAAATTACGCAATCCGAAACACCAGCACAAACTCGCCAAGGCAGTATTCTCCGGAATTAAAAAACACCTCAAGAACCGCCAGTCCTAGGCTGTTAGTCCGAAATAAATTTTTCCACGGTGGCCCGGTAGTCAGGGAAGTCGATAACGTCATTGTGAGCAGCACCCCTGATCACCTGATACTCAACGCGTGCCCGATTAAAACTTTGCTTCAGAGTCAGGGTATGCGGTAGCCCAATCTCGCGATCGTATTCAGCACTGGCAATCAGTACTGGAATCTCGATATCACCTGCCCGGGAAGCCGAGTCAAAGCGATCTTTGATGAGGTAGCGTACCGGAAACAATGGGTATAGCTTCTGTCCGACTGCGACGATGCTGTCGTAGGGGGTCAGCAGGATCAGTTTTTCCAGCCGGCGGCTGGCGGCCAGGTATACGGCAACGCCACTGCCGAGACTGCGCCCGTAGGCAATAATCGAATCGTGGCGTTTAATCAGCTGGTCGTAAATTATCAGCGCATCAGAAAATAAACCGCTTTCACTGGGATTACCCTGGCTTTTGCCGTAACCGCGGTAGTTAATCAGGTAAACGCTGTAATCATTGAACACGTCTTCGAAATACGCCTGACGATGCGTAATCAGTTCAGAATTACCACCGAAGTAAATTACCGCCCTGGGTTTACCCGGATTCAAAATCCAGCCATGGAGCAAGGTTCCGTTGTTATCAAAGCTGATTTCATCGGCTGAAAAAACGGGATCGACAGCCACCGGATGATAGAGCAGCCTGCGTTGATAAATGTACAGATAGGCTGCAACCAATAAATAGATGCTGAACAGTACGAGGATGATAGAGACGATTTCATTCATATGGAATTTTCACAATCCGGGACTGGATTTTCTGGTATTCTCTGCCTCCAATTCGACTTCAAATCTAGTGTACTTAAGCACCCATCAATGAACAAACTCGAGCAACTCAAATCCATGACCCAGGTAGTGGCCGATACCGGCGACCTGGACGCGATCATCCAGTACCAGCCACAGGACGCCACGACCAATCCTTCGTTATTACTGAAAGCGGCCGATTTGCCGCGTTATCAACCATTGCTGGAGGAGGCGCAACGTTGGGGGCATGGGCAGGGCGGAACCCCGGCCTCGCGTGCCGCTGCCGCCGGTGATTACCTGGCCGTCAGTATTGGACTCGAGATCCAGAAGAGTGTGCCCGGCAGGGTATCGACCGAGGTCGACGCGCGTCTTTCATTTGATTGCGAGGCCACTATAACGCGTGCTCGCCGTATTATCGATCTGTACGAAAGTCGCGGCAGCAATCGGAACCGGGTGCTGATAAAGATTGCCTCAACTTGGGAAGGAATCCAGGCAGCACGCGAACTCGAGGCCGATGGGATTAACTGTAACCTGACCCTTTTATTCAGTTTCACGCAGGCTGTTGCCTGTGCCGAGAGTGGTGTATTCCTGGTGTCACCATTTGTCGGTCGAATTCTCGACTGGCACCTGGCAGCAACGGGGAAGACCTCGATTCCGGCCGCGCAGGATCCGGGTGTGCATTCAGTCACCCAGATTTATGACTATTACAAGCATCATGGATATGAAACCGTGGTGATGGGCGCTAGTTTTCGTAACACGGGTGAAATTGAACAGCTCGCTGGTTGCGATCGCCTGACCATCAGTCCTCATTTAATGCAGGCATTGGCCGAGGACAAGACTCGACTGGAGCGTAAACTGGAGCCCGGTCGAGCTAGTGATGTCGGGGAAAAACTCCGCCTGGATGAAAAGGCTTTTCGTTGGATGATGAACGAAGATGCGATGGCGACCGAAAAGCTGGCCGAGGGAATTCGTTTGTTCACACGTGACCAGGAGAAGCTGGAATCACGGCTGGTAGCCTGACATCACATTGCCGCAGATCCATACCTTACCGTCTCACCTGATTAACCAGATTGCTGCTGGCGAAGTGGTAGAACGCCCGGCTTCGGTGGTCAAGGAACTAGTTGAAAACAGCCTTGATGCGGGTGCCGGTGCAATTACGATCGAAGTCGATGCGGGCGGTACCAGGATGATTCGGGTCACCGATGATGGCTGCGGTATTGAGCGCGAACAACTCGCGAGTGCCCTGTCGCGCCATGCCACCAGCAAGATAAGCAGCCTGCAAGATCTGGAAAGCATCGCTTCGCTCGGATTTCGTGGCGAGGCCCTGCCCAGTATTGCTTCAGTGTCGCGCTTGAGCCTGGCCTCACATCTGCAGGAGGCCGAGACAGGCTGGAAGCTGCAGGCGCGCGCAGACGCGGAACCGGCACCCGATCCCTTGCCGCAGGGTACCCAGGTCGAAGTGCTCGAACTGTTTTATAATGTACCGGCACGTAAAAAGTTTCTGCGCACCGAGCAAACTGAATACCGGCATATTGAAAGCCTGTTTAAAAACCTGGCGTTAAGCCACCCCGCTGTTGCTTTCAAACTCATTCACAATCAAAAAGTAGTTTATCAACTGCCCTCGGTGCAAAATATTGAAGAGCATCGTCGCCGGCTTGCTTCGCTATGTGGAAAGCCTTTTGCCGAGAGCCTGGTAGAAATAGACATCGCTACCGATAACCTGCGCTTGCAGGGTTGGGTCGCGTTACCGACCTTCAATCGCAGCCAGGCCGACATGCAGTACTTTTTCGTAAATCAACGCATGGTAAAGGACAAGCTGGTCAATCATGCGGTGCGACAGGCCTACCAGGATGTGCTATTTCATGGCCGGCATCCGGCCTACGTGTTATCGCTGACAATGGATGCACGTGAACTGGACGTCAATGTCCACCCGCAAAAACATGAAGTGCGCTTTCGCAACTCACGCGCAGTACATGATTTCCTGTTTCGCAGCCTGCACCAGGCGCTCGGTGAGGTACATCCCGAGCAGCAAATCGAGTCTCCCGGATTCGCTGTTGCCGATGGCATCGCGATTACTGAATCCGGCCAGTCCGGCCTGAACTTGAGCCAATATCGAAGCGGTGATCGCTCGGGTAATGTGCGCGAACAGATGCAATCCTATGCGGCGCTGTTGAATCCCGACTCTCAACCGGCCGAGAGCAAAGCACAGCAACACCAGGTTCCTCCGCTGGGTTTCGCGGTCGCACAGCTAAAAGGCATCTATATCCTGGCGGAAAACAGCGAGGGAATGATTATCGTTGATATGCATGCGGCACACGAGCGCATTGTTTACGAGCGCATGAAACAAAATGCAGCAGACGAGGACGTTATTGCCCAGCCGTTGCTGGTCCCGCTGGCGTTTAATGTCAGCCAGGCGGAAGCAGAGCTGGTCGAACAGAACACGGAATTTTTCAATCATCTCGGCTTTAACACCGAGCGTCTCGGTCCCGAGCAGATTCGCGTGCGCGCTATCCCGGCGTTACTCAAAAATGCAAACAGCGAACAGTTGCTGCGAGACGTGCTGGCTGACTTGACTGAACATGGCAGTTCCATGCGCATCGAGGAGTTTCAAAACGAGATGCTTTCAACCATGGCCTGTCATGCGTCGGTACGTGCTAATCGAATGCTTTCGCTCGAAGAAATGAATGCCCTGTTGCGGGATATCGAGCATACCGAACGCAGTGGGCAGTGTAATCATGGCAGGCCGACCTGGAAGCAGTTAAGCCTGGAGCAACTCGATAAGCTGTTCTTGCGCGGGCAGTAACATGCCCGGCACGAAAGTCATCCTGTTAATGGGGGCAACAGCCACCGGTAAAACTGACCTTGCGCTTGAGATAGGCAGACATTTCCCGGTTGAAATCATCAGCGTTGATTCTGCGCTGATTTACCGTGGAATGGATATCGGTACTGCCAAACCAGAGCCTCAAGTTCTCGATACAGTGCCGCACCATCTAATCGATATTATTGATCCGGCAGAGCCGTATTCGGTCTGGGATTTCGTGCAGCAAAGCCGACAGCTGGCAAACGAAATCAGTGCGCGTGGCAGGATACCGCTGCTGGTTGGGGGCACCATGATGTATTTTCATGCCTTTGAGCGGGGACTTAATCGCTTACCAGAAGCTGATGTGACGATTCGTCAGCGCCTGAATCACGAGGCGCAACAAAACGGTTGGCAGGCAATGCATGACAGGTTGGTCGAGGTTGACCCGGTCAGTGCTAATCGCATCAGGCCGACCGATACGCAACGTATTCAGCGCGCGTTAGAGGTTTACGAGTTGGCCGGGGAATCCCTTTCTGAGTTACAACAAAATGCATCAGTTGGTTTTGACGGTAAAATCGAAAAAATAATACTGGCGGCAAATGACCGCGCGAAGCTGCATAAACGTATCGAAGCCCGCTTCCTTGAAATGCTTGAACTGGGATTTGTCGAAGAAGTCACGCATCTCAAGGCACGCGATGACCTGAATCTGTCATTACCGTCGATGAGATGTGTCGGTTATCGCCAGATATGGCAGTATCTCGATGGCGATATAACTCACCCGCAGATGATTGAAAAAGGGGTAGCTGCGACGCGTCAGTTGGCAAAACGGCAGATTACGTGGTTGCGTAAACAAGACGACGAAAAGGCCTTCGATTGCTTGAATTACCGTAAAGATGCTATATTTAGACTAGTCGAAGCCGCGTTTTCGGGGCTTTGACTGGAACGTATTCACGGGAATGGAATCATAGACTCTATTCGAGGTTGCCATTGGGTTACCGCAGTAGAATTACAATAATAATTTTAAGGAGTACTAATTATGTCAAAAGGGCAGATGCTTCAAGAACCCTACCTGAACGCTTTGCGAAAAGAGCATGTCCCGGTATCGATTTTCCTGGTCAATGGAATCAAGCTGCAGGGTCAAATTGAATCTTTTGATCAGTTTGTAGTGTTACTCAAGAATAATGTCAGCCAAATGGTATACAAGCACGCAATATCGACTATCGTCCCGGCACGTAACGTTCATGTCGATCACCCTCATGCAGAAGATGAAGCAGGTAACCGCTAGCATATGATCAGCGTCGGAGATCTCGTTGTTCGAATTTGAGCGGCCGCGTGGTGGTGAACGAGCACTTCTGGTTCATATAAATTTTCCGCATCAGCCGGATCAGGATGATCTGGCTGAATTCATCGAGCTGGTACGCTCTGCCGATGTGGTTGATGCGGAACTTGTGATCGGCAGTCGTGCACAACCATCCGCTAAAACATTTATAGGCAAGGGCAAACTTGAAGAAATAGCGGCCCGGGTGGCAATGCTGGAGGTCGACGTGGTGCTGTTTAATCACGCCCTCACACCATCCCAGGAAAGAAATCTCGAACAGACGCTGCAGTGCCGGGTGCTCGACCGTACCGGTTTGATACTCGACATTTTCGCGCAGCGTGCACAGTCGTTTGAAGGCAAACTCCAGGTCGAACTGGCACAGCTGAAGCATCTGTCGACGCGGCTGGTGCGAGGCTGGACTCATCTAGAACGACAGAAAGGAGGTATCGGCCTGCGCGGACCCGGGGAAACCCAGCTCGAAACCGATCGTCGCCTGCTGGGTAAACGTATCAAGTATTTAAATAATCGCCTCAGCAAGGTAGCACGGCAGCGAGAGCAAAGCCGACAGGCGCGAACCAAGGCCAAGGTGCCGACAGTCGCGCTGGTTGGATATACCAATGCCGGTAAATCGACCCTGTTCAACGCGCTCACCGAAGCGTCGGTTTACGCAGCAGATAAGCTGTTTGCAACACTTGACCCGACGCTCAGAAAACTGCAGTTATCCGAGCAAACGGAGTTGATTCTTGCTGACACGGTTGGTTTTGTCCGGCATTTGCCGCATGACTTGATCGCGGCATTTCGCGCTACCCTGGTGGAAACCCGTGAAGCTGACCTGATATTGCATGTTGTCGATAGCTCCGATGACAGCCGCCAGGAGAAAATCGAGGCGGTGAACAAGGTTCTGCACGAAGTTGGTGCGGCAGAAGTTCCCCAGTTGTTAATTTACAACAAAATCGATATTCCCGGATTTGACGCACGCATCGATCTGGACGATCAGGAAAAAGCCTGGCGCATCTGGCTTTCAGCGGTAAGTAAATCTGGATTTGACGAGTTAATCGAGGTTTTACGCAATCGCTTTTGTGAACAGGCGGCCTCATATCGACTGATTTTAAATGCCGGCGAAGGCCAGATCAGGGCATTTCTGTTCGAGGCCGGGGCAATTGAATCCGAAAATTACGAAAATAATGGTGATATTGACTTGAAATTGAGCGTTACGCCCGCATTATTTAGACGGTTATCGAGCAAATTTGATATTTCTTCAGATCGCTTTGAGATACTGACAGATGCGCTTGCAGGAGCCGCATGATAGCCATACAATCCGCAGGCTTTGTATATTCGTGACCCACAAAATTAAACTTTCTGCATTCGGAGTTAAATATGCCCTGGAATGAACCGGGTAAAGACAAGGATCCCTGGGGGCAACGTAGTAACGACGGCCCACCAGATTTGGACGAGCTTTTTAAAAACCTGCGTGACAAGTTCGGTGGGCTGCTTGGCAGTGGCGGTAAGGGCCGTATTCCGAAGGTCCCGAGCGGCTCCGGCAACCTGCCTGGAATAATTGGATTCTTCGCGGTTGCGCTATTGGTGGTTTGGGCGCTAACCGGAATCTATATCGTCGACGAGGGCTGGCGAGGCGTAGAAACCCGCTTCGGTGAAAGAACCGAGGTAACCCAGGCGGGACCGCATTGGCATATCCCTTACCCGATAGAAGATGTCGAACAGATCAATGTCGCCGATATTCGTACCGCGCGCAACAAGTCCAAGATGCTCACCAGCGACGAGAACATTGTCGTCATGAGTATTGAAATCCAGTACAACGTCAAGAATGCCCAGGATTTCGCGTTTGAAGTGCGTGACCCGGACCTGACCCTGCAGCAGACTGCCGAGACAGCGATCCGCGAAGTGGTGGGTAATAACGACATGGACCTGATCATAACCGAAGGACGCGCGGTGGTTGGTAGTGCGACCAAGGAAATCATGCAGCAAATTCTCGACAATTATCGCACCGGCATCAACGTGGTCACGGTGAACATGGACGAAGCGCAGCCGCCCGAGGAAGTGCAGGATGCGTTTGAAGATGCAATCAAGGCACGTGAAGACGAGCAGCGTATCATCAACGAGGCTAATGCCTACCGTAACGATGTGGTGCCGAAGGCGCGTGGTGAAGGACAGGGTCTGCTCGAACAGGCCGAGGCCTACAAGACTCGAGTGGTCAAGTCTGCGCAGGGTGAAACCAGTCGTTTCGATCAATTATTGGCTGAGTATCAACGAGCGCCCGAGGTCACCCGTGAACGCATCTACCTCGATACCATTGAATCGGTCATGTTTCGCTCACCCAAGGTGATGATCGATATACCAAACGGTAACAACCTGATGTTCCTGCCGCTGGATCAACTGATGTCGGGTACGCCAGGCGCTAGAAACGGATTACAGGGTTTGAGCGGGACAGCCGCGGACACAAAGTCGTTGATCGACGAGTTCAAAAGCAACGTCAACCGCAACCGCAGCCGGGAGACACGCGAATGAACAATATAAAATTTGGTTTTGTCTTATTACTGGCCGTCGCCGTGGTTATCGCGATGTCGACGTTCATCGTGCACGAGCGTGAACTGGCGATCAAGTTCAAACTGGGTGAAATCGTCGAGTCTGATTACGAACCCGGCATCTATTTCCAGATACCGATCATCAACAACGTGAGAAAGTTCGATAGTCGTATATTGACCATGGATACGCCATCGGAACGCTTCCTGACGGCCGAAAAGAAGAACGTGATCGTCAACTCGTTCGCCAAGTGGCGGATTGTCGACCCCAAGACCTTTTACACGGCAACCGCAGGCGATGAACGCCAGGCGATCGCGCGTATGGCGTCGATTATCAATAACGAGCTCAAGGGTCAGATTGCATCTAAGAACATGCGTGAAGTCATCTCCGGTGAGCGTGCCGAGATCATGCAGGTGGTCACCGATAATGCCGGTGTCAAGACCAGGGACCTCGGTATCGAACTGATCGATGTGCGAGTGAAAAAGGTTGAATTACCGGATAATGTCAGCACCAACGTTTATCGTCGTATGGCGACCGAGCGGCAAACCGTGGCCAAGGAATTTCGTTCCCGCGGTGAAGAAAAGGCAAAACAGATTCGCGCCAACGCAGATCGTCAGCGCGAGGAAATTCTGGCCGAGGCTTATCGCAAATCGGAAGAGATTCGTGGTGAAGGCGATGCCAACGCGGCCAAGACTTATGCGGATTCGTACAACCAGGACAAGGAGTTTTATTCTTTCTATCGCAGTATGAAAGCCTATGAAGTGAGTTTCGGTAATAACCAGGATATGATTTTATTGAGCCCGGATTCCGACTTCTTCAAGTTCTTCAAGGAATCTGAATCGCCGTAATTTAGGATCAACGGGTATACAATAAGAACGGGCGGCACAGTGCGCCCGTTTTTTGTGGGGGGCATATGAATTGGGCTGATTTTTGGGCGGCACTGGCGTTGGTTCTGGTTCTCGAAGGCCTGATTCCATTTGTCAGTCCACGGGGTTATAAGAATATGGTGCAGCAGATGGCGGCCATGCCGGAACAAATGCTGAGAAATGTTGGTCTGGTGTTAATGATTGGCGGGCTTTTGTTTCTTTACCTGGTGCGGGGATAAACTTGACTGAAAAGTCCAACAAACGCTGGTTACTGCCTGACGGGGTACAGGAGACGCTGCCCCCGGATGCGTTGGCGGTCGAGTCGCTGCGACACGAGATCCTGCAAATGTTTCATTCCTGGGGCTATGACCTGGTTATGCCGGCCATGATCGAATACCGGGATTCGCTGCTCACGGGTACCGCGCATTCGCTGGATACCAGGACATTCGCGCTGGTCGATCAGCTATCGGGCAAGCAAATGGGCGTGCGTTCAGACATGACGCCGCAAGTGGCACGTATCGATGCACACCTGCTGGCTGATGATGCACGCCACCATCGGGTATCCCGATTGTGTTATTGCGGCCACTTGCTGCATACCATTGGTGATGGCATTACTTCAAATCGAACCCCGTTACAAATTGGTGCTGAAATCTTCGGCAGTGATGCAATCAGCGCCGATGTCGAAGTCGTCAGCCTGATGGTCGCTACCCTGCATGCGGTGGGGCTGCACGATATATCGATCGACATAGGCCATGTCGGCGTATTCCGTAACCTGGTCAAGAATTCCACGCTGGATCACGAGCAGGAAAACCGGCTGTTCGATATGCTGCAACGCAAGTCCGTGCCTGACCTGCAGGCATATCTGCAAGATTTACCGCTAAGCGATCGTTTATGTGAACAACTTTGCCAGCTGGCGCTGCTGAATGGTGATATTTCGGTAATCGACGAGGCGCGCAAGCTTTACGGTGACGCGGGGGAGGAACTCTCTGCCACGCTCGACCACATGGATCAGGTGGTGCAATCACTGCAACAGAAATATCCCGATACGCTGATAAATTGCGACCTGGCAGAACTGCGTGGTTATAGTTACCACACCGGCCTGGTGTTTGCGGCATTTTTACCTGGCCAGGGCCATGAAATTGCCCGCGGCGGACGTTATGACGATGTCGGTGAAGTGTTCGGCAATGCCAGGCCCGCGACCGGATTTAGCGCCGACTTACTAAACCTGCACCAGCTTTGCCCTGCGAGTGGTCAATTTATCCCGGGTATCCTGGTACCGGATCAGAATGATAGCGCACTGGCTGAACTGGTTCGGCAATTACGCAGCGATGGGGAGCGCGTTGTCGTCGATCTGACTCATGGTAAATCGAGCGCCGCGGATCAGCAGTGTGATCGCCAGGCGGTGCATTCAAAAGGTACCTGGACGATTAAAGAGGTTTGACAGGTTTATGGCAAGAACAGTTGTTGTAATCGGTACCCAGTGGGGGGACGAGGGCAAAGGCAAGATAGTTGACTTGCTGACTGACCAGGCGAGCGCGGTCGTGCGTTTTCAAGGTGGTCACAACGCCGGACACACGCTGGTCATCGATGGCGAAAAAACGGTGCTGCACCTGATTCCGTCTGGGGTACTGCGAGAAAATATACAGTGTCTGATCGGTAATGGTGTCGTGTTGTCGCCGGAAGCTTTGATAACTGAACTGACGCATCTCGAAGCGAGTGGGGTTCCTGCCCGGGAACGCATTGTGATCAGCGATTCCTGCCCACTGATTTTACCCTATCACGTGGCGCTTGATCAGGCGCGCGAAAAGGCGCGAGGTAGTAAAGCCATCGGCACTACGGGACGCGGGATCGGCCCCTGCTACGAGGACAAGGCTGCACGTCGGGGTATCCGCCTGGGTGAAATGATGCGTGAACAACACTTTGCTGCGCGTCTCGCGGAAGTGCTTGAATACCATAATTTTGCACTGGAACATTATTTCAAGGTAGCGCCGCTCGATTATCAGCAACTGCTTGACGAGGCGATGGCCCAGGCCGAGCAAATGCGCGACATGGTGGGCGACGTTACGGCCATTCTGCATGACTTGATCGACCAGGATGCAGCAATCATGTTCGAAGGTGCGCAGGGCGCGCTACTCGACATCGATCACGGGACTTATCCCTATGTGACCTCGTCCACGACGACTGCGGGCGGTGCGGCTGCGGGTTCCGGGGTTGGCCCACGTGACCTCGATTACATTCTGGGGATTGTCAAAGCCTATACTACGCGGGTTGGCGCCGGTCCATTTCCGACCGAACTGGATGACGCCTGCGGACAGCACATGGGCGAGAAAGGGCATGAATTCGGAGCGACCACGGGACGCAAGCGCCGTTGTGGCTGGCTCGACCTGGTTGCGCTGAAGCGTTCGCTCAAGATCAATTCGGTGACTGGCCTGTGCATCACCAAGCTGGACGTGCTGGATGGACTGGAAACATTAAAAATAGCGGTCGCTTATCGTTATCGCGGAAACGAAGTCACTGCACCTCCTGCGGGTGCAGATAATTTCGAGGCTTGCGAGCCCGTGTATATCGAAATGCCGGGTTGGCAGGAATCTACGATTGGGCTGGTATCCTGGGATGATTTGCCGGATGCCGCGATTGCCTACCTCAGGAAAATTGAAGAAGTCTGCGGTGTGCAGATAGATATCGTATCGACTGGCCCCGATCGCGCCGAAACTATCGTGCTCAATCACCCATTTCAAGACACCGGCGCTAGGTGTTAATTCGGTCACTGCAACAAATTACTAAGAGGATAGTTATTTCATTTTCGCTCCTCAGTCAGTAACCTTGCTTAATTGAAGAATTTAATCGTGTATGATTGCATTGAGTACTAGAGCTGTACCACGTATTCAATCCTGACAAAATATTTCAAAAAATTACGATATAGCCTAGAATTAAAGGACGAATCTGTCAGGTATACTTTGCAACAGACTCCAATTTGTAAAGAATTCGAATAACAGGCAAAAAGCTCCGGAGATTCAATGCTTAGGCAGACTTCGACAATTGTTGGTTTATTTTTGCTGTTTGGTTCAGTTGCAGCAAAGGCCAGTCAGCAGATATGGCAAGACATGACACCGGAACAGTCGCAGTCACGCGGTTTAGAAATCGGGGCCCGTCACTTTAAAGCCGATGATGTCGCGTTACGCAACCTGCTTGGACAGGTACCGCATGAAGCACTCGGCGATTTTTCGTTTCAAATAGAGTTGCCCATGCCCGACGGCAAGTTGGCGCTATTTGAAATTGTCGAATCACCCATCATGCAGCCAGGGCTCGCCGCCGATTTCCCGGATTTCAAAACTTTCAGGGTTTTTGGCATAGATGATCCGTTTGCTTCCGGTCGGGTTAGTATTTCACGGCGAGGCTTCCATGGCATGTTCTTTACTTCTGAGGGCCGGGTGTTTATCGATCCCGACCATGCCGGGCAAAGCGGTTTGTATTTATCCCGCACCCGCAGCGGACACCCCGGTCAGGGTTTTTCCTGTGGCGTTCACGAGCTTGCAATAAACGACCGGCCGACACCGGAAGTGAAAGCAAATTACTCGCACCGCGTCCCCGGCATGCTGCTCGAATACCAGCTGGCAGTGGCTGCCACTGATGACTATGTTACCGCGGTTGGTACCGCGGGTGCGGTTGCAAATGCCCAGATTGAAATCGGGATCGCAATAGATCGAGTCAATGTGATTTATGAGCGTGATCTCGGCATTCGCTTAACCCTGGTGGCTGGAAACCAGAATTTAATCGAGGACGGCGGTAACGTCGCCGCCGTCCTTGGCGCACCTTTTAGTAACACAAATGGATTTGCCTTGCTCACCGAGAATCAGACATGGATCGATTCAAATGTTCCGGCTCCGATTACCGCCTACGATGTTGGTCATGTGTTTAGCACTGGTGGGGGCGGTGTCGCCTCGCTCGGTGCGGTCTGCGACATTGCGATTAAAGCACAGGGTGTGACCGGACAACCCGATCCGACTGGCGATCTCTTTTATATCGATTTTGTTGCCCATGAGATCGGGCATCAGTTCAATGCCAATCACACCTTTAACGGCACTACCTTTAGTTGTTTCGGTAATCGAAATGCAGCTACTGCAGTAGAGCCGGGCAGCGGTACGACGATCATGGCCTATGCCGGGATTTGCGGCGTTGAAGATATTCAAATGAATAGCGATGCGACTTTCCATGCCCGGTCCATTGCAGAAATCGACGCCTTTACCGGCGGTGCCGGCGCCTGCGGCATACAGATCCCTACCAGTCCAGCCAATAATGCCGACCCTACGATTACCCCAATTGGAGACAGCACCATTCCGGCCAATACACCATTTGTGCTGGCCGGCAGTGCTAACGATGCTGAGTCGGGTACCGCTGTGCTATACCAGTGGGATCAAATGAACGCCGGTACTGCAACCGATGCAACCACGCTGGGTACCGATCTCGGCAATAACGCGTTGTTCCGCACTTATGAATCCCAAAACAGTGCTTCAAGCCGCGATTTTCCGGCGCTAGGCACCCAGGTACTGGGTCTATACGATGACGCAGAAGTGATGCCCTGCAAGTCGCGGGATCTCGATTTTCGTCTGACCGTGCGGGACAACGACAGTGGTCAGGCAACCGAAGATGTGCGTATTACAGTGGCTGGTAATGCAGGCCCATTTCGAGTGACTTCACAGGCGTTCAATACAACAATTTTATTCAGCAACACTACTTTTCTCGTCAGCTGGGATGTTGCAAACACCGATACGACCCCGGTTAGTTGCAACAACGTCGCAATCGATTTACTGGCCTTCGACGACGCGGCTTACACTAATCATACCGTCCACACCCTGGTAGCCAGTACTCCGAATAGTGGTTCAGCGATTGTGCCAGCGCCTAGTCAATGGATAGAAAATCCGGCGCGTGGTCGGTTGCGGGTGCGCTGTCTTAACAATGTTTTTTACGCGTTATCGGAAGGTGACCTGCAGGTCGTTGGTGATTTCCCAAAAACGCTTTTCGATGACGATGATATCGCTACCTTTTTCAATAATAACGGTACCACCGGTGGCGTTGCGCCGATTTGTGATGCACCGAGCGGCATCCCCACCCCCATCCCCAGTGGTACAGGTGATGCTACTGCCTTTGGCGGTATCTGGTTGGTGTTGCTGGGAGGCCTGGCTGTGTTCCGCCAGCTATGGCGCCGTCAGGGCTGACAGTGGGTTTTATGATGGCGTTGTGCTGCACATAGCTACGCGCTTTCTGCATTAGACGCAGGTGCTCGTCGCTGCGCAGAACATCAGAAATACCTTGAGAATTTAAATTCCGCAATTTCCCTTTCCTATATTCGGAAACTGGCCTGTTCTTGCCGAAGCCAAAACGCTGATGCCCTCAACACAAACTGTCGGGGGGAAGTGTTACTCCAGTCACAGTACTACAGCCCCAAAACGACTATTGTTCGACCTGCCCTCGTTGGTCAGCAGTTTTGCCAGAGCGGGATTTTATCGTGTGTCCTGGGTCTCAGTTTGAGCATATTGATACTTGTAGTTCTTGACACATTACTTTAAAGAGTTACGATAAGATACTGAATTAAAAACTTAATAGTCAGGAAAATCTTGCATTAGTCACGATTTTTAAAGAAATCGAATGGCAGGCAAGAGGCTCTGGAGATTTTATGCCTAGACAGGCTTCAATCGTTATCGCTATATTGTTGCTGCTCGGTTCCGTGTCGGCAAATGCCGATCAGCAGATATGGCAGGATATGACGCTGGAACAGGCGCGCTCTAGGGGCGTCGATCCCGGGATCAGTTATTTCAACGCCGACGATGTCGCATTGCGTAACTTGCTTAGGCAGGCACCACACCGCTCTTCAGGTGACTTCTCGCATCAAATTCAATTGCCCATGCCTGATGGCAGCCTGGCCTGGTTTCAAATCATTGAATCCCCCATCATGGAGGATGGCTTGGCGCAGCACTATCCCGATGTAAAGACCTTCAAGGTATTTGGAATCGACGATGAGTATGCTTCCGGCCGGGTTGACATTACTGCCAGGGGTTTCAGTGGAATGCTGCAGACTTCAGGCGGCAGGGTTTTTATCGACCCCGACCATTCCTCAAGCCAGGCTAATTTCTATTCATCGAAATATCGAAACTCGGGGCAGCCTGGCGAGCCGTTTTCCTGTGGCGTCCACCAGCTTAACCAGGATCGTGAATTCTCTCAAAATGTTGAAAGCAGGGCTGCGCAGCGGATTCCGGGCATGCTGCTCGAGTATCGGCTGGCGGTATCAGCGACGGAAGAGTATGTCGCTGCGTTGTATGATCACTCCAGCTCAGATTCAGCGGAAGACCAGGCCCAGGATGCTATCGTCACCGCAATCAATCGCGTCAACCAGATTTATGAACGTGACCTGGGGATACGCCTGGTGCTGGTGGCGAACAATCAGCAACTGATCGACAACGGCGCTAACGTATCCTTCTCTAATTACGATCCGACAGCGATGTTTAAACAGAATGCAAACTGGATTAACGCCGTGGTTGGCGTTGGCAATTATGATATCGGCCATGTGTTTAGTACGGGAGGCGGCGGTCTCGCCAGGATAGGTTCTGTTTGTGACAATACCAGTGGTGCCGACGGGACTCGAAAGGCACATGGAGTTACCGGTCTCAGCAATCCGGTCGGTGACCCGTTTTACATAGACTATGTCGCGCATGAAATAGGTCACCAGTTTGGTGCCGAGCATAGTTTTAACGGCAGTACTTCACACTGTGGAGGCGGGAACCGGGTCGCTGCATCCGCATTTGAACCAGGTAGCGGTTCGACCATCATGGCCTATGCCGGCATATGCGGCGTCGAGAATCTTCAGCTGAACAGCGATGACACCTTTCACGCGGGCAGCATATCGCAAATTAATGCCTTCACCGATAGCGCCGGCCTGTTAGCTTGTGCAACGCAATCGCCAACCTTTAATGCCGATCCAGTTATCACGATGCCGACAGGGAACAGGGTCATACCTTTAAATACACCTTTTATGCTCGATAAAGGTACGGTCTTCGACACCGACCCACTGATGTATCAATGGGATCAAATGAATACCGGGACTGAGACCGATGCCAATAGCTTCGGAACCGACCTGGGCAACAACCCGTTATTCAGAAGTTATAAGCCCCGCGCAGAATCACAGCGTAATTTTCCAGCACTGGGTACCCAGCTTAATGCCGAATATGACGACGCTGAGGTATTACCCTGCTCGGCACGAAATCTCGATTTCCGGATGACAGTGCGTGACCTTAACGGCGGCCAGGCTACCGATAATGTAAGGGTTACGGTAGACGGGAACTCCGGTCCTTTTAGAGTTACCAACCTCTCGAGTGCGCAGGCAATCGATGCCAGTAACTCCCTGCTGGTCGAGTGGGAGGTTGCCAACACCCGGCAGGCCCCGGTTAGTTGTAATAACGTCGATATCGATTTGTTGACCTTTAACGATGCGAGCTACAGCCGATATTCGGTACATTCGTTGCAGGCAGGAACAGCCAACGATGGACGCCAACTGATTGATTTCCCCACGCCGGGCTTGTCACACCCACGTGCTCGACTCAGGGTAAAATGCAGCAATAACATATTCTACGATATATCAGATGCCGACCTGGTCATCAATGGCTCCTTGCTGTCATCCTCATACCCGGACAGCGATACTGCGACTGTTTTTAACACCGGCGGAACGGTTGGCACGACCGCGCCTTCATGTGCAGGAAACAACATCACCGCTACGCGTGGTGGGGGAGGCTCTGGTGCGATTGATGCCCTGTGGCTATTGCTGATGACCGCCATGTTTACGGTCGTCAAGATACATCGTCGCTACGGCTGACAGTGAACCTTGATGATAGCGTTGTACTGGAGCGCATAGCTGCGGGCTTTCTGCATCAGGCGCAGGTGCTCGTCGCTGCGCACAACATCAGAAATGCCTTCAATTAATTGAACTCCACATTGTTCTTCATACTTCAACACATCTTCCGCTTCGATACCCGGGATATTGACGGAACGGGTAGCCAAACCGAGTAGCCGCAAATCGTTTTGTTTAACCGCCTGGTTGGCATCAGCCTGCGGATCGGCCGCATCCAGCCATTGCAATTTCTGCACGTAGGGGTCGATCGTGTTTGATGAGGTCGCACATGCCGCCGGCATGCAACAAATGGTTGCAAGCAAAACTGCGTATAGTCTGGATCGTCGTATCACTGCAAAACCACGCTGGTAATATCTCTGTTGGTGCCCAGGAGAGGACTTGAACCTCCACGACCGTACGGTCACTAGCACCTGAAGCTAGCGCGTCTACCAATTCCGCCACCTGGGCATGGCGCGGGAATATACACCACCTGGTAGTTGCTCGGCAAATGTTTCTATATACTCGCGATCTTGCGATGGATAACCTATGCCCAGAAAATCTAAAACAACCACCAAAGACCCTTTCCACAAGCGTGAACAAGCCAAGTACGATCAGCCGATAGCCAGCCGAGAGCATTTGCTCGAATTGCTTAAATCGCAGAAGGTCCCGCTGCCACAGGAGCATATTGCGGAAACGCTGGGATACCAGGATGAATCCAGGCAGGAAGCGCTGCGACGAAGATTGCAGGCAATGGTGCGCGATGGCCAGCTATTCCGCAATCGCCGCGGCGGTTACCTGAGTTTCGATCACATGGACCTCGAGAAAGGCTACGTGCAGTCACACGCCGATGGATTTGGATTCGTAACACCGGAATCCGGGGGCAAGGACATATTTTTACCGGCTCGCCAAATGCGTACGCTGATGAATGGTGACAAGGTGGCGGTTAAAATCACCAGTGTCGATAAGCAACGTGAACGTGCCGAAGGTGCGCTTGTCTCGGTGCTCGAGCGCGCTCACGAAACCCTGGTCGGGCGATACTACCGCGAGAGCGGTGTCGAGTTCGTGGTACCGGATGACAAACGCCTGGTGCAGGATGTCCTGCTCAACCGCGAAGTTGGTCACAAAGCAAGTCCGGGTGATATCGTGTTGGTTCGAATCACCGAGTACCCGTCGCATCACAACCAGCCGATAGGACTGATTGAGCATGTACTGGGGCAGGAAAATGCGCCCGGCATGGAAGTCACCATCGCGGTCAATACGCACCATATTCCGCACCAGTGGAACGATGCCGTGCTGGAGTCGATACGGAACCTGAGCAATCGGGTTGCACAGGGCGACAAGAAAAACAGGCGGGACCTGCGTGACCTTGCTTTCGTGACCATCGACGGCGCCGATGCGCGTGATTTTGATGATGCCGTTTACTGTGAACCAATAGCAAACGGATACCGCCTTTATGTCGCAATTGCCGACGTCGCGCACTATGTAAAGGTGGGGACCCCGCTTGATCTTGAAGCCTGCAACCGTGGCACCTCGGTATATTTCCCGGGCGAGGTCATTCCGATGTTGCCCGAGGTTCTGTCGAATGGATTGTGTTCATTAAATCCTGATGTCGATCGCCTGTGCCTGGTCTGTTGTATGGATATCAACTACCAGGGTACGATCAAGCAATTCGATTTTTTCGAGGCCGTGATTCACTCCAAGGCACGTCTTATTTATGAAAATGTGGCGGCTGTGTTATTTGAAGGTAGCAATACTCGCGGTAAAACCATCGGCAAGGTATTTGATGAACTCGAGTGTCTCAAGCAGGTCTACCAGGCCTTATCGAAGGCGCGTCGGCGACGCCATGCGATCGAGTTTGAAACCCGGGAAGTAATATTCAAGTATGACCGTCAACGCAAAATCGAGGCTATCCTGCCGTACCAGCGAAACCAGGCGCACCAGTTGATCGAGGAATGCATGATCGCGGCAAACATCTGTGCTGCCAGGCTCCTGAAGAAAAACAAGTTGCCAACTCTTTATCGCAACCACGAAGGTGTCAATGCCGATAAACTGCCGAATTTGCAGGAGTTCCTGGCCAGTTTTGGAATCGCGCTCGGCACTAAAAACCCGAAACCGGTGGACTATGCAAGGGTAGTCGAAGAGTCGCGTGCGCGTCCCGAAGCTGACATGATACAAACCGTGGTGCTGCGCTCGATGCTGCAGGCGAGTTATAGCCCTGACCCAAAAGTCGGTCATTTCGGACTGGCCCTGAAAGACTACGCACATTTCACCTCGCCGATTCGACGCTATCCTGACCTGCTGGTACACCGCGCCATCAAACACTGGATAGGCAACAATGACGCCTCCGGCTTCGGTTATGATCTGGCGCAGATGACCGTGCTGGGAGAATCCTGCTCGCGCTATGAGCGCCGTGCGGATGACGCAACGCGCGATGCGGCAGACTGGCTTAAATGCGAGTTTCTGCAGAAGCATATCGGCAAGCAATATTCCGGCATTGTTACGGGTGTAACCAATTTCGGACTGTTTGTTCAACTGGATGATTTATTGATCGACGGCCTGGTACACGTGACTGCACTCAAGCGCGATTATTACCAGTTTGATCCGGCGCACCATCGACTGGTGGGCGAATTGACGGGACGCAGTTACCGGCTTGGCGATCGGCTGCAGGTCGAAGTTGCAAGGGTGAACCTCGAGGACCGCAAGGTTGATTTTGACCTGGCCGGAATAGCCGAAGAGGAACCACCGGTAAAAGCCAAGCGCAGAGGGAAAAAGCGTCAGTCCCGCAACAAAACAAGGACTCGATCCAGGTCCAGATGAGTAGCAGTTTTATTTACGGAGTCCATGCGGTCGCGCGTCGTCTGCAACGGGCGCCGGAGCTTTGTATAGAGCTGATTTGTGCCGATAAGCGTAATCCCCGGTTGCTGCAGCTTATCGATCAGGCGCGCAATGCCGGGGTTCCGGTGCGCACCGAACCTCGCGCACAACTGACACGACTCAGCGGCAGCGATAAACACCAGGGTTGTCTGCTGAAAACACAGGATTCGGTACCGGTGATGGATTTCCAGCAATGTTTGCTTGCTGTGAATCGAAACTCGTTGCTACTGGTACTCGATGGAATACAGGACCCTCATAATCTTGGCGCCTGCTTGCGTAGCGCCGACGCTTGCGGCGTTAACGCGGTGATTATTCCCCGCGATCGTGCGGTCAAGGTGAATGCAACCGTGCGCAAGGTTGCTGCCGGTGCGGCCGAATCGGTGCCGATAATCGAAGTAGCCAACATGGCGCGCAGTTTGAAAGACCTGAAACAGGCCGGTGTCTGGATTTACGGTACCAGCGATATGGCCGAGGAGAGCCTCTATGACCATGACTATAGTGGTCCCGTGGCGCTGGTTATGGGAGCCGAGGGATCGGGTTTGCGCCGACTGACCCTGGAATCCTGCGATCACCTGGTAAAGCTGCCGATGCAGGGACAGGTCGAAAGCCTCAATGTCTCGGTCGCAACCGGCGTCTGTCTATACGAAATTCTGCGCTCCAGAAGCGCTTGCGGCCGGGCCTAGGGTCGGGTAGAATCCGCGCTCGCGAGTCGACCGCCACGAAGGCAGGTTGACACTCCTTGCTCCACAGGCTTGATCCTGGGGGCATTATCCCAAGAGGAGAACAAATGAGACATTACGAAATCGTGTTTCTGGTCCACCCTGACCAGAGTGAGCAAGTGCCCGCGATGGTGGAACGCTATCGCAACATGATTACCGGTTCCGGTGGCGCAGTCCATCGCGAAGAGGACTGGGGTCGGCGTCAGCTCGAATTCCCGATCAAGAAAATTCACAAGGCGCATTACGTGCTGCTGAACATCGAGTGCAATAAAGAGATACTCGATGAACTGGAGTCAGCGTTTCGTTTTAACGATGCTGTTCTACGACACCTGACGCTTACCTGTAAATCGGCAGTAACCGAGAAATCGGCCATGATGATGGAAGTCGAGCGCGAGGAATCAGCAAAATCCAGCGATCGCAGACCTGCAGCCAGCGATGATGTCGTTGATGAGACTGTCGAAACTCTGGCTGATACCGATGATGTCGAGCCAGTTACAGAAACCGATGTGGTCGCCGAGATCGAACCAGATGCTGAAGTTGAAGCCAGCAAACTTGAAGAAGAGGTGAATTAATTATGTC
>JAOTXY010000112.1 GCA_029862125.1 Gammaproteobacteria bacterium | reverse complement strand
CTTTAACGCTCATCTAATCCCCCTGGATCCTCAGGCCGTTTTAATACGGGACAACTATTTCGTCTCGTGCATACAAAATATGCCAAAGCCAGTTGTGACGCAAGCTACTGTCAACATGTTTGTCAATGAGTCCCCACGACAACCGAACGGCTGGACCGACTAGCCACGTCCGATATAAGGCATCCTGGTCGCCAGGATGGTCATGAACTGTACGTTTGTTTCAAGCGGTAACGAAGCCATATTTACGTTCATCGTATCGCGTGTAAGTTTGTGGTATTCCCGGGGTGAGAGTAACCCTGCTTTCTGCGGAAATCCCTATTGACGTTTCCCGCCTTTGCGCTTCGATGGTGTCGGCGCGTTTTTGGCCACATAGCGGTGGCTCTCCACCAGTTTGAGCAGGTCGAACGCGCTCAAAATGCCAACAACCTTCTGTTCGTGTGTTACTACCACGTGATGGATCTTATGGTTGCGCATAACCCGTGCGGCAATGCTGGTGTCGTCATACTGCGGGATCGTGTAGACCTTCTCGGTCATAATCTGGCTGATCGGCGCAGCAGGCTTAAGTTCCTGGACCAAGTCGGTCGACGAGACGATACCGATCGGATGACCATCGCTGTCGACTACCGGCACCGAGCTGATCGAATTTCTCTCTAACATGTTACGAACGTGCTCCACACTTTGATGCGGTTGCGCGGTGATGACCGACTTCGTCATCAATTCCTCAACTTTAACGCTCATCTAATCCCCCTGGATCCTTGTGCGGTTTAAATATAGAGACTGCTATGTGGCCTCGTACTTACAAAATATTGCAAAGCCAGAAGTGATGCAAGCTACTGTCAACGGGTCCCAACGAAACCAGAACGACGGGAGCGACTAGCCACGTCCGACATAAGGCATTTTGGTCGCCATGATGGTCATGAACTGTACGTTTGTTTCAAGCGGTAACGAAGCCATTTGCAGTACCGCCTGTGCCACGTGTTCGACATCCATAACTGGCTCGGCTACTCGTTCCCCATTGGCCTGGGGTACTCCTTTCGGCATGGCTTTGGTCATGGGGGTCGCGGCATTACCGATGTCGATCTGGCTGCAGGCGATATTATCGTTACGACAATCGAGCGAGATTGATTTGGTCAAGCCGGTTATCGCGTGCTTGGTCGATGTGTAGGGCGCCGAAAAAGGTCGCGGTGCATGCGCAGAGATTGAACCATTATTGATTATGCGCCCACCCCCGGGAGATTGTGCCTTCATGATTCGAATCGCCTGCTGGGCACACAGGAACGGTCCCGTTAAATTAACGTCAACGGTGTTCTGCCATTGTTCGTAACTCAATTCCTCCATCGGTATACCCGGGGTAAAACTGCCCGCGTTGTTGAACAGTAAATCGAGTCGGCCGAAGGCCTGCTCGGCTTGCGTGAACAGATCTTTAACCTGGTCGGGTTTGCCCACATCGGTAGGTACACACAGGGTAAGCGCAGGGTCGACACCGGCGAGTTCAACAGTTTCCTGCAGCGGTTCAAGTCGCCTGCCAGCCAGAATCACCGAATAGCCGTTATTTAACAGGACATGGCAAACCCCCCTGCCGATCCCGCTTCCGGCTCCAGTCACCAGGGCAACCTTTGTTTGTGCATTCATATTCTCGTCCTCAGTAGTCAATCGGGACACTGTAGGCAGGATCATCGTGCAGGGCCCAATAAGCGGCATTCAGTTGTGCCGTTAAGGCACCCGGCTTGCCGTCACCAACCGGTTTCCCGGAGATTCGGGTAACCGGCATGACGCCACCCGCGGTGCTGGTAATAAAAACCTCGTCGGCCGCTTGCGCCGTAGCCGCAGGTAACAGAGCCTGCTCAACCTCCAGGTTCTCCCGGGCCAGCAATTCCAGAATCGTTTCCCGGGTCACGCCTTCGAGCACGCCTCGCGACGGGGTCATTACGGTA
The DNA here is from genome assembly GCA_029862125.1 of Gammaproteobacteria bacterium. GTDB lineage: Bacteria > Pseudomonadota > Gammaproteobacteria. The sequence goes on along the minus strand of JAOTXY010000112.1, from coordinate 7,702 downwards.
TTTCCATGGCGTACGAACACATTGAACCCCGGGCCCTCCACGAGGTTGCCTTCGGCATCGACAAGCACGGCACTATCGGCGTCATGGTCATAGGCTTCGAACAGGGCCATGACCATATCGAGCCAGTGGTAATTCTTGATGCGGGGATCGACAGACTCCGGCGGGATGCGTTGTTGGCTGCTGATTAAAAGATTGAGCCCGGTTGCGCGTAAGTCGTCATTGGCAATCCAGACGAAGGGAATCGCGAATGCCAGAAATCGGTTTTCGCAGCTGCGCGGGTCGCGTGAACCCGGCGCGGGCAAGCCGCGGGTGCAGACAATTTCGACATAGGCATCGCGCAGTCCGCTGCGCTTGACCAGCTCGAACATGATTGAGCGAATCTGTTCACGGCTATAAGGTACCGACATGCGCAGCCTCTCCATGCTGGCATGAAAACGATCCAGGTAGTCATCTATGCGGAAGAACCTGCCATGCCACGCATGGGCGACATCGTAAGTAGCATCGGAATGCAGGAATCCCCAGTCCAGCACCGGGATCTTGGCATCGGCAACCAGCACATATTCGTCATCGATAAATGCGACACCCTGTGAAAAATCAGTCATGTACCTGCTAACCCCTACTCAAATTCGGGCTGGCGCTTGTCGACGAAAGCCTGTATTCCCTCGCGCCCGTCGGGTGAGGCCGCACAGCGTGACACCAACTGTCCCTCGAGCTCCATCTGTGCCTCCAGATCATTGGCCGAACTTGCGAGTAGCAGTTTCTTGACATAGGCGGTGGAGAGGCGCGCACTGTTGGCGAGATCGTTTGCAACCTGTTCGGCCTGCGCCGCCAGGTCCTCGTCAGCCACCACGCGGGTCACAATACCCAATGCGCAGGCTTCCTGTGCACTCAGGGTTTGGTTGGTTAACATCAACTCCTGCGCCTTACGCAATCCCACCAGGCGCGGCAGGAAATAACTGGAGCTGCCATCCGGGCATAATCCGGCCCTGGTGTAAGCCATTGTGAAGCTGGAGGACTCCGCGGCCAACACGATATCTCCAATCAGCGCGAGACTGAATCCAGCGCCGGCGGCAACACCGTTGACGGCAACAACCAAGGCCGCCTGCATTCGGGATAATGTGGAAATCGCGCTATGCAGGTCGTCCGCCAGTGATTTCACCGCCTCCCCTACTTCATCACCATGTGACATCATTTCCTTGATATCACCCCCCGCGCAGAAAAACCGTCCACTGGCACTTAGCATCACTGCCTTTAGCTCGGGGTCGTTGGAGCATAACTGCGCCGCCTGCTTTAACTCATTGGCCATCAGACTATCGAGACCGTTGGCCGCATCGGGTCGATTTAAGGCTAACCTCGCAATCGAACCCTGCTTTTCAAATAAGATGTGCTCAAAATTACTCATTTCAGACTGGATCGGGTTGGGATAAACGCAGTATAACGATTCGCGGAAACATGCAGAACATAATTTCACGCTGGAAACATAACAGGAGTCAATGATGAGCGTCTACCTGATCGTCGATACGCTGATCGAAAACGCCGACAAGTACGAAGAATACAAACTGCTGGCGAAACCCATCGCCGAAAAATATGGTGGCGTGTACCGGGTTCGAGGCGGTGACATGGATGTGCTTGAAACCGACCTTTGGACGCCCACGCGCATGGTGATTATCGAGTTTCCCGACATGGATTCGGCACGCGCCTTTGCCAACTCGGAGGAATATGCACCCGTTAAACCGCTGCGTCGCGAAAATGCCCGCTGTACGCTGGCGATTCTTGAGGGAGCTAGCCTGGAAGTCGTTGTCAGCCGTTCTAGGTTTGCCTGGCGTGAAGACCGGCGATCGCCATATCAAAGGCGTCTAACGATTCGGATTCACGGTTGCTTACATCCGGGTCAGCGCCTTTCAGGTCATTATGCTCTGACTTGTTCCACAGGATCTCTGAAGCCGAGTTAAACGCGTCGACAATTTCAACATAGGTGTTGGTCGGCGACAGCAGGGTATTCATAAAACTCATAATGATCGACAACACGATGCCGAGAATCGAGGTGCTCAGCGCGAACGAGATCTTAATCAGGAAGTTGTCGATAACAATCTTGCTGGCCTCGGCGTTGGTGATATCCATCGCAGTCAATTCGGGCAACGCCCTCATGATACCGAGAAAAGTTCCGAATATGCCGCCGACGATAAATATACTGGGCAGGATGTTGAGCACGTCATTGGTTCGGCTTAACGGGAATATCCCCAGCACCCGGTTGAAGATAGGGTTTGAGCCCATCACGCTATTCGAGATTTCGTGAAAATCGGGCTGGTGACCGGATTCCTTGCGCAGGTACCTGATGTGCTGCAAATAATCATCGATCAGGCGAATGATGCCATCCTGAATCAAAAATACGCGATCGCCGACCGTCATGATGTGGTCTTCGTTACGGCGTTTATAGCGTGCGCGTAACTCGAAGTTTTCAAAATAGGTGCGCGTCATTGCCCTTTTGACATGACTGTAAAAGGAACCCCGGGGCTCGGGCCTGGCCATGATGTCTTCATGCACGCGTTTGCAAAATTCCTTAACGAAGCGTCTCTGCCGATGAATCGTCACCGTAATTAGCAAGCGCATGATAACGGCGAGAATAAAGGCGAATAGCAAAATCGGCATCAGGAAGTCGGTTGCATATTGCACCACGATATTAATTAAATCGACGATAGCTGCGTTCATTAGGTGTTCCTTTTCTCAATTAGTCCAAACTTGATAATTACGCGTTGTGACTCATAGCAATTATAAAGCTGGCAAAATTCTCTTCGTGAAAGGTTGCCGGTATCACTTGGGTCCACCTGTTCGGTGAAGAAGCTTCTACCGGTTACCTTGATCAGCGGTAACATGTTGTCCTGGTGTTTGAACTTGATCTTACCGGTATCGAAAACAAATTCGAAAATCGACCTGGCGCGCGCGTAACTCAAGTCCAGGTTGTAATTAACCGCCTTGCGATTTGTTGCCGATAAGGAATTCGGATTGACCGGCTTTCCGCCGTAGGTTGGGGAGGCAAATCCAATAATCTCGACTGAAGAAATATCTGCAGTTTCTGATTCGCTGTCGAACAGGCTCTTGGCGTAAATCGGAATCGCCCGGCGGATTGTTTTACGCATGCCGGGCTTCAACTTGTAACTGTCGGTATCGAAATAATCGTTTCCGAAATCCAGGATCACGTCACCGGTACTCTTGTCAACCTCTGCGATAATGCCCGCCTTGGCAAAATCATCCTTGATGCGTTGTGCGACGTCCTGGCGGCTCTTTGCCAGTTCCAGCGCCTTTTGCAGCTCCTCGGAGGTTGCGGTCAGATCGGATTCAGCCTTGCTCAGGTTTTGCGCGGTGTCTTCCAGGTTCGCTTTCGCACCGCTCAGGTCCTCCTGCAAACGGGCGACTTCAGCCTGATTGGTTTCATAGGCATCTTCGAGACCCTTGAACTTGTCTTCGAGTTCCTTGAGTTGCCCCTGGTGCTCTTCCTCGAGACTCGCAATCTCTGCCCTGCCAGCCTCAATATTATCTTCTAACGAAGCAAGTTCATTTCGCTTGTCTTCGTAGTCGTCCTGTAAACTTTCATACTTGTCCGCCAGGTCAGCCAGTTCCGCGGCGCTCGCATTTTTCATCGCGAACTTCTCGGCAGCCTGCTGGCTCAACTGATCCTCGAGTGCTTCCAGTTCGGTTTGACTTTGACCCTGCTTTTGAGCAAGTTCTTCAATCTTGCCTTCGAGATTTTCAGTTTGCGCGGCAAGCGAGCTTTCCAGGGCGGCCTTCTCGGCGGCTTCCTTGGCCAGGGTTTGTGCCAGCGCGGCGAGTTGTATCTCGCTTTGGTTTCGTTGTGCGGCTAATTCGGATATCTTGCCCTCAAGATATTCGGTTTGGGAAATCAAGGTTGCTTCCAGCGCCTGCTTCTCGGCAGCACGTTGTTGCAACTGCTGCTCCAGCGTCGCAAGCTTGGTCTGATTTTTACCGTATTCGCTCGCTAACTGTTTCAATTGATCTTGCAGGCCCTCGGTTTGCTTTGAGTAAGCATCCTCGAGAGCCGCCTTTTCCAGGGTCTCCTGTTCTATCTGGCCTTCTAGAGAAGCCAGGTTGTTCAAACTCTGATCAAACTCGGTTTTCAATGATACGAATTTTTGCTCTAACGCCTCGGTTTGCTGCGCATGCAGTTTTTCCAGGCGTTCCTTTGCCGCCGCTTCTGCGCTCAGGGTTTCCTCCAACGTAGCGACCTGACTTTGACCCTGTTCGTTTTGTGCTTTTAGCTCTTCGTATTTGCTGGCGAGTTTTTCCGCTTCCGTGGCATGCGCCTTCTTCAGGGCTTCACGTTCCTCTGCCTCGGTTCGAATAAACTCTTCTAATTCGGCAACCTTGGCTTGATCTTGTTCGAACCTGGATCTCAGGGATTCAATTTTTTGTTCCTGTTGTTCGGTTTCAGCAGCAAATTGCTTTTGTAATTCGGCAAGTTCCGTCTTTTCCTGCTGCAATTTCTGTTGCAGCGATTCAAGTTCCGTACTGCGTTCCGCAATGGTTTGTTGAAGCTCCAGGTTTTGTTGCTTTTGCGATGACATTTGCCTGGCTGCCTCGGCCTTGGCAACCGTGTTGGCGTTCATCATCGTTACAATCAACTGCTGGTACTGATTAAGCTCGGATTCGCGTTCTTCCTGCTCCTGCGATTCTTGTGCCAGTTTTTTCTTTTTTGCTGTCGCCTCGTCTTCGAGCAGTGCAATCTGTTCGATGATTTCCTGGTATATTTTTTTCTCCTGTGCGTTGGTGCGCTCAGTCAGGTATTGATCCTTGGTGGTTTCGTATAATTCGAGTTCCTGTTTGACTTCCTTGATCTTGGCGTGGGAGGTCACCGAGATCATGCCGGTGCGCAGGCTCGACACCATGTACATGAGTAGAAAAATGAAAGCGAGTACCATAAACAGGTCGCTATACGAAGCCCACTGGGTTCCGCCGGCCTGTTGACTTGCACGAATTGCTTTGTAGTCGAAGCTCACAACCTGTCCCTGATACTATATAAGTATGACTGGACACTTAACTTTAGCATGGAAATACCCGGTTTGTTAATTGAACTGGGTAACAGTTTTATAATAAAACCATTGTTTTCCTGGTATTAAAGCACTCTCTTAAAGAACTTTCGGCGATTAATTGTCCGCACTACAGGCCGCTGATGGTAGCGGCTTTTTTTTGCTCGGCATGGCTATCACGACCAGGCCTCAAAGCCCACATATCCTGCAACTGGTTAGCTAAATTGCAACTGCCTGATTTGCGCCGTGTGCAAATGGTCCAGTTGTCGATGTGATGACCCATCCACCCTGGCAAAAGCAGTTTGTAAAATCTGCAGCGCGTCCCCGTGAGATACCAGCAGTATCGTCGCGCCGCTATAACGGTCTTCATATTCTGCGACTACCGAAGTTACCCGGCTCATTACCTGGTTTACGCTTTCGACGCCTCTCAATTGGCTGTCCGGGTCCTTCGCGTCCTGTTGCCAGACATCCACGTAGGCACTATCCGGGGTTAACTCCAGTTCACCAAAATTACGCTCGCGTAAGCGTGAATCGAGGGTGATTGAAGCTTCGCCATTAAGTAGCGCACTCGCGATATCAGCCGATTCTCGAGCGCGGCAAAAATCCGAGCTGACAATTATCGTTTTGACGTCAAGTAATCCGAAGTTTTGCAGGCTTTGCTTTACCTGCTCGCGTCCCAGTTCGCTTAAACCGAAGCGGTCGCATCCATTGTCGGGATGACTGACAATGATTCCCTGCTGGTTGGCAATACTGTGCCCATGCCGCATCGCAAGGTAGCGGTTACGCAAGTGATCGATTTCTATCAGATAATTCAGACCGGTTGTCCCCAACGCTGTTGCATTAACAACACTGCCGGCCAGGCAAAAGTTGCATCACCCGTATCAAAGGATAATAATGCTAGCCGCAGCGGGAAAAGCTTTAGTAACTGGTTGACGATAATAATAGCCCGCCCAAATAAAACAAACCGAGGAGAATTTTAATGACTAATTCCATTTCAAACTGGACCAGACTGTGCAGCCTGCTTTTTATCTTCTGCTTTTCCAGCCTCGCGGTGGCCGAAGACTGCTTTCGCGGCACCCTGGATGATCAATATTGTGACCGCGACCATAACCTCGTCGCCGATCTGCCTCTTGACCCCGGCGAATGGGTGAATCCTGATACGATCATCTTTTCTTATACCCCGGTTGAGGATCCCGCGATCTACGCCAAGGTATGGGATGGCTTTATCAAACACATGTCGGAAGTCACCGGCAAAAAGGTGGTGTTCTTTCCAGTGCAATCCTATGCCGCTCAGTACGAAGCGATGCGTTCCGGACGTTTGCATATTGCCGGGGTAAATACTGGTGGCAATCCGGTTGCAGTTTCCTGCGCCGGCCTGGTGCCATTTGCAATGATGGCTTCGAAGGATGGTTCCTATGGTTACGAGATGGAAATCATCGTTCCCAAGGGAAGCGCTATCAAATCACCATCTGATATTAAGGGCCGTACGCTGGCTTTTACCTCGCCGACCTCCAACTCGGGCAACAAGGCGCCTTCAGCATTGCTTAAATCCGAGTTCGGCCTGGTCAAGGACGTCGATTTCAAAACCGTATTTTCAGGCAAGCACGACAACTCGGTGCTGGGAATTGCCAACAAGGACTATGAAGTCGCCGCGATAGCCAACTCGGTCATGAACCGCATGTTCGATCGCAAGGTAGTGACTCCAGACCAGATCACCTCGATTTACAAATCGGCCACCTTCCCGACCACCGGTTACGGTCACGCGCACAATCTCCATCCGGAGGTCGCAGCCAAGATCAAGCAGGCCTTTTTCACCTTCAAATGGGAAGGCTCGGATCTGCAGAAAGAATTCAAAAAAGAAGGTCGGTTTGTCAGTATTCACCATAAATCAGACTGGGATGTCATCCGCAAAATCGATACTGCTAACGGCGTCAGCTACGACTGCAAGTAGTAGATTAAGCCATGCATGAAGATGAGCCACGATGCCGAATCGTGGCTCATCCTTCAATCTGCAGAAGTTTCGGGCAGATTCAAGAATCAACCCATTGGATACAGAAATGCTTCGTATCGAACATCTCGAAAAGCAATACAAAACCGGGGATCATGCGCTCAAAGACGTTAATCTGGAAGTTCCCAAGGGACAGGTAATGGCGCTGATCGGCCCCTCCGGAGCCGGTAAAAGCACCCTGATCCGCTGCGTCAACCGACTGGTTGAACCCACCTCCGGCAGAATTTTTCTCGGTGATCTCGAGCTGGCGCACCTGGGTTCATCCGAGTTGCGCCGGGCACGCACGCGCATGGGCATGATCTTCCAGGAATACGCGCTGGTCGAGCGCTTGAGCGTCATGGAAAACGTGCTCTCCGGACGCCTCGGTTACGTCGGCTTCTGGCGCAGCTTTTTTCGCAAGTTTCCGCAATCCGACATCGACGAAGCCTTCAACCTGCTGCAACGGGTCGGGCTCGATCACATGGCAGACAAACGCGCCGACGAATTGTCCGGCGGACAGCGCCAGCGCGTGGGCATCTGCCGTGCGCTAATCCAGAACCCGGATTTGCTGCTGGTCGATGAACCCACCGCCAGCCTCGATCCGAAAACCTCGCGCCAGATCATGCGCCTGATCTGTGAGCTGTGCGAAGAACGCCAGCTGGCCGCGATCATC
>JAOTXY010000111.1 GCA_029862125.1 Gammaproteobacteria bacterium | reverse complement strand
TGAGACCAATCTTATTGAGCCTCAGATCGAGCGCGTCGAATTCGACGAATCACTGATCGATTCGGATGATTTCGAAATTGCGGGTTACATCGGCTACCTGGCAATCGAAGATTTTGATACCGACATCGTGACAGGCGTCAAGCTTGGATACAACGTGTCCGAGGACTTTTTCGTACAGGCATCTTTTGGTCTTGGCGATTCCGGGGAAACCAGTTTCGAAATACTCAGCGGTGGCGCGCCATTACTGTCAGACGATGAACGAGAAATTCAGTATTACCTTGTTAGCCTTGGATTCAACCTGTTTCCGGGAGAGGCATTTTTAACCGATTCAACTACCTTTAATACAGTGCTTTATTTGACGGCCGGAATTGGTAACACCGAATTTGCAGGAGATGATCGCTTTACCATTGCTTATGCGGTCGGGCATCGCACCTTGTTTGCCGACGGATTCAGTTTCGACATCGAGATGCGAGATCTGATATTCGAACAGGATCTCTTCGGTAGCGAGGAAACGACTCACAATATTGAATTGACAGTAGCGTTAAACTTTTTTTTCTAGGGAGAATGGATATGAAAAACCTTTTTTCGGGAAACCGCCTCAGCTTGTTGCTGGCATGTTTTTTATCGTTCGCGGTTGTAACCCATGTTGATGCAGCATCTCTTAAGGGGCAGGCGCCAAATTTTACCCTGAAGTCCCTGGGTGGCAAAAACCTGAAGCTTAGCGAAATGGCAGGTAACGTTGTTTTGATTAACTTCTGGGCTTCGTGGTGTGGTCCTTGTCGAGAAGAAATGCCCCTGTTGAACGACCTGCATAAAAAGTATGAGCCGCTTGGATTTACAGTACTCGGGGTCAACGTCGAAGAGGACGCCAGGAACGCCAGGGGTTTTCTCAAGAACTTCCCGGTTGATTTTCCGGTTGTACTGGACAATAAAAACCAGGTCAGCAAAAAATATAATGTTATCGCGATGCCGACCACGGTGGTCGTCGATCGTGACGGTAACATGCGATTTGTGCACAAGGGCTACAAGCCCGGCGATGAAGAGAAGTATCGCAAGATGGTGAAAAAACTGGTGCGTGAGTAATACTGATGAAGCAAAAACTGGCATTTTTACTATTCGTTTGCACGCTAACACTGGGCGGTTGTGCGATCGAACCCTGGGTCAAACCCTACGAGCGTGCCAACCTCGCAGATCCTATTATGAGCTTTAACCGTGATCCGGTTTCGGCAAGTTACATACACCACGTTTATGATTCGCGCGAAGGTGCCAGGGGCGCGGGGATTGCAACCGGCGGCGGTTGCGGCTGCAACTAAATCCCGTTGTCGGAATAGCGACCACTGCTTACCACGATGATTTCCGAATGAAGTTTTCTATCTGGCGGTTTTTCCCGGTTCTGTTACTGCTGCCTGCAATCCTGGAATTGCAGGCAGCAGTTTTGCCCGAGGAAAGGGTAGACCTGCTTTACCATAAATATGACGGCGGCGGTGTGACCATCGACGGGCCTTCTTTGCTGGTGCGCAAGAACCTGGGTGACAGCGTCTCGGTAGGATTTAATCATTACGTCGATAATGTGACCAGTGCTTCAATCGATGTCGAGGTCAGTGGCGCCAGCGAGTATACGGAAGAACGGACCGAGAACTCTATCAGCGTCGACTACCTGCGCCAAAAGACGACGATGAGTGCTGCATACACGGTCAGCGATGAAAATGACTTCGATGCAAATACCCTCAGTCTCGGGATTTCGCAAGACATGTTTGGTGATCTGACCACGGTCAGTATGAGCTTTGCCTATGGCGATAATACAGTTGAAAAAACCGGGGATCCGGCGTTTGAAGAAGATACCAAGGTGCGCAGTTATCGGCTCGGCGTTTCCCAGGTTTTAACCAAGGACCTGGTGATGGCGTTTACCTTCGAAACAATAACCGACGACGGCTACCTCAACAACCCTTACCGTTCATATAGATATTGCAGTAATTACGACGTTACGCAGACATGTACCAGCGATAGCTTCAGGACGGAGGACTATCCGGAAACCCGTACCAGTACCGCGATGGCGCTGCGTGCCAATTATTTCCTGCCGCAACGCGCCGCGATATTTGCCGGGATCAGGGTGTTTGAAGATACCTGGGATATCGAGGCGACCACCTACGAGCTGGGTTATACCTTTCCTTACCAGGATGAATGGATATTCGAGGCTACTTTTCGTTTTCACGATCAAACCAAGGCTGAATTCTATAGTGATCTGTTTCCATCCCTAAACGCACAGAATTACCTCGCACGTGACAAGGAATTAAGTACCTTTACCAGTACCACGCTCGGCCTCGGCGCGAGCTACGAATTTGGCAGGTCCTGGTCTCAGGTTGAGCGTGGCAGCCTGAACCTGCAGATGGACTGGATCGATTTTGACTACGATGATTTTCGTGACCTGACTGCATCAGGTCCGGTCGGAGGAGAACCGCTGTACAGTTTTGATGCCACGGTTACGCGACTATTCGCTTCGATCTGGTTTTAGGGTACTCGGCCTAAGCCTGTTGCTGCAGACCGCGGCTCAGACGGTGAGCGCAACCGAGTGCACTGCATTGAGCCAGGTTGATATCGTTGCTGCCGAACTGCCCGACGAATCCGCCCTGGCAATGCTCGCGCGACCTCTCCTCGGTCGTTGTATCGATAGCGACTTAATTCGAACCATTCTGTCCGAAATTTCAAATGACCTCATCGCTCGAGGCTATGTTACCAGCAGGCCTTATTTACTCGAGCAGGATATCAGCGATGGTCAGATCCAGATTCAAATTCTAGTTGGCACAATTGAAGCTATTATCGATGCCGATAGTGGCGCTAGCAATGGCAAAATAGCAACTGCCTTCATGTTCAATGATGAGGTTTTGAACCTGCGCCAACTCGAGACTTCGCTTGAAGCGATCGAGCGAGCCAGGTCGGTTAGCGCCAATTTTGAAATCAGGCCGGGGACAAAACAGGGTGGCAGTATCATCGCCATCAAAACAGTGGAGACGAACCCGTTTCATACTGAACTCGGGGTAAATGCCCGCACCGATCTCGATCCCCAGCTCAGTTTTCAGGCGGTGCTGGATAATCCCCTTGATATCAATGATATCGTTGAATTCCGCTATAACAGTGGCGAGGTATTTCAAGCCCTGCAAAGCAATCGCAGTCGTGAACTGAATTACTCTTTTCCGCTGGGTAGTTATTTGCTGGCATTGAATCACAGCGACATCGAGTACGAACAACGGGTCCAGGGAATCAACGATAGTTTTCTTTCCGCCGGAGACACGGTCAGTGATCAGCTGCGGATCAGTAAACTGGTGACCCGCAGCCAGACCACAAGGCTTACAGTTGCATTTGCGCTCGAAGTTAAAGATTCGCGCAGTTTTTTCGATGACCAGCTAATCGATGTATCCAGCTACAAAACCAGTCAACTACAGCTCGAACTTCGACATGACTGGCTGCAACCCTGGGGTCAACTCAACACCAGTTTTAGCTATTACCAGGGACTTGATTCATTCGGGGCCAGAGACGATGATTACTATACGCTCGAGGATGGGTTCGAAAGTGAAGCCAAACTGCAGTTTGAAAAATTTAATATCGACAGCCAGCTATTTTACTACCTGCAGAATCCTGCCTGGTATGCGAGTGTCAAGCTTTACCTGCAGTACAGTGATGACATCCTGTTTGACAACGATAAGCTTTATCTCGGCAGTCCGTATACGGTGCGCGGTTATTCGTCCGCATTGAGCGGAAGCAATGCCTGGTACCTGCGTAGTGATATAACCAGGAGATTACAATCGGTAGTAAATCCGTTTAGCGGAAATCCTTTGACCAAATCAATTTCCCTGTCTGCGGGCGTCGACTATGGAGATGTCAAATGTGAAATCGATAATCCAGATGTTTGCGGGGAAATTTACAGTATTGGGATGGGAGTTGAAATATCGGATGCTAATTTCATCGGGCGCCTGCTTTGGGGGCACCCGTTAAAAGAAATTGGTGATGATATCGGTGATCAGGATATCTTCTCCCTGGACCTGCGCTGGGCGCTTTAAGTCCCGGTTTATCGCTATAGTCGGCGTTCGGTTATATCCTCGCGTTCATCCAGGTCCCTGACATTATGTTTTGCAACCGCGTCCGCGTACTCGATTGAATCAGGCGCGATGTACTCTGCAATCGGAGTACCCATCGGACCGGCGACCAGGGTCGACTGGTCCTCTATTGCGACCCCGGCACGAGATCCGATCCTGATCAGGGTAAAAAAGAAGATAACTGTAAACACGGTTGCGATACCCCAGAAATAAAACTCCACGCTATAAAAGTCCATGAAAAAGGCGATTATGATGGGTCCGGTCATCGCACCGAAACCCGCAACCATGACCAGGCTGCCACTGGCGCCGACAATTTGATGCGGTTCGAGTCGATCATTGGCGTAGGCAATGCAAATCGAGTACATCGGCATTGCGGCTCCACCCAATGCGATGATAAAGAGGTAAAACAACCAGCTGTCGGTAGGCGTGGCAAGGGCCAGTAAACAGCAGACGATTGAAACGATTGACAGGCCGGCCATGACACCGCGACGGCCGATGCGATCGGAGATAAAACCGACCGGCCACTGGAATACCAGGCTGCCAATCAGGAAACAGGCCATGAACCAGGATATCGCCTTGATATCGACTAATACCGCGGCCGCATAAATAGCACCGAGGCCGAAAATCGTGCCATGTGCCATGCCGGTGAGACAGTTGCCGATAACGGCCAGCGGTGAAGCGCGGTACAGGTTGAGCACCGACATCTTCGACGAAGTTGCGAAGTTTGGTGCGGGTTTTACGGTGAGCAATATCGGAATCAGGCCAAATGAAATGATCACCGAGATCAGGATGAACAGGTCGATCGCGGCCGGTTGTGCGAGGTTGAGTAAGAACTGTCCGGCGCCCATACCGCCGGTAACGATGAGCATGTACACCGATAACACCTTACCCCGGGTTTCATTACTGGCGCGATCGTTGAGCCAGCTTTCGGTAACGACATAGAAACCGGCGAAGCTGATACCGGTAATGACACGCATCGTCATCCACAGCCACGGGTCGATATAAACGCCGTGAAAAAGAATCGAGATCGACGCCATTGAAGCCAGCGCCGAAAACACGCGAATATGACCTACTCGATTGACCAGGTAGGGTGCGACCAGCGAACCGATAAACATGCCGATGAAGTAGCCCGACATCATGATGCCGGTGGAAAATGTCGAAAAACCCTCGATGCCGGCACGTACCCCGAGCAGGGTACCCTGGAGTCCGTTGGCGAGCATCATGCAGCCGATGCCGAGCAGTATTGCCCAGGAGGATCCGAGGTCTTTCCACATACGAGTCGTGTTCCGGTTGGTGACTGTCAGTCAAGTTGAAGCTGCGCGGAGTTTAGTAGAGGGTTGACCTGCCAGCAATGATTAATTAAATGCCGGATAAGCTGGCTCGAAGCTGAATCTCCCGGTGGCAACATTAGTTTTCTAGTCCCCGAATTCAGTCACTTCGAAATTAATTGCCTGGATGTTCCCGAGTTACTACCCGGCTTTCTTCCTGGGTGGCTGTTGGGATATAGTAACCGTGAAATTTTTGAGGTGAAAATATGGCATCAGGTTCGAAGCTTGTCATCATTGCAGCACTGATCGGTAACTCGCTGATATCGGTCACCAAGTTTGTTGCAGCGTCGATTACCGGCAGTTCGGCAATGCTGTCGGAAGGGATTCATTCACTGGTGGATTCCGGGAACCAGGTGTTACTGTTATACGGCATGAAACGCGCCGCCAAACCGCCTGACGAAGATTTTCCGTTCGGTCACGGCAAGGAAATATATTTCTGGAGCTTCATCGTCGCTATCCTGATTTTTGCGCTCGGTGGCGGCATCTCTATTTACGAGGGAATACAGCATATCCAGCATCCCGAGCCGATCAGTAATCCAATGATTAACTATATAGTGCTCGGGCTGGCAATGGTCTTCGAGGGTGCCGCCTGGTATTTTGCGTTTCGCGAATTCAGCCGCTCCAAGGGTCGCTGGGGATTCCTCGAAGCCATTCAACGTGCCAAGAACCCCACGATATTCGTGGTGTTGTTCGAAGACAGCGCGGCGATGCTGGGCTTAATGGTAGCCTTTGCCGGTGTATGGATGAGCCAGGTAACCGGCATCCTGGTATTCGATGGCATCGCCTCGGTCATTATCGGACTGATCCTGGTCGGTACCTCGATATGGTTAGCCTATGAAACCAAGAGCCTGTTGATTGGTGAAAGTGCCAACAAATTGGTAATTCGTGGTATCCGTGATGCGTTGAGGGGGCGATCCAATATCGAACATGTCAACGAGGTGTTAACCATGCACATGGGGCCGGATTTTATTCTCGCCAATATCAGCGTTGATTTCACCGATAAAATAAGCGCGCAACAGGTCGAGACCGACATCGCTGAAATTGATCGCGCGATCAAGCAGAAATTTCCCGAGGTAAAGCGCGTTTTCATCGAGGCGGAAAAGCGTAGCAACAGGTTTCCCCACCATTCTTGACCCTAATAGCAAGAGGCGGGAGAGCGAAATTTTTAGGGGATTAGTAAGAAAGCCCGGCCCGCACTAGCGGGCCGATACGAATTTCTCTGGTTTCTTTGCTGCTACTTATCGTGGCGCTCGAGAAAATCTTCCAGTTTTTGAGCAAGAACGTCCCAGATTGCCATAGGCCCTGCACTTTGTACGGTTTCTTCGCGCCACTTTTGCAGTGGCATGGTTTTGACTGCGTCAGCCTTTTTTTTCAGTTCTAGCCGTTGAGCATCGTAATCCTTTAGTTCAGAGCGGGTTTCATGCTCCTCATCCAGGTGTTTGATAGCCCCATGGGCGCGTTCGTAGAGTTCATCGATATGCTTTAGCCGTGATTCATACTCACGAATGTGTTGATCGATTACTGTTCTTTGGTGGTCATTCTATTTTCTCCAATCTGTAAGGTATTACCTTACTACCGTTTATACCCTCTTGACTGATCTATATCAAAAAAATGGGTTGATCGAGACCATGGGCAAGGCTAATCTTCGGGCACATTATAATCCAACCATTGCATGTCCACATCGATCTTACTCGAAACCCGTGATCTCGGATGTATCCGTAACGATCTTCAATTGTTCGCGAACCTCGAATTCGCGCTCGAGGCGGGCGAAATGCTGGTGGTCGAAGGCCCCAATGGCTGCGGTAAAACCAGCCTGTTGCGTATTCTGACAGGGCTCAGACTGGCAGATGGCGGCGAAATCCTGTGGCGTGGTGTTCCGATTGATCGCCTGGCTGGTGATTACTACGAGCAGGTCGCATATGTCGGTCATCACGACGGCGTCAAGCATGAACTTTCCTGTCTTGAGAATTTACGCCTGGCGAGAGCGATGGGCGTGCCTTCCGAGCAGAGCCTTGACGATGTGCTCGAGCAGGTAAATCTTTATGCCTACGCAGAAACCGAAGTAGGCAGTTTGTCTGCAGGGCAGAAGCGCAGGCTGGCTCTGGCACGCCTGCTGGCAACCAGTTCCATGCTCTGGATTCTGGATGAACCCTTCACCTCGCTCGACCGGGATAGTATGGCAATGTTCGCGTCATTGTTTGAGCAACACCTGGAACAACAGGGATTGATCGTGATGACATCACACCACGATATTTCTCTACCCGGACAAAATGTGCAACGCATACACCTGGGTGGACAGGCATGAGTCATCGATTATCCCTGCTGCAGGCATTTGTCTTCCTGCTGCGTCGTGATTTACTGCTGGCGTTGCGCAACCGCGCCGAGTACGCGATGCCACTTTTATTTTTTGTACTGGTAATAACCCTGTTCCCGTTGGCACTGGGTGCGGAGCCCGTGCTGCTGGCGCGCATCGCGCCCGGAATTATCTGGGTCGCGGCCTTACTCGCGGCGATGCTGTCGCTAGACAGTATTTTTCGCTCCGATTTCGATGATGGATCACTTGAACAGATCTTGCTCAGCGCCCATCCCGTAGCCGTGCTGGTGCTGGCAAAAGTCAGCGCGCATTGGCTGGTGACCGGGTTGCCATTACTCATCGTGGCGCCGTTACTGGCGGAAATGCTGGGCATGCCGGGTTCGGCCCAGGGGACGCTGCTATTGACTATACTCATTGGAACCCCAATCTTGAGCCTGATTGGGGCAATTGGCGTAGCGCTTACGGTAGGCTTGAGAAAGGGTGGTATAATCCTGTCGCTTTTGGTATTGCCGTTATACGTGCCGGTGCTGATTTTTGCGGCCAGCGCGATTGAAAATGCCGCGATGGGATTCGAAGTATCGGCGCAGATTTACATGCTGCTGGCGTTCCTGTTTTTATCGGTTTCATTGTCGCCCTGGGCGACGGCGGCGGCTTTACGAATGTCGGCAAGTTAGTTAAAGGGATTTCAATGTTTCTCTGGTTTCACAAGTTAGGTTCGCCCCCGCATTTTTACCGCATCGCCGGTAAATGGATTCCGTGGCTGACCTGGATCTTCCTGGCCTTTTTACTGACCGGCCTCTACGGTGGTTTGATCGAAGCGCCACCGGACTATCAGCAGGGCGAAAGCTACCGCATCATTTTTGTGCACGTGCCATCGGCGTGGATGTCGTTACTTATTTACGTTGTAATGGCTTTTTGTGGTGCCATAGTCATCATCTGGCGGATGAAACTTGCCGAGGTGGTATTGATCAGTAGCGCCCCGATAGGCGCCAGTTTTACTTTTCTTGCGTTGGTTACCGGGTCGCTGTGGGGCAAACCCATGTGGGGTACCTACTGGGTTTGGGATGCAAGATTGACGTCGGAATTGATCCTTTTGTTCTTATACCTTGGTATTATCGGGTTGCATAATGCCATCGATGATCGGCGTGTAGCCGGCAGAGCGGTAGCAATACTGGCCCTGGTTGGAGTGGTTAATATCCCGATCATCCATTATTCGGTCGAGTGGTGGCATTCTCTGCATCAGGGACCGACGGTGACCAAGTTCGACAAGCCGTCGATCCACTGGAGCATGCTGCTGCCGTTGTTGTTGATGGCGATGGCGTTCCAGGTTTACTATGTGTTGACACTGTTTCAGAAGTGCCGCGTGGAGTTGTTACGGCGTGAACGCAACAGCAAGTGGGTCGAGGAACTTTAAGTGACAGAATTTTTCCAAATGGGTGGATACGCGGTTTTTGTGTGGCCGAGCTATGCCCTGGTCGCATTGGTGCTATGGCTAAACTGGTATCTTCCGCGCAAGCAACACGAGAAAGAAATACGCCAGCTGCGGCGGCGTCAAAAGGAAGAACGGAAATGACACCTGCAAGAAAGAAAAGACTCGGCCTGATCCTGCTAATGGTTGCGGGCGTGGCCGTTGGCGTCGGGCTCGCGCTCAAGTCGCTGGATCAAAACATCATGTTTTTCTTTACCCCGACCGAGGTCATGTCGGGCAAGGCACCGCAGAACAAGCTGTTTCGCATGGGTGGCATGGTGGTCGAAGGCAGCGTCGATCGTCCCGGTGACGGTCTGACCGTGAAGTTCGATTTAAGCGATAACGAACAGCGCGTAACGGTAAGTTACGCCGGCATTCTTCCCGACCTGTTTCGCGAGGGGCAGGGCATTATCGCCAATGGCAAGCTTAACGATTCCGGTGAGTTCGTGGCCGAGGAAGTACTGGCAAAGCAC
>JAOTXY010000110.1 GCA_029862125.1 Gammaproteobacteria bacterium | reverse complement strand
CCTAGGGCCAGCTTGTCTTGCGGATCCGTCAGCAACTCTTTCTCGCTCATGTTTTAAAGCTACGTAGTTTGCCGAAGTGGCTTCCACCCGTGGTAATGGCTTTTCACCGCCTCGATAAATAATTCGACACCCTGAATTGCGCTGCGACATTCCAGGCAGGCGCGATCTGCCTTCTCATCGATTTCGTTCAACTCTGCCTGGGCGATAATATCGCCCTGATCGAATTGTTGGTTGAGCAGATGCAGGGTTACCCCAAACCTGGAAACTCCCCGGGCAAGTTGCTGCTCAATGGGATTCGGCCCTCGGAAATCGGGTAATAGCGATGGGTGCAGGTTGAGTGCAGCCTTGCGAGGACTTGTAATCAAGGCATCACTGATCAGGTAAGGCCAACAGGCAACCAGTAGAAAATCGATTGCAGTTTGTTGAACCAGGTGGGCACATTCAGATTGTCGAGCTGCGGGCGCGTAGTCGATTTCGATATCTTGGCCGAGCTCTAAAAACCGACGTTCGGGTGTGGCGATAACAATTTCAGTTCCGCGATCCGGCATTTTTTTTGCGGGCGGATATTCCGGCATGAATATTAAAGTTGGTAGAAAATGTTTCTCGCGCAACGCCTGTAACACTTCGCAGGAAAAATTAGCGCCGCTTGCGAGTAGCGCAAAACGGTCCCGGGGCAGATCGGTTTCAGGGCTCATCATCACAGGGTTGGAGCTCGATGACGCCTGTTTCCGCCAGGGTGTCAATAAATCCGAAGTGGCGCATATCCTTGATTCGAAACGGATAGAGCACGCCATCGAGATGATCACATTCGTGCTGCACCACGCGTGCGTGAAAGCCAGATGCTTCTCGATCGATTGCGTTACCGTACTGGTCGTAACCCCGGTATCGAATATCGCGAAACCGCGGCACGATTCCACGCATCCCGGGCACACTGAGGCAGCCTTCCCAGCCATCCTCCTGGACTTCGTTAAGCGGCGTAATGAGCGGATTAATCAGCACGGTTTGTGGAACTGGAGGGGCATCGGGGTAACGCGGATTAGCCTGGCATCCAAAAATAACCACGCGCTGCATGACGCCAATTTGCGGGGCTGCAAGCCCTGCCCCGTTTGCCTCGTCCATGGTTTCCCACATATCTTGCAGCAGTGGCTCCAGGGTTGCAGTGTCAATGGGATCGACCTCGGCGGAAATTTCTAACAGCTGGGGGTCGCCCATTTTCAAGATGGTTCGTATTGCCACTTGTTTTACCGGTCGATTGAGTCGGTTTGATTGTGCCAGATATCGGTGATATAACAAATCGGCCCACAGAGCGAGGAACCAGAATGGCAAAGACACCCCCGATCGAGCCGGTCAGCGGCACAGTGGTTCCGAGATACGCCGGGCCATCGACATTTTGCCGTCTGCCGGAACTGCGCGACGTACCCTATTGCGATGTTGCGATACTCGGCATTCCTTTCGATTCAGGCACCAGTTACCGTCCGGGAGCCCGTTTCGGACCACAGGCGATACGCCAGGCCTCGCGCCATCTGCGCACAAATTTCCATCCAGCCTACGATACCGAACCCTTCAAGACGATTCAGGTTGCCGATGCCGGGGATGTCGCCTGTAATCCCTTTAGTATCGAGGAAGCGATTGCGGAGATCGAGGTAGCGGCCGATGAGCTCTTTAAAAAAGCGCCGGTCATTATGAGCCTGGGTGGCGACCACACTATTGCGGTGCCCTTGTTACGTTCGGTGAATAAAGTAGCTGGCCAGGTGGCGTTGGTGCATTTCGACGCACACCTCGATACCTGGGATACCTATTTCGGAGCGCCCTACACCCATGGCACCCCGTTCCGTCGTGCTGCCGAAGAGGGGCTGTTTAACGATGACGCGTCGATGCACGTCGGTATTCGCGGACCTCTTTACAGTACAGATGACCTGGCTAAAGATGAAGAGCTGGGTTTCAAGATTGTGCACTGCGACGAACTTGAGGCACATGGCGTTGACCACGTGGTAAAACGCATCAGGGAACGGGTCGGGGATAATCCCCTATACCTGTCGATTGATATCGATGTACTGGATCCGGCGCATGCGCCCGGTACCGGAACGCCCGAAATCGCGGGTATCACCAGTCGTGAACTTGTCGGTATCATTCGCGGCCTGCAGGGATTGAACCTGGTGGCTGCCGACGTGGTTGAAGTCGCTCCGGCTTACGACCATGCGGAAATAACTTCGCTCGCGGCTGCGACGATCGCGTTTGAAATGGTGAACCTGGTCGCCTGTCGAAGCTAGGCGCCTTCAGACCAGTTTCGCTTCTTCCCTGATGGTATGGTGGGCAAACCAGGCTACCGAAATCAACAGTATACTGCCACCGACAATGGTATTCAGCGAAGGCGTCTCCTTGATCACCAACCAGACCCAGAGTGGACCCAGAATGCTCTCCAGCAGGTAAACCAGTTGTACTTCTGCCGAGTTGGCGTATCGCGGTGCAATGGTAAGAACTATGAAGGCGCAAGGTATCAATATAAAACCGATGATACCCACGTAGACCAGTTGCACCGAGGATATTGCCAGATCCGGTGATCGGGTCAGCGCATAACAGAGGGTGAAAAAGCTGCCGATGATGACCGAGGGCACCAGGTCGATGTCCTTTTTGTAGCGTACCAGTACGGCACTGCAAGCGGTAAACAGAGCGCAGCCCAGTGCAAACAGGTCACCCAGCAGGCTGGCGCTGCCGTAACTGCCCCAGCCTATGATGAATATGCCGAGCAGCGATAGCGCGATAATCAGCCACGTCGTTGGGCGCTGGTTTTCACGCAGCACCAGCAATGACAGGATCGCTGCAAAGATAGGAGCCGACGATAGAAACAGTAAAGTATTGGCAACCGAGGTTTTCTGAATCGCGCTGATAAAGGTGATGTTCACAGATGCAAACAGGGCGCCATTGATTATTCCAGCCCAACCGATGGCGATCAGCACGCTCAGAAAACGATTTCGATAGTAAAGCCAGAGTATCAGGCTGATAGTAAATATCGGGAACAGGCCGCGGTAAAATATCAGCGTAAAGTCATCCAGTGCTGCTAACCGAATCAAAAGACTATCGGGGCTCAACACGAATACCCCGCCAAGCGACATCAGGATTCCTTTGCCGCGATCACTTAGTCGCAAATAATGGTGTGATTTATTCATTAACGGGTGTTCCGATCCAATCGTGCATGATAATGTCGTGCGCCAGTTTAATCAGTAAAATTCGATTGTCGGAGAAACGCTGTGCCGTTAACCAAACCTGTCAAACGCAAACTGGCGCATACCCGTGTGGTAACCTGCCATGGCCATCAACGTGAAGATGGATTATGGGATATCGAGGGGCGCATTGTCGATACCAAGCCTTATCGTTTTAAAAATCGAGATCGCGGCGGCTGGATCGAGGCTGACGAAGCGCTGCATGACATGTCGATTCGCCTGACAATCAATCTTGATCTCGAGGTACAGGATGTCGAGGCCGTAATCGATGCATCACCTTACAACTACTGCCAGTCGGTCACTACGGTAGCGAAAAACCTGGTCGGCCTCAGGATTGCCCCGGGATGGACCGATAAATCAAGAAAGGCAATGGGCAGTAATAGAGGCTGTACCCACCTGACCGAACTACTGGGGCCTGTTGCAACGACTGCAATTCAGACCATCGTTAGCGAAAGAATTAAACGCAGCGAGGGTAAACCGCAAGACAATACGATTGCGTTTCTGAATAGCTGCCACTCCTACGCGGCGGACAGTCCCGTTGTCGAGTTACACTGGCCCGAGCACTACCAGCCCAGTAACAATAGTTAACCGGCTCAGCACATAGAGTAGCTTGCGAACTTTCGTTAGCAATGCTCGTTGTTGCGACAGTTCTGTCTTAACGAGACACTGATCACATACTTATCACCGGCAAAAACGATATATTTCCTGCAACTGGTAATAAAAATGGAGGGGTAGGATGTTGGTGCTTGGCTGTACAAACCATCAATCTGTCATTATCGATAATGTTATCGAGGTAACTGTTCTCAATAACAAACAGGGGCAGGTTGTGCTGGGGATTGAAGTTCCCGAAGGCATTGAAATTCGACGTAAGGACAAATTTTCCCTGGTTGAACAAATTCAGAAATCACAAAGCCGAGACATCTGAACCATGTCCGTTAATCCACGTATTATCGAAAAAGATATAGGTCAGCTGCTGAAACTGTCAGTGGCGCCTCACGATGACTGGTATGAAGTTATGGGCGGGGCAGGATTAAAAGATATCGACAGGAAAAGATTTAACACTGCGGTCGAATCCTTCGTTGACGGATCATACGAAAGTGCTTTTAAAAGATTTAGCAGGTTATCTGCAAAGGGTTCTGCTATCAGCCAGTATCACCTGGGGTTAATGTATTTAAAAGGCCTGGGGGTTTTACAGGATTTTTGTCGAGCACACTTGTGGCTGAATATGGCGTCATCCCTGGGCCATAAAAAGGCCAGGGTACAGCTTGAAAAGTTAACTAAAAGAATGAGCGCGCAGCAGGTAGCCGATGCTCAAAAACTCGCCCGGGCATGGGCTGCGCAGAACCGCAAGAGTCGTTAATCCTCTCGTTATAACGATACCAGGGCCGCAGAATATTTATTGCTTTGCACACCTGGACCAGCCGAAGACCACACTGGTAAATTACACCTCTTCAGGAGCTCATCTTTGCTGCTTAAATGTGGTGGTGATACCATGGATTCCGTTGATGTTGATAGCTAACCTGGTTGGTTGCGTCACCAGTCAACAATTCAAAATTCGATAATTCTAAAGGAGGGGTAAGATGGGACTTTATATTACGCAAGGAAACTATACCGAGACAGCAATAAAAGGAATGGTACAAAATCCGGAAGACAGGGCCCCGGCAGTTGCGGCATTGATGGAGGCGGTAGGCGCCAGAATGCTACAGTATTATGTTACCCATGGGGAGTATGACTTCCTGGTCATAACCGAAGGTGATGATAGCAATAGCGATCTTTTAGCTGGACTCATGGTGGCAGGCTCGACGGGTGGAGTTTGTAATTTGAAAACCACGAGAGCATTTACCACACAGGAGGCGAAAGCGGCAATGGAAAAAGCCGGTGACGTTGTTGCAGGATTCCAGGCAGCAGGTAGCGGAAGCTAGGCCTGTTTCAACTTTATAATCTTGCAATACGAAAGCCATCTCAATCGAGGTGGCTTTTTTATTGGCGTCCAGTTTGCTTCGATAGGTGCGGCTGATTTACAGAACCTGGATATCCGGTTTTTCAGAATCAGGCCTGGTAAACACTACCGGTGGTTTGAAGAATAACTAATAAGGATACCAGGAAGGCATAAAAAAAGCCCCGCACTTTTGCAAGTAACGGGGCCAGACTATATAACGCCACCAGTTCCAAAACGTTTTTTGGGAAGCGTGGAATCTGGTAACAGGTAAAGCCTAACTAATAAGTCCGATAATGCGATGTGAAGTAGTCCACACAGCGATAAGATTTTTTGTAAAAAATTAAATTGTGAATTACCAGTCCGTAGGGTTCGATATCGGGCTTGTTATATAAATTGGCTGTCGATACTGGTTGTATGGGTTGTTAGCTGCTAATAAATGAGGGATCCGGGCTTCTGTAATCCCTGCCACTGCTTAAATAGTTCTTTTTACTGGGTACTTAGGCCATTTAATAAATTAAAAATATCCTGCTTGTACTTGGCGGCCAGTGCAGTTCCGGTAAACGCTAGTAATTGGGTAGAGCCTTTTGAGTTGGAATGATAATAACCTAAATAAGTAGCCTTAATTCCGTTTACAACTGCTGTTATTTCCATGAATATCACTTTTACTCCGTTTACATTTCTGTACTCCCTGTTTACGACTCTTACATTAGACCCAACTTTTTTCATATTTTCTATTGCGATTTCAATCAGGTTTTCGACCTTTATCTCTATCGATTCCGTAATTGCCATCGCGTAAATTTCTAACTTCTTATGCCGAAACTCATATTCAGCTTCCTCATTTATAGCACCTTTTTTAGTAAACCCCCATTCGGCCGGATTCATCCTCAGACCAAAACTATTGATTTTGCTCTTCAGTGGAAAATTAGATTTTTTGGGTGTTTTAAATTTTTTTGAATTGGTTTTTAATTTCTTGGTAGCTTGTGCAGATAGTGATTGATTCTCATATTGCCAGGTGCCATCTTCGTTTAATATCACTATCTCGCCGGTGCTGGTAAATGCCTTTTGACTCGCGACGGCCAAGGACGTGTTGAGCACCAGGAACAAAGTCGCAAATATCGGGATGAATCGTTTAGAAGGCATAGTATTCCGCTGCAAGGAAGTTGCTGGAGAGTTCAGGCTTATATAGTTCAGAAGTTCGGTTATTCCAGACTTGAATACAAACAGGTACCCGCATGATGTTCTATCTACAAGGATTTAGCCGGGATTAGCCTGGGTGCCAGGCCTAATCAACTCCATACTTAAAACGTTTATTCCCCACATTTTCCTGGGTAATAATAATCCCGGAAACAGACGCTCAGAATCTAATTTTAAGCGGCGGCTTCCGACCCAACTCGGACTCCCGGGCTGGGTGCTTTATTGAGCATCATCGAAGGCATCAACACAACCGACCTTGGGACACTCCTCAATCTTGCTGAGACTGTCCAGCCAATCCAGTATCTCGTCTGTAGCCAAATCTAACCGCCCAACCTGGCAGTGCTGGTCTCCGCCTTCCTCGGCGGTAAAGAGCCGCGTTCGAATGGATCGAGCTGAAGTTAGGGCGGCTTTTTGTAGCTCGAGGAACTCGACAGGAACGAAGTGATCGTTTTCGCCTGCCAGCAGCAGAACGTCTTGCTCGATCAATGGCGACAAGTCCTTCGTTTGGTAGTGCCTGAACTTGTAGAGGTGGTCAAATGGGGTCTCGCTACCAGTGACGTACATACCGTGGGTGATTAACCAGTCCACCATGCCGTCCAGCCTTCGGGCGACAGCGGCGAAGATGTTGATCATCATCTTCCTGCGGTTGTGGATCGCTGCGAAGAAGCGCTCGGGTTTGTCCCGATTGAACCCCCTCAAGGTATCCCAAATGACGTTCCAGGCTACAACGCGCTGAATCCGTGGCTCGTACGCTGCCGCACGAAGAGCGAGGTAACCACCGAGGCTGATGCCGATCAGGGTGACGTCTTCCAGTTCGAAGAAGTCGAGCACTGCAGCGACGGGCTTCTCCCATTCGTGGGTCATCTTCAGGCCCGCTTGCAATGGACGACCCTGTCCTGGGCCTTCAAACATGATCACGGTGTAACCCGCGTCTCGGAACGTTCGGACCCAAAGGTAGAGCTCTTCGATGAACGAATCGAACCCGCCGTGGAGGACGATGACCCCCTTTTCATCAACGGCCGAGAGCCGCATGGCCGACAGCGAGGCTCCCTCGTAGGGGATGGTGAACACCTCGAGCTCCTCGTCCTTAGTTGCCGCGTAGAAGCAGCGGGAGAAGTCCTCATAAGCGTTTGCCTTCTCCGGTGCGCCCTCCGGCAGGAAGAACTCGGACATGCGGTGGTAGTAGGCCGCGTGCATCAACCGACCTTCAGCTTCGGCCCGTCGTGCCAGCATGTTCCATTGCTCGAACCAGGCCTTCGGATCGAATTTTTGAAGCTTTGGTGCGATCTCCAACAGCTCCTCCTTGCGGCAAGCTTCGGGGCCGTGAGTGAGGACACGGTTCATTTGGAAGTTCATGTTGTGAAGCGGTAGAAGTTGTTCAAACGCCATGGCGGCCTCCTCGTCAGCTCGTGGTGCGCTCGCGCATCCGGTCCTCGATCCAGTCGAAGACGATCTGCCGAGCGAGCGGGAAGTTGTCCAACTGGCAGTGCGCCCCGGCTCCTTCGGCGGCGGTGGTGATCCGGAGTCCCTTCGCTCGGCTGCCACATGTTTCGTGGAACTCTTTGGCCTGGCGGATCCCCTCGTGTCCGAGCTCGTTCTCTCCAGCCATGGTGAGGAACGGGACCGAGATCGAGGAGGGGTCCACGACGAAGCGGCCCCATACGCCATCCACGAGCTCCTCCAGAGCAGTCTTCAGCTTCTGGTCAGCATTCACGCCGTATTGCCAGAACATCCGGTACGCCCATCCGTGCGCTTCCTTGGACGCCTTGTAAATGTCCTTGACCGCGGCGAGCACCTCGGAGGCATTCAGCATCGGCGCATTGGCGATGATGCCGGTGGCCCGATTGTCGATTTGAGCCAGACGACCGGCCCGGTACCCGCCCATGCTGATGCCGTAGACGTAGAACGCGTCGGCATCGACGTCCGGTCGCGCCAACGCGTAGTCGACGACGGATAGCACACCGCGGTCGCCCGCGCCCTCGATCAGGACGTTCGGGTTCTCGATCCGGGTGGCTGTGTCCCCTGGCAGGTCCGCCGCGAGGACGTTGAAGCCTCGGCGGATGCCTTCGGCGGCGCACCACCAGTAGACGTCTTCCGCGATGCTCTCGGCGCCGCTGAGCCATAGCAACGTCGGCTTCGGAGTTTCGTCGGCGGGCTTCGCCGCGTGAAAGAACCATCCATGCAGGTGCTGAGCATCTCCGCGGCCGTCAGATCGTAGCGGGATCTTGATGGCCTTGGCTTGGATGTCCGACAGCTCGACAAAACGAGCGTAGCACTTAGAAAGCCCCTCATACGTGGCGATGAGCTCTTTGGGGTAGTTAGTCGGATCGGTAGCGAGGTGAGCGGTCCGGTAGTAGGTGTAGGCTCTTAAAAATGCATTGGCAGCACTGAAAGTATGTTCGCCATTGTGAAGTGTCTCAGCGTATGCGCAGACCCGTTCAGCCTCCCTGGTCCACTCGACGATCCAACTTTCACCCTTTCTCTCGTCGATACGCGAGGCCACGTTGTAGATCTCCCCCACGGCGGCGCCATCGAACTGAATTTGGTTCAGCGGGAACCAGGCGAACCAGGCGTCGAGAAACGGATGACCGAAGTAGAAGCGGCTTCCGAAGCCGCGAACACGCGGCATGCGTGACGCCACAAATTTAAACAGTTTGCTCAACGTGCTCATTGACTCGCTCCCGCCTCGGGTAATGTCGGGGCCGCGACGACTCCATATAGCGTGGGCTCCTCGCCATCGCGCTCGCAAGAAGAAAGCGTGCGTAGTTTCGGCGTAAACTCCAATAACTCCTCCTCGCGGCATGCTGCTTCACCATGAGTGAGGACGCGATTCATCTAAAAGCTCAGGTTTTACAGAGGTAAAATTTGCTGGAATGCCATTTCGATCCCAACCCTTAACTGAGTTTCTGGAATACGCGCGGATCAATCGCCGCAGCGCCGAAAATGCCACCCGAAAATGCTCCGGCGATTCCCGGGCTCATAACGTCCTGGCCTGACAGAAACAGACCGGGAACAGGCGTGCGAGCGTTAAGCGCCTCTGACAACATGCGGCGCGGGGACGTTTCGACGCCATAGAACCCGCCCTTCTCGTGGCGGGTAAATTCAGCGGTGGCAAGCGGCGTACCAAGCTCATGGTAGGTGACAAGCGGCGCCAAACCCGGGAACTTCTCCTTGAAAAAGTCCATCATTCTGGACTCTATAGCCTGCTTGAATGCCTTCCACTCTTCGGGACGTTCGTCAGCACCTCCATTGGCAAATTCCGCCACCGATGACCAATCGGCCCACACCAACAAATCGCCACTGTGTCTGTTCGTCGGCCCCGGGTCATG
>JAOTXY010000109.1 GCA_029862125.1 Gammaproteobacteria bacterium | reverse complement strand
TTCCGAAGCGCTTTACCTGTCGAAAACACTGTGCCTGCAATGTCTCGATTCGTTTCGTGAAAGCTCGCCACGACCGGAAATCCTGATACCGGTGCCGTTACATCGCGTACGCCTGTTCGAACGTGGTTACAACCAGGCCTATGAAATTGCCGCGGTCTGGTCGAAAGCATTCGGGATACCAATCGATCGGCATGCCCTGACCCGGTTACGCTCCACCCCGAGTCAATCAGGGCTTAGCGCCGCCCAGCGAGCCAATAATGTCCGCCAGGCATTTACCTTTAGGCCGAAGCGGGAGTATCGACACGTCGCGCTCGTCGACGACATCGTGACCACGGGTTCGACGGTTACCGAGATCACCAAAACGCTGCATCGGGCCGGCGTGGAATACGTCGAGATCTGGGCGTTGGCGCGAGTTTACCGACGCTAGACCTAGTCGCATGTCATCCCGCGTCTTCTACTGTCATCCCGCGGCTTCTCCTGTCATCCCGCGGCTTGACCGCGGGACCCAGAATGAGCCGAGTACTTTATGGATCCCGCCGGTCCGACGCATCGGGTCAAGCCGCGGTATGACAGGGGCTAGTAGTAGACAACGCGGGAAGACAACAGGAATAGAGGTGTTAGGCGTCGAAGTTGACCACGCGCTGGTTGATCTTTTCGGCCCAGATCCGGGGTCCGGTCTGGTGCACCGACTCCCCGGTGTGGTCGACGGCGACGGTAACCGGCATGTCTTCGAGGGTAAATTCGTAAATTGCCTCCATGCCGAGCTCGGGAAACGCAACCACTTTCGAAGCCTTGATCGCCTGCGCCACGAGGTAAGCCGCACCGCCGACCGCCATCAGGTAAACCGATTCATAGTCGCGAATCGCTTCGATCGCCGTGGGCCCGCGTTCCGCCTTGCCGATCATGCCAAGCAAACCTGTTTGTTCAAGCATGGTGCGGGTGAATTTATCCATGCGCGTCGCAGTGGTCGGGCCTGCCGGACCCACCACTTCTTCGCCTATCGGATCTACCGGGCCGACGTAGTAAATAAAGCGACCATTAAGATCGACCGGCAATTTCTCGTCATTGGCCAGCATATCGACCATTTTCTTGTGCGCAGCGTCGCGCCCGGTCAGCATCTTGCCGCTTAACAACAGCGTATCGCCCGGTTTCCAGGTCTTGACCTCTGCCCGGGTCACGCTATCGAGATTAACGCGTTTGACATTGTCGCCGGTTTCGCGCGTGACTTCGGGCCAGTCCTCGAGTCTGGGCGCCTCCAGCCTGGCTGGACCGCTGCCATCGAGGGTGAAATGGGTGTGTCGGGTCGCCGCACAATTGGGAATTATCGCAACGGCCTTGTTCGCTGCATGCGAGGGGTAGTCCCTGACCTTGACGTCCATCACCGTGGTGAGACCACCGAGCCCCTGCGCGCCGATACCCAGTCGGTTGACCTTCTCGTAGAGTTCCAGGCGCAATTCCTCGGCACGATTACTGCCCCCGCGTTCCTGTAAATCGTGTATATCGATTGGCTCCAATAGCGCTTCTTTGGCCAGGATCATCGCTTTCTCGGCGGTGCCGCCGATGCCGATGCCGAGCATTCCCGGGGGGCACCAGCCGGCGCCCATTTGCGGCACCATGTTGAGCACCCAGTCGACCACCGAGTCGGACGGGTTCAGCATCGCGAACTTGGACTTGGCTTCGCTGCCGCCGCCCTTGGCGGCGACATGCACTTCGACCGTATCGCCCGGCACGATCTCGTAATGAATCACGCCGGGCGTATTATCGCCGGTGTTGCTGCGGGTACCGTCGGGATCAGCGAGAATCGATGCACGCAGTACATTGTCCGGATTTTGATAAGCACGACGGATGCCTTCGTTACACATATCGCCGACCGACATGTCGGCGTCCCATTGCACCTGCATACCGACGCGCAGGAACACGGTAACAATTCCGGTATCCTGGCAGATCGGGCGATGCCCCATTGCGCACATACGCGAATTGATCAGGATTTGTGCGATCGCATCGCGCGCAGCCGGATTCTCTTCGCGCTGGTAGGCTTCGTCCATGGCACGGATAAAATCCAGCGGATGGAAATACGAGATATATTGCAACGCATCGGCGATGCTTTCGATCAGGTCGTTTTGCTTAATAACGGTCATGGCTATGATTCTTTCATTAAGTTGTTCGCTATTTTATCCCGTTCCTAGCCAGCCGCAATTCAATTAACGGTCAACCATCGCGAAAATTGCGGAGTAAAGTTGTATTTTTAAACCCCGCTATTTTAGCGAGGGCAAGCGATGCGGCGTCCCGACGGATTCGCGCGCAGAGCCTGAGCGTATATGCAATACGTGATGGCTCGAGCACGAATCCAACGCGGCTATCGCTAAAATAGCGGGGTTTAAAAAGGCCAGACGATCAGGAGCATCGGGATAGAGACTGCAATGACAATAACCTCGAGCGGCAACCCCATGCGCCAGTAATCGCCAAAGCGATAGCCTCCCGGACCCATGATCAAGGTATTGTTTTTATGCCCGATCGGTGTCAGAAAAGCGCAGGATGCGGCGATCGCAACCGCCATTAGAAATGGATCCGGATTGACACTCAGTCGATTGGCGATATCGATCGCAATGGGCGCCGCAATGACCGTGGTCGCGGTGTTGTTGAGTACATCGGATAACGTCATGGTGACGATCATCAGCAAGGTTAATACAATCACCGGTCCGTAACCCTCGGCAAAATCGATGATTTGCTGAGCGATCAGGGCGGTACCGCCCGAGGCCTCGAGTGCCGAACCAATCGGAATCATCGAGCCAAGCAACACGATAACCGGCCATTCGATCGAAGTGTAAATCTCTTTCAGCGGCACGATATTGAATCCAACCATGACCATGCACACCAGCGCCAATGCTTCGGGCAAATGGATAATCCCGGAGGTTGCCGCGGCAATGGCGAGTGCAAAGCTTGCCACCGCGATCCAGGCCTTGTGGCGTTGCACCACCTGCAAATCACGCTCCTGCAATGGCAGACAACCAAGCCACTTGACGACATCGTCGAGGCGCTCGGCCGGGCCGAGCAACAGCAATACGTCACCGGCACGCGTGTCGAGTTTTCGAACCCGTTCGCGGAAGGTCCTGCCCCGTCGCGACACCCCGAGAAGGGTAATGCCGTGCCGATACAACAGCCGCAGGCTGAAGGCGCTACGACCCTCGATGCGGGCATTGTCAGGCACCACCGCCTCGACCAGGACCAGGCCCTCGGCAGCCTGGCCGACATATTTTTCACTGCCGACGTATTCGAGCTTGAAGGCCCCGACAAAGGCATCGATATGCTCCGCATCGGCCTCGATCACCAGGATATCGCCCTGTCGAATTTCCTCCCGACGCGCACGTCCGGGAAGTCGCTTGCCCTTGCGCACCAGGCCGATAATCTCGACATCGGCTTCATCGGTTTCGGTATCGAGATCGCGCACTCGTCTGCCGATAATGCTGGTATCGGCAGCGACGCGGACTTCGGCGATGTAGTCCTCGTGTGGTAGTGGGAGCTCGGACCTGGCGTCATCAGTGTCGCTAACTGGAATCAAGCGCCAACCGACAAAGACTATGAATATCACCCCGGCCAGCGCGGTGACCGCACCCACCGGTGAAAAATCGAACATGCCAAAGGGCTCGCCTATCGCCTGCTCGCGAAAACTCGCGATGATGATATTCGGCGGCGTTCCTATCAACGTGATCATGCCACCCAGAATCGATGCAAACGACAGCGGCATCAGGCTTAACCTTACGTTGCGCTTGGCTTTTTTCGCCGCCTGCATGTCGATCGGCATCAACAGTGCGAGTGCGGCAACATTATTCATCACCGCCGACAGTATTGCCGATACCCCCGACATCACGCTGATATGCATGAATAATGATCGCCCGCCATCAATCACGTGGCGTGCAATCAATTCGATAGCACCTGAATTAGACAGGCCGCGACTGACGATCAATACCAACGCTATGATAACCGTGGCGTGATGGCCAAACCCGGCAAAGGCGTCTTCCTGCGGTACCACTCCGATCACGACGGCGACTATGAGAGCACCAAATGCAACCAGGTCATAGCGAATCCTGCCCCACACCAGCAGCCCGAACACCACGCCCAGTAAACAAAACAGGATTACCTGGTCCGATATCACTCCCATTGAAATATCCTGGCACCAACGATGAGCAAAATCACGGCTGAAACACCGAGCACCAGCAGGTGATCCGAAATCTGCACGATACCCGCACCGTCGATCATAATTTCACGCGCTGCTTCGGTGACGTGGGTCAACGGCAAGATCAAGGCAAAATTCTGCATCCAGGGATGCGCGCCTTCTAGCGAAAACCAGACACCGGATAAAAACATCATCGGCCAGCTTATCAGGTTCAGAACACCGTTGGCGACTTCTTCGGTGGAGATGCGCGCCGCGACCACGAGACCGCAACAAATCAGGTTGATGCATCCGAGTGTAAAAACCAGGAACAGGTTGAAATAGGATCCGAGCATGCGGAAACCGACAAAGTAATCCATGCAGATAAAAATCACCGTGTTGACCGCCACCAGCAGCCATAGCCTTGACAGAATCTGTGCGCTCAGAAATTCCATCGCGGTTACCGGGGTTGCGCGCAGGCGCTTGAGTACACCAAACTTGCGGTAGCGTACGATAACGTAACCAATACCAAACAGCGCACCCCACATGATATTCATCGCAATCACGCCGGGAATAACCCAGTCGATATACCGAATTTCATCGCCCTCGACCAGGATTTGCTGTAATGACTCGGGAGAATCGGCATAGGCTGCAACCAAAAGCTTCTCAACAATATAACCATTGGGCGAAGTCTGGTTGATCCAGTAGCGATGGGTGTTCGGGTCGAACAGCATATCGACCTGGTGGCGTTCCACTTTAAACAGATTGGTCTCGACTTCGTCAAAATCGATGAAGTTGATGAAGCGTGTCTGTTTAAACACTGCCGCCGCACCTTCGGAGGTGCCGCCGAGGATTAACCCAACCTTGAATTTTTCCGGATTTTCCTCGGTGAACGCAAACGCGAAGACGAAGATAATCAGGATCGGTAGTAGTACGCTCCAGGCGAGCGCCGAACGATCGCGGATGAACTCCAGGTTACGTGCGACAAAAAGCGCGTAAATTCGATTCCACATCAGGCGCGCAATTCCTTGCCGGTCAGCTCGAGAAACAGGTCCTCAAGATCTCTCGCACGAATGCGTAATCGATCGAGTGGAATATTAAAGTGCAGCAGGTGCTCAATCGTCTTATTGACGTCACCGGTGACGATATGCGCGCTACCATTACGATAAATGGCCTGGAATTCCTGTTCGCCAATCTGGCGTGGGATATCGTTGGCGTGGATCTGCACCACGACATCGTCGAAGTGCGCCGCAAGCAAGGCATCTGGCGCATCATGTGCAATGATGCGACCATGATCCATAATCGCGATTTCCTCACACAATTCGTAGGCCTCTTCCATGTAGTGGGTGGTCAGCAGAATGGTCGCGCCCTGCTCCTTGATCAGTTGCACCTGCTTCCACAGGTTCCGTCGCGACTGCGGATCGAGCCCGGTGGTGGGTTCGTCAAGGAACAGTATTTTAGGTTTATTGATCAATGCCATTGCCAGTAACAGGCGCTGCTTCTGCCCACCGGAAAGCTTGCGTGTATCCTGGTTCAGAAATTCGTGCAGCGCGTAACGATCGGCAAGCTCATCGATGCTCGAGGTATCCGGGTAAAAGCGGCTGAACTGCACCATGATTTCGCGTACCGTGATGAACTCCTGCAGCGCGGTGGTTTGAAACATGATGCCGGCTTCATTGCGAAATTGCTGACCGAGCGCCTCACCCTGGTAGCGAATGGTACCGGCGTCCGGAGTCTTGATACCCTCCATCATTTCAATCGTGGTGGTTTTACCTGCACCGTTCGGCCCCAGCAGGCCAAAACAGCTGCCCTCGTGAATCTCGAAGCTGATATCGTTAACCGCGGTTAACTGGCCGAAACGCTTGACCAGGTTGGATACTTGCAGGATGACAGGCATATTAATCTTTGCTTGACCGAGCGCGAAGTATAAACAGGCTTCGGGGTTAACACTAGCTCGGCCAAGATGGAGGTAGGCACAGGCCGGAAATCTATCTTATACTCACGATCCTATGGGCGAAGAAATTCAAAAAACCCACTTTGAACAGGCCGACTTCGATCGTTTCCAGGAACGCCTGGAGCAGGAAACCGAGGTGGTGCGTTCGCTGTTCGCGAAACGCGAATTCGACAACTCCAGTCGAAATCTCGGCTATGAACTCGAGCTTTGCCTGGCCGACGCCGACGGGCATCCTAGTAAAAACAATATCGAAATTATCGAGGCCACCGGCAATCAATTGTTCACCTCCGAACTCGCCAAGTTCAACATGGAAATCAACGGAAACCCGTTTCCTTATGAAAGCAGCGTTTTTAACCGGGTCGAGGCCGACCTGAACGACCTGTTTCAACAGGCCGAAGCCTGCGCGCACAAGTTTGGTACCCAGATCGGCATGTTCGGTGTATTCCCGAGTGTTACGCCAGAGCACCTGAATCCCGATGGCTACATGACCGAATTACATCGGTATGATCAGCTCAATCAGCAATTGCTCAACATGCGCGGACAATCAATCCGTTTGCATCTCGAGGGTGACGATATCCTGAAGGTCGAAAAGGACGACGTCATGCTCGAAGCACTCGCGACCTCGCTGCAGATTCACCTGCAGGTGCCATTCGATGAAATCGTCCCGACCTACCATGCCGGGTTATGGTCAAGCATGCTGGTGTTGGGCGCAACCGCGAATTCACCGCTGGTGCTCGGCAAGTGCTGCTGGCACGAATCGCGCATCGGCATCTTTAAACAGGCGGTCGATACCCGCAATCCCCAGGAGATCGAGGATCACATCATTCCCCGGGTCCATTTAGGCAAGCGTTACATCGACTCGCTGCTCGATCTTTTCGAGGACAACTTTTATTACAGTCCGATCCTGCCTGAAGTACTGGACCGACCCATCGAAGAACTGCACCACCTGTCGCTGCACAATGGCACCATCTGGCGCTGGGTGCGCCCGATCATCGCACGCAACTCGACAGGCGAGTATCACCTGCGCCTGGAACTGCGCGTGGCGCCGTCGGGCCCAACCCTGATTGATACGCTCGCCAACATCGTGTTTTATGTGGGCTTGACCGAAGGCCTGAAATCGCAGGGTGACAACCTTACCACGGTACCTTACGAGAGCCTGGAAACCGATTTTTATCGCGCCGCGCGCAAGGGCCTTGGTGCCGAGGTACACTGGATCGATGGTGAGGTGCTTCCCTTGAAACAGGCGTTACTCGAACGCGCACTGCCGCTGGCACGGTCTTACTTTAAAAAAGCAGGGATCGAAGATACCGACCGCTGGCTCGATGTGATCAAGGCCCGGGTCGAACGGGAGGCCACCGGTTCACGCTGGATACTGCGCCACTGGAAACAGTTTGGCGACAGCGCGCGCCTGGTTTGCGATTACATCGAACAGGCGCGCACCAACCAGCCTGTTCACCTGTGGCAGGACCCCGGCACATGATCGGAAATTTTGATCGTTTGCACGGTCTACCCGATGGCTTTTTCGACATTAGCACCGCAAACATCCGCAGCCTGTTCCCCAACCCGACGCTGATTCAACTGGATGGCAAGGATCCGAACTTTCTATTCATCACGATCCTGTTACACGGCAACGAATATACCGGGCTCAAGGTCATGCAGCAGGTGCTGGCGGAGCACGTGCATGATCTGCCGCGCTCAATTTTATTGTTTATCGGTAATGTACGCGCAGCCGAGGCGAACCTGCGCTATTTACCCGACCAGGTGGACTACAACCGCTGTTGGCCCGGTAGCAACCTGGAGCCGAATGCGACTTCTCAAATGATGCAGCGCGTGGTCGAGATCGCGCACGGATTACCCCTGTTTGCGGCGATCGATATACACAATAACACTGGCAAGAATCCGCACTATGCCTGTATTGCCGACCCCAGCCTGAAAAACCAGAACCTGGCGGCAAGGTTCAATCGAATCGCCATGATATTCCTGGAAAAGGGTGTGTGCTCGATGGCGTTTGATAATATCTGCCCGGCAGTTACGCTGGAATGCGGCTTGCCCGGGGATCCCAAGGGTATCGAGCATGCCCGCCGTTTCGTCGAAGGCATGCTGACCCTGGACAAATTACCAGACACCAAACCGACCCGCCATGCGCTGCACCTGGTCGAATCACACCTGACCTTGAATATCCCCGAGCATGTCAGTTTCGAGTTTGACCCGAAGGCAGATGCAGACCTGCGCTTCGATAACGATATCGAAGACCGTAACTTTACCCTGATCGACCCACACCAGGTATTTGGCTATACACGCGTCGCGCGCCCGCTATCAATTACCGATGTGGACGGACATGACGTTACCGATGAAATTATGCGCGTCGAGGAAGGCAAGATTTATCTCAACAATACCCTGATGCCAGCCATGCTGACACGTGACAAGCTGGTGATACGCCAGGATTGCCTGTGCCATTTAATGCAGGATTACATCGCCCACGAAGTCGAGCTGTAGCCTTTCGAAGTCCCCGGCTTGCGGCTACTCACTGACGAGGCACAGAGTTATATCTTCATGCCTGCGCGCAGTTTAGAAGATTAAAATTCCGCCCAAAGTAAGGGAGGATATTGATTCGTCATCTACAAAATCTTCGACATCAAACAAATTCTCAACTTCGGCTCTAAGACTGAAATGCTGATTGAGCATAATCTCGATCCCGAGACCCAGTAAAAACCCGTTACTATTCTCGCTTGCTCGATCAAATGGTCCGCTTAAAGTAGTATCGGCGAAATAAATTCCACCCTTGCCAAACAGATTTAACTGCGATTTGTTATTCCTTGAGCTATTGACCGTTAGTACAAGATTGATAGTGTCAACTTCAATATCGATACCGGTCAAACTCGTTACTTCCGAATCCCCTGAACTGAAAAAAGACAGCTCATAGCCTAAACGACTGTTCTCAGGCCGATACCCAAAACGAAAAATCGATGCATCGCCATCCTCGATATCGTCATAATCAAATTCAGACTTTCCTACGCTGACACCGAAATATGCAGATCCCGCCAGACCAACACCCCCCGAATCCGTTGATCGATAGCGCGCAGAGGAAGATTGATACCCTGGGTGGTAATAAGGATCGTGATAATGATAGGGATAGTGGTGATGATGACGATCATGATCACCACCGTCATTTCTCGGTGTCGTTATCTTTTCGTATTCCGGTGTGCTTTTTAATTTATCCCCATATTCAGAACTACTTCCAGCAAAGCATGGAAAACTTGATATTGAAAACATAAAAACTATCAAACAGCGGAGATCGACAGACTTCATGTATTTGACCGCTGACCCCAGGGCACCCGCATTGACTGAATAGACCTAATTATTAGCAACATACCGCTAATTGCATCACGGGTTCTGATTTGGCTTACTGATGCCAGTCAATCTTTAGCAATAGCTTAAATTGCCTTTACATAAAATCGAGAAAGCAGACGTTCGGATTTTATTGATCAGCGGCAGCTACCGACCCTAAACGGACCCCCAGCGTTCCAGCTTTAACGCGTCCGACTGCATGTGCTTGATAGAAAACATCACGCGATCAATAAAATTGAATAATGAGTGTGGCATGAATAATCAGTCATAAGTCAAACTGCTTATGATTGACCAGACTTTATGCGCATGAAAGGATGATCGATGGTTTTCTCCATCCAA
>JAOTXY010000178.1 GCA_029862125.1 Gammaproteobacteria bacterium | reverse complement strand
CTTGACCGACTATAGCTACAAGCGGCATTTTGGAGGTTGTTATTATCTGTTCCTGCGCGCCATGCGCCCGCAAAGCGGCCCCCGCTACGGGATTCATTTCGAGCGCGTGGAACCCGGAAAACTCGAAGCGCTGGAGCAATTGCTCGCGTTTACCCCGGTTATGTTATGAACCGATTGCTATACCAACTCGCTCGCCTGGGCGATATCAGCTGGCTCAGCTTCCATTTTGCCGAATTTATTGCCATCCAGGCGCAGACCACGATAGATGATCCACTTTGTCTCAGCGTAGCCATGCTGTGCGAGGCGAATCAGCAGGGCAGTGTATGTATCGACCTGGCCGAACTAGGTGGCAAGCCAATGTTCAGCAGCGCCGGTATCGAAACGGAGCTGATTCCAACAGCGGCTCAGGCAGCCGCCTGGTGCGACCAGTTGCGGGCAAGTGATTGCGTCGGCGAACCCGGCGCCCTGGCGCCCCTGACTCTCGAAGGCAATCGGCTCTACCTGAACCGCTTCTGGTTTTACGAAGATTTCGTCGCCAGCAAGATACAGTTGCTGCTGGCGCAAGTTGGGGCGACCGAATACGCCGAGGTGGAAACTGCCTTCGACTCGATTTTCGCCGACCTCGCAGGCGTCGACCAGGATCAGAAACAGGCCGTATTAACCGCTGCGAGTAAATCATTTAGCGTTATTTCCGGCGGGCCCGGCAGCGGCAAGACGTCAACCGTGGTCCGTATTCTGTCACTATTGCTGGCGCTGAATCCGGATTGTCGAATCGCCCTGGCGGCGCCGACCGGTAAAGCAGCGGCACGCATGATGGATTCGATTCGTGAGCGCATCGGCGACCTTGATATCGACGAAACGATCAAGAACGCGGTGCCGGTCGAAGCACGCACTATCCATCGCCTGCTCGGCTATCGCCGGCATGGATTCGAATACGATGCGTCTCACCCGCTTCCGTTCGACTGCATCATTGTCGATGAAGCCTCGATGGTTGACTTGAAACTGATGTTTCATTTGCTTGCTGCATTGCCACAGCGGACGCAGCTGATTTTGCTCGGCGATCGCGACCAACTGGCCTCGGTCGCCGCCGGCAACGTCCTGGGTGACATCACCGGTCACGGTCATAGCATGGATGCCGGTGCCAGCGCCCTGTCTTCATCAATAGCCCTACTGCGAAGTAATTATCGATTCGGCGAACAAACCGCCATTGGCGAACTCGCCAGCCTGGTCAATCAAGGCCAGAGTAGCGCAGCGCTCGATTTGTTAAAGCAAAACCAGCGGGGCCTGCGCTGGTTCAAGGATCAACCCGACCGTATTCACGCGCAGGCGCTGGAATGGATTTATGACGCCTATCAGCCAATCTTTAGTAGTAAGTCTCCCGGCGACGCCCTCGACAGCTATGAAAGCACCCGCGTGTTATGTGCCACCAATCGGGGGCCGCTTGGTGTGCAGGCTTTAAATCATATGATTTCCAGCGCCTTACTGGCGCGCAATGATTTAGCCGAAACCGAGCTTTACCATGGCTTGCCGATCATGATAACCCGTAATCAACATGAACTCGGGCTATACAATGGCGATAGCGGAATTCTGTGGCGTCATGAGCATGGCTTACGCGCCTGTTTCAGGCACGGTGTCGATGGCATCCACGACCTGGCGATTAATCGCTTGCCCGGATTTGTTCCTGCCTGGGCCAGCACCGTGCATAAGTCTCAGGGTTCGGAGTTCGATTCAGTATTGCTGGTGATGCCCTCGGACCCGGATTCGGAAGCCTTGTCTCGCGAGTTGATTTACACGGCGGTCACCCGCGCGCGACGGTCTTTTATCCTGCATGGCGCCGCCAGGGTCATGACCAATGCAATCGAGAAGCTTAGCCGGCGCCATTCCGGGCTGTCGCACAAGCTCGGCTGGCCCGATCTGATAGTGTAACCGATGGTCCGGTCAGCTTGATTTCAACGCTGTATGTACTAAACAAATACTGTAATCAGATAAGGACCAAACGCGCTTTCCGGTACAATGACAGCCCCCGCTGTTACCGGCCCGCATTTCAATATGAGTAATCCCGGCCCCGGCAAAGCCCTGATCGTCGACGACGAAAAGACCAATCGACTAATTTTGAAGTCGTTACTGGTAAAACAGGGTTACCAGACTATCGAAGCCGTCAACGGTCAGGAAGCAATC
Organism: Gammaproteobacteria bacterium; assembly: GCA_029862125.1. Lineage (GTDB taxonomy): Bacteria > Pseudomonadota > Gammaproteobacteria. The sequence continues at coordinate 462 of JAOTXY010000178.1, read as the reverse complement.
GACCTGTTCCATCAGGAAAATCCCAGCATCATTTTCATGGATGTCATGATGCCTGTGCTCGACGGTTATGAGGCCACGCGTCAAATCAAGGCCGCGTCGGCTAATCGATTTGTTCCGGTCATCTTCCTGACTGCGATGAGTGACGAAGAAGCATTGGCTCAGTGTATCGAGGCCGGTGGCGACGATTTTCTGGTCAAGCCCTATGACAAGATAATCCTGCAAAGCAAGATTCGTTCGATGCAGCGCATTGCGGTGCTGAATCGTGAAGTCCAGGGCATGTACAGCATGATCCACCGCGAACAGGAAATCGCAGAATCGGTATTCATCAATGCAATTCAAAGTTCCAATATCGAGAATAGTTACCTGAAGCAGGTGGTTCGGCCAGCCGGCATATTCAGCGGTGATATGGTTTTATCGGCCTATTCCCCATCGCGCGATCTGTTTTTTCTAACCGGTGATTTT
>JAOTXY010000177.1 GCA_029862125.1 Gammaproteobacteria bacterium | reverse complement strand
CATCGATCAAATCCGCACTGGATAACCAGAACCGTGCCTGTGGCGGCGACACGCTGGCCGAAGGAATCGCTGTTACCGAGATTGGTCGGTACACCCTGCCCCTGGTTCGAAAATTCGTCGACGACATTTTGCTGGCCGAGGAAGACGAACTGGAGCACGCTGTCAGCCTGTTGCTCAATATCGAGAAAACCCTTGTCGAAGGCGCGGGCGCGGCAGGACTGGCGGCGCTCGCTGCGAACCCTGAATTGTTCAACGGCAAGCGCGTTGGCATTGTGCTATCTGGCGGAAACATCGATTCACGACTACTGTCCTCAATTCTCATGAGAGAACTCGTTCGCGAGGGACGTATTACTCGATTAAGAGTCAGTATCTCGGACGTGCCGGGGCAGATGGCGCGAATCTCTGAAATCGTCTCGCGATTGCGCGGTAACTTTATCGATATTCAGCACCACAGAATATTTACCTTGTTGCCGGCAAAAGACACGTACGTCGATATGATCCTCGAAACCCGCGACCGGCCACATCTGGATAAAATTCTAGCTGAACTTCGGGATTCTGATTACGAGGTCCGGGTGCTGGATCCGTACGGACTCGATTGAAATCGAAATATATCGCCATGACGAGTCAACATAGCGCGCCATTGGCACCGGAAATTTAGGCGCCCGAGCACACGGCTTTCAGGGCAATAATGGGGACAGTCCCACTGGTGTCCCACTTAGCCTAAAGAAAAAGGCCTGATTCGAGCGCTCTTGTTACAATGGTGGTGCTAGCCAACCTATTGATAACAGGAGAGGAATCAGGCCATGGCCTACAATAGTAGCGTACTTTCTCAATTACTAAAATTGCTGCCGAGACATGAATTCGAGAAGCGGGCAAATCGGCATGATGGCCAGCGTCGCAGTGATGCCTTATCGCGCTGGTCGCAGTTTGTGGCACTGACGATTGGCCAGTTGGGTGGTCGCTGCAGTCTGCGAGATATTGAGGCAACGGTACGCAGTCAGGGACGCCATCGTTACCACCTGGGCAGTCAGTCGATCAGCAGATCGGCGTTGGGCCGCGCGAATGAGCAGCTGGATTATCGGTTTTTCGAGGGCTTGTTCCAAAGCCTGTATCAGCGTTGCATGAGCAACCGGCGCAGCCATGGGTTCCGCTTCAAGAACAAGCTTTTTTCTCTGGATGCCTCGCTGATCGATGTGTCGATGAAAGTGTTTCCCTGGGCTGACTTCAATCGTCAGAAGTCGGCCTTCAAGTTACACCTGGGTCTGGATCATGACGGACTGATACCGGCCTTTGCCCGTGTGACCCAGGGCAAGGAATCGGACATGGCGCAAGCCCGCATGGTGGCTTTACCGAAGGGCAGTGTGGTGGTTTTTGATAAAGGCTATAACTGCTATCGCTGGCATAACACGCTGACCGAGCAAGGTATTTTCTTTGTCAGCCGCATCCGCGGCAATGCCCGCTACCGTGTGCTTGAACGGCATGCGGTGAACCGATGCAGCGGTGTCAGCAGTGATCAGACCATCGAGTATGTGGTGCAGCGTCAGGACGGCGACCCGCTCAAGCCGATTCGCCGCATCGGTTACCGCGACCCTGAAACGGGCAAACACTATGTCTTTATTAGCAACCAGTTCAGCTGGTCGGCGCAGACCATTGCCGATATCTACCAGCAGCGATGGCAGGTTGAGCTGTTCTTCAAATGGATCAAACAAAACCTCAAGATCAAAACTTTCCTCGGCACCAGCGAGAATGCGGTCATGACGCAAATAATGGCGGCCTTGTGTGTGTATTTACTACTGGCCTATTTGAAATTCCAATCAAAGATCAGCAAAAGTCTTCAGCAAATATTACGCTTATTGCAACTGAATCTGTTTACCAGACGCTCCTTGCTCGGCCTTTTGCAACCGCCTGATCAACATGGCTTGCCACCGCCACAGCTAAGACTCGGGCTGGTGCGAAATTAAGTGGGACAGCAGTGGGACAGTCCCCATTATTTCCCCGGCGAGTGAAATACGTGCCGACTAGCGCTAATAATGGGGACTGTCCCCATTATTACATTTGAGAACTTTTCCCTGCTGGCGGGCGCGCTCTTCGAATCGGTTTTGCCACTTCGATCGATGCGCGGCGGGCGCGACCTGCACGGCCGTGACTTTGTATTCAGGACAATTGGTCGCCCAGTCGCTATATTCCGTCGTCACGACGTTGGCGCCGGTCGCGGGATCATGAAACGTGGTGTAAACCACTCCGGGCTGCACTCGCTCGGTGATCGTCGCCTGCAGCGTAATTTCGCCTTTTCGACTCGTCAGTGAAACGCGATCGCCATCCTCGATTCCCCGGTCTTCGGCATCGTGCGGATGTAGTTCGAGCAGGTCCTTTTTGTACCAGACATTGTTCGCCGTGCGTCGCGTCTGCGCACCGACGTTGTATTGCGACAGGATTCGCCCGGTGGTCAGCAATAACGGGAACTTGCGGCTCGTGCGTTCTTCGGTCGGTACGTAATCGGTCTCGACGAAATTGCCCCTGCCGCGCACGAAACCACCTACATGCATGATCGGCGTGCCGAGCGGCGCCTGCTCGTTGCACGGCCACTGCACGCTGCCGACCTCGTCGAGGAACTTGAACGACACGCCGGCGAACGTCGGCGTAAGGTCCGC
>JAOTXY010000108.1 GCA_029862125.1 Gammaproteobacteria bacterium | reverse complement strand
GCCAGGCGACGACGCGCGATAGTTTCGTCGGCGAGCATCACGTCGGTACTGCCTGCCTCGAGACTGGAACGCTGCAGCTGCCGGTAAAGCGGCCAGGCGAGTGCCCACAGGAGACCGATCAGGGTGATACTCCAGGCCTGTAGCAGCGTCCACGGGCTGAGCCCAAGCTCGACGTCCACCGTGGCATCGTAGAGACTCTGCAGGCTGGCGCCGAGCCCGGGTAACAATACCTGGGCCAGGGCCACCCCGAGCACGAAACCAAATGCAGTCCCAATCAGACTCCATACCAATGTCTCTAACAGGATCGCGCTCAGCAAATGGCGCAGATCACAACCCATCAGGCGCAGGTCCAGCAGGGTTGCACGGCGATACCAGAGAGAAAAACGCACCGCGTTGAATACGATAAAAAGCCCCACCGCAAATGACAACAGACTCATCGCGGTCAGGTGGGTGTGCAGGCTCGCTGTCAGTTGCTGCAAATCCAGATGTTGCTGATTTTCGATTAACTCGAGACTACCCGGCAGATTCGCTGCAAGCCTGACATATTCTGCTGGCGTAATTTCACCGACGCCGAGGTAACTGAAGCGGTTCGAACCTGATAGGGACATCGCCGCCCCGATATCGACCAGTACACGGCGACCCTGCTGCTCGCGTGCCTGGATCAATGCAGGTGGCAACTTACGACCATCGCGCAACTCAAGCTGCGCGCCCTCTTCGAGATCGAGTTCAGCGGCAAGCACCGCGGGCACCCAGGCTCGATAAGGCGGTTGTACGAAATCGAGCCAGGTTTTGGAGAAATCCTGTGTTGACTGCTCACCATCGAATACCGTTTCGGGCAGAGCCAGCAAATCGGTCGCAATAATGCTAATCGAAATCCCGACCGCGGTACTGACTTCGAGCTCAATAACCGGAATGATTTGGCGAAAACCGGCACGGCGCAACTCGATATAGGTTGCCTGGTCGATACCCTCGTCACGACGACTGCGGATCCAGTGACTTGCCTGCGCACCGAGTAATCCCTGTGCCTGTTGATAACTCGCCTCGGCATGCTGATTGATGATTTGCACCGCCGACCACAGACCCACACCGGCGACCAGGCCGATCGTCAGGAACAAGGTTTGCCAGGGATGCCGCCAATAGTGGCTCAGCAACGCCTTCAATATCCAGTAAAACCCGGTGTTCACGTGGTTTCTGCCAGCTTGCCGTTATGCAGCCAAACGCGTCGATCCATGAACTCCGCCATTGCCTGGCTATGAGTCACCATTAACAGACTGCTACCGGCCTGTTTGACCAGGTCACTGAACAATCCCATCACTTCGAGGCTGGAATTCTCATCAAGATTGCCGGTAGGTTCATCGGCCAGCACCAGTTGCGGCTTGTGCAGCAGCGATCGGGCGATGGCGACACGTTGCTGCTGACCGCGCGACAACTGGTGCGGGTACTTATCGAGCTGGCCGCTCAAACCCAGGCGGTCGATTAATTCCGTCTCATAATGGTTGTCGAAGCGTTGGCAAAGTGCCGCCTGGAAACGAATATTATCCAGGATCGATAGCGTGGGGATCAGGTGGAACTGTTGAAACACCAGGCTCATCTGCGACCGCCGCAGCTCGGCCAGGATCGATTCCCGCTCTGAGTGGATCGGATACCCGGCAAAGTTGATCTCACCGCTGTCCGGCCGGTCGAGTCCCGCGATCAAATGCAGCAGCGTAGACTTACCGCTGCCGCTTTCACCGAGCAGGGCCACCGATGACGCAGCACCCATCTCAAACTCGAGCTGATGCAGAACATCCTGCCTGACCTCGGCATAATGATATGTCTTGCACAGGTTTTTGATTGAAAGCATGGCGAAGATGCTAACCGAATTTATCAGCCCGCAATACTTAATATTACGTTTTAGACCCGCTGATGGATTTGCAAACGGATTCAAGTAAACTTGGCCTGCACACAGGGGGTATCCATGACAGCGATATGCGACATTAAAGATCTGCAGAAACTGGCGCGCAGGCGTGTACCGCGTATGTTTTACGATTATGCGGATTCGGGTTCGTGGACCGAGTCGACTTACCGGTCCAATGAAACCGATTTCCAGGATATCAAGCTGCGGCAGCGGGTTGCCGTGGACATTACCGATCGCTCGGTAAAAACCGAGATGATAGGGCAGACGATATCCATGCCGGTGGCACTGGCACCGGTCGGTTTAACCGGCATGCACCATCCGGATGGCGAAATCAAGGCGGCGCGCGCAGCAGAGAAGTTCGGTGTACCGTTTACCCTGTCAACCATGAGTATCTGCTCCATTGAAGACGTTGCCGAGCACACCAGCAAACCCTTCTGGTTTCAACTCTACGTTATGAAGGATCGTGATTTCATCGGGCGTTTGATCGATCGCGCCAAAGATGCCGGTTGCAGCGCACTGATGTTGACGCTCGACCTGCAAATCCTCGGCCAGCGACACAAGGACATCCGCAATGGGTTAAGCGCGCCACCCTCACCCTCACTTAATGCCGCACTGCAAATCATCAGCCGGCCACGCTGGTGCCTGAACATGCTCACCACCAGGCGCCATTCTTTCAGGAACATCGTCGGCCACGCCAAGGGTGTCGGCGACCTGTCTTCGCTTTCGTCGTGGACCGCCGAGCAGTTTGACCCGAAGCTTTCCTGGAAGGATATCGACTGGATCAAGGAACGCTGGGGTGGAAAACTAATTATCAAGGGCATTCTCGATCCGGAAGACGCACGCATGGCGGCGAAGGTCGGTGCTGATGCGATCGTCGTTTCCAACCATGGTGGTCGCCAACTTGACGGCGCACGTTCCTCGATCAGTGCGCTGCCCGAAATCGTCGATGCGGTCGGCAACGACATCGAGGTTCATTTCGACGGGGGCATCCGCTCGGGACAGGACGTACTGAAGGCAATCTGCCTGGGCGCCAAAAGCACCTATATCGGACGGGCCTTTATTTACGGGCTCGGCGCCAGGGGCGAAGCCGGCGTCGACCAGGCGCTCGACATCATCTACCGCGAACTGGACACCACCATGGCCCTGTGCGGCGAACGCCTGCTGCAAAACCTCGGCCACCACAACCTCCTCCACCCTCCCTCTTAAACGTCAAGTCGGATTGCGGTAATCATTCTAAATTTTGCCTCCGCAGCCACCCTGGGAGACAAGCCAAAAAAGCCGCTCCCAACCGGCGCACGCGCCGGTTGGTCCATCCATGGAATCGCTTGGAGCTCGGCATCCATGCCTCGCTACACTTTTTTGGCTTGTCTCCCAGGGTACCTGCTCAATCAATAACTTTAATATCAACGTTCCAATAGTCTCTTAAAAAAATTTTAAATGGTCGCTAGATATTTGGAAGGCAATCGATGCGGTCCCTTGCGACGTAAAGGCCGGGTGCCGAAAAAGCGGTGTGTTTGAAGGGTCAGGCCGCAGGGACGCGGCCTGTGGCGAGTCGAGACAAGGACGTCGAGTCTCGCCTTGCCCTTTAAACACACCGCTTTTTCGGGAAGCCGCAGGCCACCCGGTCAGTCGCAAGGGACCGCATCGATTGCCTTTGTTGGTATTAGGTTCCATACCTAAGTTATGAATGACGGGCTATTGTTGTTCGCGGGCGCGCAGGTCTATGCGGCGTACTTTGCCGGTGGTGGTCATGGGCAGGCTGTCGATGAATTCGACCTCGCGCGGGTACTCGTGTGCAGAGAGCCGTTCACGCACCGACTGCTGAATTTGGTGTGCGAGTTCCGGGGTTGCATCGTGACCCGGGCCAAGCACAACAAAGGCTTTGACGATTTGACCTCGTAACTCATCCGGTTTGCCAATCACGGCTGCCTGCAACACGGCCGGATGCTTTAATAGTGAGTCTTCAATTTCTCCGGGCCCGATACGGTAGCCGGCGCTGCTGATAACATCATCCTTGCGTCCGACAAACCACAGAAATCCGTCAGCGTCGCGGTATCCAACGTCACCGGTGCGAAACCAGTTCGCTGTTATCTTGTCCCGCGTAGCCTGCTCATTATTCCAGTATCCCAAAAACATGACAGGATCATCACACCAGGCGGCCAGTTCGCCTTCTTCGCCATCGGGCATGACATTACCATCATCATCGACCACATCGACGCGGTGACCGGGATAGGGTTTACCCATAGAGCCCGGCCTGGGCGGCATAATTGCCGAGCAATTCCCGACGATGTAATTAAACTCGGTCTGACCCCACATTTCATTTATCGTCACCCCGAGGGCATCGCGCCCCCAGTAAATCAACTCTTCGCCAACCTGTTCACCGGCACTCATGATCGCGCGTAGCTTCAGGTCATAATTCGACTTAAGATCGGGTAACACACGTAACATTTTTAACGCGGTCGGGGGAATAAAAGCGTTAGTTACGGCATAATCACTCATTAGTCTGCAAACCCGCTCGGCATCGAAGCCGCCAGCCTCAAAAGCTACGATCGGCATGCCGTAGTTCAGCGCGGGCAACAGTGCATCCCAGAGGCCACCGGTCCAGGCCCAGTCTGCCGGTGTCCAAAATACGTCGCCCGCTTGCGGGAAAAAGTTTTGCGACATTTCAAAACCGGTGAAATTCCCGAGCACGGCGCGATGCGCTACCAGCGCACCCTTGGGAGGGCCAGTGGTTCCCGAGGTATATATCAGGCAGGCCGGTTCGTCGGCTTGGGTTTGGACCATCTCAAATTGGTCCGATCCCCTTTCCAGCAATTTCCAGAACTCATCTTGCGAGGCACCGCAACGACAGCCAATCACGGTCTGCAGATCGGATAATTCAGGTTGAAGGGTTTTGACATCGTTGTAGCGACTGGCATGCACAATGGCAGCCCGGGCACCGCTGTCTCGTAAACGATACTCAAGCGCCTCGGGACCGAACAGGATCGCCAACGGCAAAGATATCGCACCAAGCTTGTGAATCGCGAGATGCGCAATAACGGTTTCGATGGTTTGCGGCAATACGATTGCGACTCGATCACCGCGGGTAACGCCGATCGCATGGAGTGCGTTAGCGAATCGATCTGAATAACTTTTTAAATCGGCAAAACTGTAGTTCCCACGCTGGCCGTCAGCATTTTCATAGTAGACGGCAATCTGTTGAGACCGCTGTTGATGACGCTCACAAACCTGGTAAGCAACGTTGAGTTTTTCCGGTATCGACCAACGAAATTCACTTCGAATGGCATCAAAGTCAGTGGCCGAAGGATCGATTAGCCGCATTGATTTGGCAAAAGGTAAAAAATTCATAATACCCCAACAACCTGCCATTCGCAGTTGTGATAATCGGATATCGGGGCTATAACCTAGGATTATTCTATAAAAATATATTAAAGCACTGATAATAATGTAGAATTTTCCCTCCATTCTGCTAAAAATAATCTGATAGAAGCGCTTCTTGCGGTAGGTACCATGAACAATTACGAAGACTGGGCAATACTGATTGCAAAAAAATTAAAAGGCGAAGCCGATTTAATTGCCGCAATCGAAAAAGACGAACTGGAAGATTCGGCGGCAAAAGACGCATTTGTACGTATCGTTCTTGAACCTTTCTTACCTGAAAATTACGGGATAGGTTCGGGTCGAATTGTCGATGCCTTTGGTAACTATTCAGATCACCTTGAAGTCATCGTTTACAACCGTGACTTCCCGCGAATCGGAATGCCCGGCATCCAGGATGCTTACCTCTACGAATCGGTACTCGCAACTTTTTCAGTCAGAGCCAAATTTATTCGCAAAACATTTTTTGCATCACTCGACGCCTGCGCTTCGCTTGCCCAGCTCGAAACCAACATGGACAAGACAGTGTTGATCAGGCTGGCCAAGAAAAACGGTTTAAAACCAGGCCCCAATAAGAGGTTCATTCACGAAGATCCACTGCGCACAGCGCGTTTTGACCTGATCGGCAGACCGCCGGGATTCGTATACGGATTTAGCGGCATCAAGAACAGCTACCGACAATTACAGGAAAATATCGATCTCTGGATCGACCATCGACAAAAAGATGGGATCTCGACTCCAATGAAAGCCCTGCCTGCAGTGATTGCTACCCAGGGTTGTTTTGCCTGGCGTAATGCCGCCCCGCTGGCCTTGAGCAATCGAGAAATGCTGGGTATCGGTAACGACGAAGCGCCGATCAGGCTAATCGTACTGCAAATGCTGTACCTGCTTAACAGGCGCTTGCATATAACTGCTGACGGATATGGATTGAAACCAAACCTGAGCAAGTACTTAAGCCAATTTTCAGGACCGAAATTTGAAATCGGCGTCGGCAATGTTTACGAAATGGAAAACATGAAGTCCGCACGCGACACAATGCGTTTCGAGCCCGCCAGAGATCATACCCCGATCGCAGCGGCACTATCTAAGAAGGCTCCGAAATCCGCAAAACCGAAGCTACCGAAGGTCCTGAAAGAAACAGCTCCAGTGAATGCGACCCCGGAGCCAAAACCGGCTCCGAAAGAAACAGCTCCAGTAGATGTGGCCCCGGAACCAAAGCCCGCTCCGAAAGAAGCAGCCCCAGTCAGCGCGCCCCCGGAACCAAAGCCGGCTGCGAAAGAAACAGCTCCAGTGAATGCGGCCCCGGAACCAAAACCGGTTCCGAAAGAAACAGCTCCAGCGAGCCCGGCCCCGGAACCAAAACCGACTCCGAAAGAAGCAGCACCTGCAGCGGCCTCAGGAGTCTTTGACAAGCCCTCACCGTTTGCTTCTGTACCAACTCCATCTGCAGCGCAAGAGTCTACCCCGGATTCTGCACCTGCAGCGTCATCAGGAGTCTTTGACAAGCCCTCACCGTTTGCCTCTGCACCACCTCCATCTGCAGCGCAAGAGTCTACCCCGGACTCTGCACCTGCAGCGTCATCAGGAGTCTTTGACAAGCCCTCACCGTTTGCCTCTGCACCCGCGCCGCAAGCGCAAGAAGCGGAAGCTGAACCACCTCGACCTGCCGCCAGGGTATCATCGCTGGGATCAGCACCGATCCCTCAGATGTCAGGTTCAGAAACCGCAGCTGAGTCCAAACCTGCCCCGATGCCCACGACACCATTGGGATCGGCACCGATTCCCCCAATGTCGGCTCCAGAACCTGCCCAGCCGCCCGCTGCACCATTGGGATCAGCGCCAATTCCGCCGAGTGAACCGGGTGTCTCCAAGGTGATTCCGCCCAAACCACCGGTTGATTTTGACCTCGGGTCAGAAGTTGAAGAGCTTGAAGACAAGGTCCAGCCCGAGGAGGATGACTTCGAAAGCACGGTCATAATCCCGCCTAATGCCGGGGCATCCAGTAACGAAGCTGCGAAAGATTCCACCAATGCTTTCATCGCACGCGTTAAGGAGCAATTATCTTCGGAGCCAGAGATCGATAAAGAGCAAAAACCTTTTTCATCGACTATCCCGCAGTAACAAAGCTATATCCCGGTTTCATCCCGGCCTTCCAACCACTGCTCTAGATAGTATGTTGGACTGCTCCTGTGCTCGAGTGTCAGCGAGAAACTATTCCGCTGCCGATACCAGAAAACATCAACCACCAGTCGCAGAAAGGCAATTCCGAAAAAAATTCGACTGTCACAATCGACTAAACGGAACGGTTCTGATATAAGTCAAGGCGTTCCCGAATATAACAATTTACGATTTATTGTTGGTTACAACCGAAATCCAGAGAGGATGAAAAAATGAGAAAAATCTTGTTACTGATTACCGCTGCCTTGCTCAGCGTAAACGCCGCCGCCGTTTTTGCCGGCGACGCTGCCGCGGGCAAGAGCAAGTCAGCGACCTGCGCAGCCTGTCACGGTCCGAATGGAATCAGCCCGAACGATATGTGGCCCAACCTGGCAGGGCAAAAAGCAGGTTACCTGGTGGCCCAAATGAAAGCCTTTCGTGATGGTCAGCGCGCCAATCCGATGATGGCGCCGATGGCAGCCCCGCTTTCTGACGACGATATCGCCAACCTCGCGGCATATTACTCAAGCCTGGGACAATAAGTCCCGATAAAGATACACCGATACCAGGGCGCAAAACGCCCTGGTATACAATCCTTTCTAACTGAAGTTCCTCTTCAGCTGATTTAACCAATACCAACCTCGTTATTATCAGGTTTCTGCATTTGACAATAGTCAAGGAAGGACTCTACTCAAAGTCATAACGTTGCTACCTGAAACACTTTATTCAATCAATGATGCCAGTTGCGGGTCATTATTTTTCAATCAGGAGCACGATCGATGGGTATTAAACAAAAATTCATACACGGAGCGATTCTGCTGACCACGTGTATCGGGCTGGCTACAACATCGGGGGTAACTTTTGCCGCCAAGAAGAAGTTCGAGCCACTGAACGAGACTGAATTCGAACAGGCAAAAAGCATGTACTTCCAGCGTTGTGCCGGCTGTCACGGGGTTCTGCGCCAGGGCGCTACCGGTAAGAGCCTGTTACCCGAGCCCGACAAGGCAAAGAAATCCAAGGGCACGCTAAAACTCGGCACCAAGCGGCTTGCCAAGATCATCAAGATCGGTACCGAGGGTGGCATGAACAACTTCGATGATCTCTTCTCCGATGAGGAAATCGACCTGCTGGCGCGTTACATCCAGATGGAACCGCCGAAGCCGCCGGAAATGTCGCTGGCGCTGATGAAGGAACGCCACAAGGTCTTTGTCAAGCCTGAAGATTACCCGACGAAACCGCTGCACGGCCGCAACTGGGAAAACTTCTTCGTGGTTATCGAACGTGATGCCGGCAAGATAGCGATCGTCGACGGCGACAAGCATGAAATAGTCGATCACATCGATACCGGTTACGCGGTACACGTCATCAAGGCCACCGAGCACCACCATTCCGAAAAACCCGTGGGCGGGGTTCCTGGCCGTTTCTGGTACACCCAGGGCCGCGACGGCAAGATGACCAAGATCGACCTCTGGCAAAAGCCCGGCAGCATGCTCGTGGCCGAAGCACAGATGGCATACGACGCACGCGACGTGGCCGTATCCGGTGACGGCAAGTACGTCATCGGTGGCGCCTACTGGCCGCCGCACTTCGTCATCATGGACGCCGTCACCATGGAGCCGCTGAAAGTAGTTTCCACCCGCGGTATCAATGTCGATGGTGACTACGTGGAAGAATCTCGCGTTGCCGCGATCTACACCACGCCGCACCAGTCTTCTTTCTGGGTTGCGATGAAGGAGCTGGGACAAATGTGGCAGGTTAATTACACCGACCTCGACAACCTCAACATCAAACAGGTCAATTCAGCCAAGTTCCTGCACGACGGCTTCTTCGATCCAACCGGCCGTTATTTCCAGATCGCCGCCAACGCGTCGGACAAGATGGTTGTGGTCGACTCCAACACCGGCAAACTCGAAGCCATGATCGATGTCGACAAGCTGCCGCACCCGGGTCCGGGCGCCAACTGGAACGACGACAAATGCGGGCCAGTCGGTGGTACAACCCATCTCGGCGTCGGCAAGGTAACCGTCTGGGGTAATGATCCCAAGGATCACAAGGACAATGCCTGGAAAGTCTGCTACGTGGTCGACACCGACGGCCCGGGACTGTTCATCCGTACCCATCCGACGTCGCAGTACGTATGGGCGGATCAGACCAAGCATCCGGAGCCCGAGATTCAGCAATCCATCAAGGTCATCGACAAGAAGACCCGCAAGGTGGCCAAGACGATTCGGGTAACCGAGGAAGAAGGTAAGGCCGCGGTGCACATAGAGTTCAATGCTGACGGATCTGAAGTCTGGGTCTCAGTCTGGAACCGCAAGGATTCAGGTAATCCAACCGGTGAAATCGTGGTTTACGACTCCAAGACGCTGAAAGAACTCAAGCGCATCAAGGGTCTGACCACACCGACCGGCAAGTTCAATGTTCACAATCGCACCAACCACGTAACCTGACAAATCGCAGAGTTACCATGTGATGCAAGACCCGGGCGGACATACTCCAAAGTGTGTCCGCCCTTT
>JAOTXY010000030.1 GCA_029862125.1 Gammaproteobacteria bacterium | reverse complement strand
GAAGCCAGCAGCGCCCAGTACATGAACGATCAGATCGAACAATTAGCCCGCCAGTCCCTGGAGCAGTATCAATGGGGTTACCGTCGATTTAGCAACAACGCCTACGCGTCCGTAAAATAAGGATACCCGTTCATGCTGTCCAAGTTTATTGCGGGCTATAACCGCCTGGTACTAAAACAACCGCTGGCAACGCTGATTGTCATTACCAGCGTGGTAGTGTTTTTCCTGTTGTATATACCCGACTTCGAGCTTGACGCCTCGGCCGATTCGCTGGTGCTCGAGAACGACGCCAGCCTTAAATCCTATCGCAGCATTCGCGACCAGTACGGATCGGATGACTTCCTGATCGTCACCTATAGCCCCGTGCAACCGCTTTTCAGCGAAGTGGTGCTCGCCGATATTACCCAACTACGAGATGAACTGGGTCAGCTCGAGCAGGTCGACAATGTCATCAGCATGCTCGACGTACCGCTGGTAGACAGTCCGCCCATGACGCTCGCTGAAATCGCCCGTAAAACCCGTACCCTGGAAAGCGACGACGTCGATATCGAGCTTGCCGAACAGGAAATGAGGCAAAGTCCACTTTACGAGAACCTGCTGGTCAACAGCGAGGGTGATACCACAGCGATGCAGGTAAACCTGGTAACCAACCAGCGACTGCTCGACCTGATTAACAGTCGCGACAAACTGTATGAAAAAGTAGGCACGATTCCGGATGCGGCGCTGCGGCTCGACCAGTTAACGGCTCAGATAAAAATCGAGAACCTGGCGCAGAAAATTAAACTGGATCAGACCATCGTTGACGTGCGCCGGATCATGGATGCTTATCGCGGCAAGGCAACACTCTACCTCGGTGGAGTTCCGATGATTACCTCCGATTCGATCGAATTTATCCGCAGTGACCTCAAGGTATTCGGTGTCGGGGTGGTCCTGTTTATCGTCATCATCCTCGCATTTTCGTTTAAACATATTCGCTGGGTAGTGCTGCCGCTGGCGGTTTGTCTGACCAGCGCCATGGCGATGATGGGTTATCTCGGCTGGTCAAACTGGCCGGTGACGGTGGTTTCGTCGAATTTCATTTCGCTATTACTGATCATCACGTTATCACTGATCATTCACCTGGTAGTACGTTACCGCGAACTGGCGATGATAGAGCCCGAGGCCAATCAGTACGAACTGGTCAGCGAAACCGTGCAAAGCAAGTTCACTCCGAGTTTTTACACCGCCGTCACTACCATGGTCGCGTTTGGTTCATTACTGGTAAGCGGGATTCGACCGGTTATCGACTTTGGCTGGATGATGGTAATCGGTATCACGGTTTCGTTTGTACTCGCGTTCACGCTATTCCCGGCAGCGTTGATGCTATTGCCGCGCCTCGATTCCCTGGCCAAGAAAGACTTGACCGGCAAGGTAACTGCCTCGATTGCCAATTTCATCCAGTATCGGACCCGTGCCACGTTGATGATCTTCGCGTTGCTCATATTGATTGCGCTGACCGGAATTCCAAGGCTTTCGGTCGAGAATCGATTCATCGACTACTACAAGGAAAGCACCGAGATTTTCCAGGGCATGACGCTGATCGATACCAAGCTCGGTGGCACCACCCCGATGGATATCATCATCGATGCACCCGCGGATGAAATCATGGCTGAGGATGAATTATTCGCAAATGGCGATATCACCTCCAACAGTTACTGGTTTAACCGTGACGGTTTGCGTGATGTGGCCAGGTTTCATCAATACCTGGACGAGCTGCCGGAAACCGGCAAGGTGTTGTCGGTGCATACCGGGATGCAATTGCTGGAATCCCTTAACAACGGCAAGCCCTACAGCGACTTCAAGCTCGCGGTGGTCTACAAGCGCATTCCCGAAGATGTAAAAAAAGCGCTGATCGCGCCCTACCTGTCGGAAGATGGCAACCAACTGCGCTTTAGCATTCGACTCTACGAATCGGATAAGAAGTTGCGCCGCCAGGAACTGATTGAAAAGATCTACCTGGACCTGACCGGTGAGTATGGTCTCGATCCTGAACAGGTTACCATCTCGGGTATTGCGGTGCTTTATAACAACCTGTTGCAAAGCCTGTTTCGATCCCAGATCCTGACCCTTGGCGCCGTATTTGGTGCCATCCTGTTTATGTTTATCGCACTTTTCCGGGCAGTCCGCCTGTCGTTTGCGGCGCTGATTCCGAATATCATTTCGGCCGGACTGATACTTGGCCTGATGGGATGGATCGGTATCCCGCTCGACATCATGACTATCACCATCGCAGCTATTAATATTGGTATCGGCGTTGACGATTCAATTCACTATATACACCGCTTTCGCGGTGAGTTTATCCAGGACCGGAATTACTGGGCAGCAATTGCACGCTGCCACAACAGCATTGCGCGCGCGATGTACTATACCTCGGTGACAGTGGTGCTGGGATTCTCGATCCTGTCCCTGTCCAACTTCATCCCGACCATTTACTTTGGCGTGCTGTGCGGACTGGCGATGATCACCGCGTTGATCGCCAACCTGATGCTGTTGCCGATTTTGATCGCGCGTTTTCGGTTGAGCTAAACCGAGAGCGCGGTTAATATTGCCGCCCTCGAAAAACCATTCATTCTCGATATTCAGCATTTAATCCATGGTTCAACCTGTACGGCAACTAATATCACAACCCATTGGCAAGGGCAGAGAGCGAACTTGCTATCTACACCCGGAGGATTCTTCGAAAATTATCAAGATCTCTGGTGATATAACAAACGTTCAAACAATACGGGAAATCGAATTTTACCGTAAACTAGAAAAGAGAAGTCACTTCGAATTCACCCATATTCCCAGGTTTTACGGGTCGATAAAACCAGCCTGAGTGAAGGAATTGTGGTTGATTTAACTCGCGATTACGACGGCAGTATCTCCAGATCGCTGTTCTCGTATCTGGATCACGACACCCGAATTTCGGAGTTTGAGAATTACCTCCTTCAGTTAAAGCAATAATTACTGAAGAATCTGGTTATCTTTAATCTCGATATGGTTGCTGGTAATCTCCTATTTCAAAAACTTTCAAAGGACTCAGCCAGATTGGTAGTTATAGACGTCCTTGGCGATGTCATTGCTATTCAATGGTTAAATCACTTTTCTGGCCACGTAGGAGCTAAAATAAATCGCCGTTGGGACAGGTTTGTAAAGCGACTTTATAACTAACCCGAAGTTATCCGGCACCTGGATAAATTGCATCAATTCCAGGCAATTTTGGTTATAAACCAAATCATCATCTAACATAAAGAGAATAATTTGCTCGCATACATCCCCTTCCTCTCACGTAGTAAAAGTTTGAAAGAAGTTTCGTTATAATGCCTTTATATTTGTTGGCAATAATGCGGCATTTAACGATCGCAGGTTCGGATAATAGGGATTAAATTTTTGGTTAATATTTTAAAACGACATTTAATTGGAAAAGGTTTCAATCGAGAATGCTATCGACACCCGGAAAACGATAAACTTTGCATTAAGGTAAGTTTACAAAAGACACCTTCCAACGATAGAGAGAAGAAGTATTACCAGCATCTTTTAAAAAGAGGTGTTTCATGGGATATGTTACCTAAATACCACGGCGATATTGAGACGAGCATCGGGCTAGGCTCCGTCTATGATTTAATTTTGGATGATGATGGCTCAATCTCCCAAACCTTAGAAAACTACTTAGATGCAAAGAACGATTTTGATGTCCTATTGAAGCCTTTTCTAGCGATTAAAGCTTACTTGTTGCAGCAACGCATCATCATCGGGACTCTTTATCCAAGAAATGTTTTGTGCCAAAGAACCGGTGGAAGCATAACCAAACTGGTTATTTGTGATGATATAGGGAACTCTGATTTTATTCCGATTTGTAATTACAGTCGCTATTTCGCGGAACTAAAAATTAACCGAAAATGGAATAAGTTTGAAGAGCGCTTATCCTCTAAGTACCATATAAAGAGTCTCAAAGGCGTCAACTAGAGTCAAACGACACTCGTCTGTACAATAACATGGTCCTGAAGTTGCGCTGGAATCAGCAGGTATCAGCGTGGAAGCTACTGTTTGGCTTGCTTGCGGTCTGCTGCAGAATTCCCTTTGCTAGGACTCTAGGGTAAAGTTGCGCCTTCGTCGCAGCAGGAATTCCAGGTGACAGCAGCCGATCACAATGCATTTATCGTACAGACGATACAACAGTCGATTGATTTGAAATCGCAGTTGTTGCAGGACCACGCTTTACTCGAACGAATTAACACCGCCGGGAATCGCTGTATCGATACCTTCAAGGCAGGAAATCGAGTGTTGCTTGCGGGTAACGGTGGCAGTGCCGCAGATGCTCAGCATATCGCCGCAGAGTTTGTCTGCCGCTTTAATTTTGAACGCCCCGGTCTGCCTGCGATGGCGCTGGCTACAAACTACTCGGTCATTACTGCTGCCGGCAATGATTACAGTTATGAAAATGTGTTTGCCCGCGAAGTCGAGGCCAATGGAAACGAGGGCGATATTTTTATCGGTATAACTACCTCCGGTAATTCGGCCAACATTCTCAAAGCGATCGAGGCCAGTCAAAAGTCGGGAATATACACCCTGGGTCTCACTGGCGCCGGTGGTGCCATACATGAAACCGCCGATCTGTGTCTCGCTGTACCTTCGCGTTGTACACCTCGAATTCAGGAATGCCACATATTGATCGGGCACATCCTCTGTGAAATCGTAGAAAACACGCTGTTTACACGCCGTTAACGGAATCAATGGCTGCTCTTTCATTTTTGCAACCACCGGCATCGTTGTGTATTTTACGCCTCTCCGCAATCGGTGATGTCACGCACATTTTACCGGTGGTCGCCAGCCTACAACAACAGTGGCCAGAAACCAGAATCGCCTGGATCATCGGCAGCGTCGAATATCAATTGGTCAAATCCCTGCCCGGTATCGAGTTCATCGTTTTTAACAAACGTGGTGGGACCAAAGAGTATCTAGAGTTGCGCAAAAAACTGGTAGGACGGCGCTTCGATATCTTTTTGATAATGCAGGTGGCACTGCGTGCCAATCTGATTAGCCTGTTGGTCAAGGCCGATATCAGAATTGGATACGATCGCCAACGTGCACGTGATTTTCACAGACTTTTTTGCAATCAACACATCGAGGGGCCTAGTCGGGTTCACGTAGTGGATACCTTTTTTCAATTTATCGAAAAACTGGGTATTCGAGAGCGGAAGATGGATTGGTTACTCAAAGCCGACGAGTCCAGTCGTAAATTTGCGCAAGAGATTATCGGGCAACAACCTGCGGTGGTTATCAATCCCTGCAGCAGTCTGCGTCCAAATAACTGGCGCAACTGGCCTGAAGCCTGCTACGCCAGCCTGGTCGATTACCTTGCGGGTAAAGGTATCCGCGTTATTATCAGCGGCGGCCCTGCCGAGGCCGAGCGGGAATTCGTGCGGCGCATCCTCGAGGGCTGTCAGCACAAACCAGTTAACCTGGTCGGCGAAACCAGCCTGATGCAATTGCTGGCGCTGCTCGAACAGTCGGTATGCCTGGTCGCCCCCGACACCGGTCCAGCGCATATGGGCACTGTCGCCGGCATCCCGGTGATCGGGCTTTATGCAACCAGCAATCCGTTACGTTCAGGCCCCTATAACAGTCAGTCAATGCTTGTGAACACCTACTCTGCCTCACTGCAAGCTTACAACGGCCGTAGCCTGGAGCAGGCAAAATGGGGAGAGCGCGTCCGCCACCCTGATGCGATGGCGACGATTAGTCTTGCGGCAGTTATCGAGCAGGTCGAACGCTGCCTTTAGCGGGCTAGTTACTCGCTGCCAAGGATTTCGGCTAAATGAATATGGACCCGCGGGTTTGAGCAATAATCAAATATAGCCAACCATAACAATATTCCGTGTCTCTGATCCCACAATGTTAACGCTTGTCAATCAGTAAGCGATCAGGGCTTGTGGTAGGGAATCTCTTATCCAGTAATTGTCCTAAAGATCGCTCGCAGATTGCTGGATTTTTTTCACGATATCAGTGCTGGACTTACCGTCGATATATCCGATTAACACCACCTCGCCAGCGCACTGCCTGCCGGCAATTTGATCGACTTCATAATCACCGCCCTTGACCAGGATATCGGGCTCGATCGAACAAATCAGTTGTTCCGGGGTATCTTCACTAAATCCTGTCACCAGATCGACCGAGGCCAGCCCGGCCAGCAATTCCATGCGATCTGCAAGTGGATGAATGGGACGATCTGCACCCTTCAACCGACCTACTGAAGCATCGCTGTTTACCGCGACTACTAAAACATCACCAAGTGCCGAAGCCTGTTCGAGATAACGAATATGTCCGATATGCAGTAAATCGAAACAACCATTAGTGACGACAATTTTTTTACCCTGTCTTTTAAAGCGTTCGACCGCCTGTAACAAGGTCTCGTGATCGACAATTTTGCCTACCGCTGGTGCTAGCTTGTTCGAGCTTGCGCGTTCCAGATTCTCCAGATCCTCGACCGAAGCGGATGCGGTACCGAGGCGACCGACCACGATAGCGGCAGCCTTACAGGCGAGAAAAACCGAGTCGTGCAGATTCATGCCGCTGCCAAGAGCAGTCGACAACGCGGCAATCACGGTATCTCCCGCGCCGGTAACGTCATAAACTTCCTGAGCCTGTGCCGGAAAGTGCTCTGCCGGTTGATCTCGCATGACCAGAGTCATTCCCTGTTCACCCTGGGTGATCAATAAGCCCTGTAAATCGAATTGCTCGATCACCCGGCCAGCCCTGCTTGACAGATCAGACGGGTCCGACCACTTACCCACGACCGCCTCGAACTCATGTTGATTGGGAGTTAGCAGATAAGCCCCGGCAAATTCCTCAAAGTTATTTGACTTCGGATCGACCAAAACCGGCACCCCGGCCTCTTTGGCCGCGGCGACGAAGGGTTGCGCCCGGCCTAGCAGGCCCTTGCCATAATCCGACAACACCACCATGCTGGCGGAATCGAGCTGAGTTCTAAAGCGCTCGACTAACGGCTCTACATCCAGGTCATGCATGATTTGCTCAAAATCGAGCCGGATCAACTGTTGGTGCTTCGACAAAACACGTAGCTTGTTGGTCGTCGGTATACTCGCATCGATCAGGCAATAATTGTCGATCGCCGAAGCCTCGAGCAAGCCTACAAGCCGTTCGCCATCGTCATCGTCTCCCATAATCGCAAACAGGCTGGCGCGCGCGCCGAGCGAGGTAACATTCACGGCGACGTTGCCGGAACCACCCACGCGCCATGATTTATCATTGACACGTACCACCGCAACCGGGGCTTCAGGAGAAATTCGTTCGGTTTGACCTTGCCAGTAGCTGTCGAGCATGACATCGCCGACTACCAGAATATGTGCGTTCGAAAAGTTAAGATTCATATAATAAAGTGGCTGTCGGGCCTTGCCGACACGGCCTGAAAAGACACAACACCGGGGATGATAAAAATTTCAAAATCACGATAACTGCGTGCCGGAAAGACGGATAAAGATGCCGTGGAAGTATAGAGCACATGATGACAGAATGAAACGCATGCAAAACGGCGCCGTGATTTCATGTCAATCCGGTTTTCAGATACACTGACGCGCAGCCGGTACAACCGAAAAACGATAGCTCTAAATGCAGTGCAAGCCCAGGCAGGCACCCAGGATCAAACCGATGCAACAGAACTGTTTTCAAATTCAAATGTACCCTACTTACCCCTAGTCGTATCGGGAGCCCAACTTGAAACCAGCGGTATTTTTCGATCGTGACGGCACCTTGATCAAGGCGGTACATTATCTCAACGATCCCGACCAGGTAACACTGATGAACGGCGTCGGCCAGGTGCTGACCGAGCTGGAACAGGCGGGTTACCTGCGGATAATCGTGACCAATCAGGCCGCAATCGGCAAGGGATTGTTAACCGTTGACGGATTACACCGGGTGCAGCAACGCCTCGA
This sequence comes from Gammaproteobacteria bacterium, assembly GCA_029862125.1. Taxonomy (GTDB): domain Bacteria; phylum Pseudomonadota; class Gammaproteobacteria. Next base: position 28,459 of record JAOTXY010000030.1, on the reverse strand, counting down.
TGATCTGCTTGCGATCGAGGACGCCACTATCGACGGATGGTATTTTTGCCCCGAAGTGCGGGTTGCTGCCGACGATGAAACCATCGATTTTCCGGATAGAAAACCGGGTCCCGGTATGTTGCTGCAGGCGGCCGGGGATTTTGATATTTCGCTTGCGGACAGCTGGATGGTCGGCGACCGCTTGAGCGATGCGCTGGCGGGAAAAAACGCCGGTTGCCGCGGATCGATAGTTATCACCCCGCGACCCTTTGATAAGGAACTCTTGTCCCATCCCTCGGTAGACTTTGTCGTCGCTTCGCTTGATCACATAAACGAAATAATTCTGAGATCGGGTCGCCCGATATAGTGAATTTACCACATGCGGTGGGACACTCATCCGTCTAATGCTGTATTTCCCACAATAACCAGGGTCGTTTTACGCCAAACCAATAAAGGCCACGTATAAGCCCGTTGCCGATACCATGTTTGTCCGATAAGGATTTTAAAACTAATTGCTCCAGATCATCGGTGCCAATCATCGCACCGATGATTACCATAAATAGTGCCTCGAGGATGACAGGTACGTGGGTCAACTAGCCGAGCTTCCTCTGTACGATAAAGAGGCCGAAATCCCGCACGGCAAATGTGTCGAAATTCCCGACAGGAGAGCCTGATGACGATATCTCGAGTGTCGTATTAATGGTACAATTTTGGTACAAATTCCGGAAGTGTGATATCAATTATCTCAACCAGTAAGTTACCGAATAGCATCAGTGCTATTTGAAATAAATGTATATCTTATTGTTTTTTTTATATATTTTTAAATTTTTAACCAAAAACCAAATCAACTCATTTGGTCCATGCTTGGTACTTTACAAAAAAATAATTTCATGTAGGATTACCCTTCCCAATAATACCTACACCTATAACTAGAGAGGAGAGTCTGTAAATGAAATTTCATACCAAATTAGCCGTGATATTGCTGCTTGGTGCCTCGTTTGGATTGTCCAACGTGGCAGTGGCCAAAGACAGCACGAAACCGATCGTCATCCCGATCCATAACTGGTCGAGCCAGATCGTCATGGCCTACGTCATCGGCGGCATTTTCGAAAGCATTGGCGATAACGTCGAGTACGTGCCCGCCGATTCGCAGGCCGTATACGAGTCGATTCGCAATGGCGATGTCACTATTTCTCACGAAGTCTGGCAGTCCACCTTCGGCAAGTCTTTTTATAACGCGATGGCCAAGGGCGGCGTGATCGACGCCGGCACCCACGAAGCAACCACGCTAGAGGAAATGGGCGTTCCAACCTGGGTCGTCGAAAAGGGTCTGTGTCCCGGCCTGCCGAGCTGGGAAGCGCTGAAAAACGAGGAATGTTATAAAAACTTCGCCACCGCCGATTCCGGCGGCAAGGGGCGCTGGCTCGAAGGCCCGCAAAGCTGGCACGGCGACCTGATGCCGGTGCGGCTCGCGGCACTGGGCCTCGACGACAAGTGGACGGTCAAGTTCGCCGGTGGCGCCGACGCACTGTGGACCGAACTCGCTTCTGCCAAGAAAGAAGGTCGCGGAACGGTTATCTTCAACTGGACTCCGAACTTCACCGACGCTGACGGCTTCACCTTCATCGAGTTTCCCGAGTTCACCCCGGGTTGCCGCAAGGCCGACGGTGGTGAAGGTAAATGTGGATCGCCCAAGGGCTGGCTGAAGAAAGCGGCGAACTACAAGATGCCGAAAACTCATCCGCATGCCTACACGATCTTCTCGCAACTGTCATTCACGACCCCGCAAATCGGTCAAATGGCCGCGCTGGTTGACAGCGACAAGATGGACCACAAGGATGCCGCCAAGAAGTGGCTGGCAGACAATAAAGACGTCTGGGAAGGCTGGACCAAAACCGGCATGTAAGCCGCTGGCAGGATTCAAAACGTGAAGTACCAATGAACCCCCGGGCGCAGAACATCTGACCGGGGGTTTCTTTTTTTTAACCGAAAGTATTTCCTGGTCGCGTAAATGTGTTAATTTGACGGACCGGGGGAGAACAAAAAATATAACTATGTCTACTCAAGCTGAAACTTCGACTTCGGTCGAACCAGTCATCCGTTGCGATTCGGTCTACATGATTTTTGGCGATAATGCGCACAGCATGCTGAAACAGGCCAATGGCGTCGTCGACCATGCCAAATTCCATGAAGCCGGCTGTATCGTCGGGGTCAACAATGCCTCCTTCGAAGTGCATAAGGGCGAATTACTGATCATCATGGGCCTGTCCGGTTCCGGCAAATCGACGCTGATGCGATGCATTGCCAGGCTGAACGAGGCAACTGCCGGGAAAATCTACATCGATGGCGAAGATATCCTTTCGATGAACGACAAGCAGCTGATCGAGCTGCGCCGCAGCAAGATGGGCATGGTATTTCAGAGTTTCGCGCTGTTGCCGCACAAAACCGTGCTGGAAAACATCGCCTTCCCGTTGCAGGTCAAGGGAGTTAGCACCGAAGACAGCATGCAGCGGGCCAAGGAAATGGTCGATCTGGTCAGTCTCACCGGCCGCGAAAACTATTTCCCGCGGCAGCTTTCGGGCGGCCAGCAGCAGCGTGTCGGTATCGCCCGCTCACTCGCGATCGAACCCGACATCTGGTTTCTCGACGAACCCTTTTCCGCGCTCGATCCGCTGATCCGCAAGGAGATGCAGGACGAATTTCTGCGCCTGCAGGATGTCCTCGGTAAGACCATTTTATTCGTCACCCATGACTTCGACGAAGCGCTGCGCCTGGCCGATCGTATTGCCATCATGAAGGATGGCATCATCGAGCAACTCGATACGCCGTCGAATATCGTGCTCAACCCGGCCACCGAGTACGTGCGCAAGTTCACCGAGGAAGTACCGCGCGAAAAGGTGCTCAAAATCGAGGCGGTGATGGATCCCTACGATCCCAATGAAGATTTCAGCGATCTGAAAGTGCAAAAAGACGCCATTATCGAGACCGTGGCCGAGGACGTTCTGAATACCGATAAAGCGGTGGCGGTTGTCGATGCGGCAGGTGAGATCGTTGGTGCTTTGCATGCTTCCCATATTGTCCACGTCCTGTTTGGCGGCCACGCTGACGACGCGGCTGAAAAAGCATCATGATCGAAGCGCTGCGGCAAAAGAAGCACCTGCAGTTTGTTTTACTGCTGGTTATTTTTGTGCTGCTGTGCCTCATCATCACGCCGTCCGAAGGTAACTGGTTCTGGCGTTTACCACCGCTGATCCAGAAGCTGCCGGGGATTATTACCAGTTCGGTCGACTACATCATGTTCGACTGGTGGTTGATCGACGTCTGGGACCCGGATATCGAGGACTACGAAGAAAAACCGATGATGAACCAGTTCACGCGTTCGGCTTCGGGGTTAATTCTGTTCATGATCGAATTCGTTCGCGAAATCTTTCTCGGTGGCGTCAAGACCATCGTCACCTTCAGCGGTTGGGACTGGGCGACCGAAAACGAGTGGGCGCGCTGGCCGGCATTGCCATGGACCGTGGTTGCCGGTGGCGCCGCGATTCTGGGATATGCGCTGCAAGGGCCACGGCTGGCGCTGTTCGTCGGTTTCACCTTCGTCTACATCGCGGTATTCGGGCAGTGGGAACCGTCGATGGAAACCCTGTCCTTCGTCCTGATCGCCGCGCCGATGGCGGTCTTGCTCGGCCTCGTGCTCGGTGTCTGGGCTTTCAAGAGTAAAACCGTGGAGATGGTGCTGAACCCGATACTCAACGTGATGCAAATCATGCCGCACTTTTCCTACCTGGTCCCTGTGGTGGTATTTTTCGGTATCGGCGATCATGCCGGCGCGATCGCCACGGTCATTTTCGCAACCCCGCCGATGGTGCGGCTGACCTTACTGGGCCTGAAAAAACTGTCGCCCGAGGTCGCCGAGGCCGGATTGATGAGTGGTTGCAACAACCGGCAACTGTTGTTCAAGGTGCTGATCCCGACAGCCCGGCGAGATATCCTGATCGGGGTTAACCAGGTCATCATGTCCTGCCTGGCGATGGTAGTCATCGCATCCCTGATCGGCGCCAAGGGGCTCGGTAACAATTTACTAATTGCATTGAACCAGCTCAGGATCGGTCTCGCTCTTGAACTGGGAGTTTGCATTGTCCTGATTGCCATCATGCTCGATCGGCTGTCGCTCGCCTGGGCCGACAAGCAAGTCGATTACTTCGCCGACCTGTCTTTTGTCGAGCGGCACAAGTTTTCTTTGATGTTCGGTGTCGTATTCGTCGTCGGCGTAATCCTGGCATTAATCGGCTCGTTGGTGTTCAAGGAAGACTTCAACTATCTCTACCTGATTCCGCACAACAAGGGCCTTACGACCCAGGATTTCTGGCAGGCCGGTGTCGACTGGATCTGGGATACGTTCTTTTACGCGCTCAAAGGGTTTAACGAGTGGTTGATCGTCCAGGTACTGGTGCCGGTCAAGACCGCTTACCTGGCAATGCCGGTGTTTGCGACTTTCGTGCTGACCATGGGAATCGGATATATCGTCGGCGGGGTAAGAGTCGGCCTGGCTGTTGGCGGATTCCTGCTATTCATCGCACTGACCGAATGGTGGGATCGGGCGCTGATCACCGCCTACCTGATGACGCTGTCGGTGCTGATCTCGACCGCCATCGGCATCGCTGCGGGTACGATATGCTCCCAACATCCAGTGAGCACGCGAATCATGCTAACGATATGCGATACCTTCCAGACCTTCCCGTCGTTCATTTACCTGATTCCGGTGATGATGTTATTCGGTGTCACCGATACCTCGGTGCTGATCGCAATCGTGGTCTATGCCACCGTCCCGGCTACGCGTTACACGATCCAGGGTATGCTGAGCGTGCCGCCGCAGCTGCAGGAAGCCGGCTCGATGTCCGGTGTCAGCCGTGTGCAGCGATACCTGTCTATCGAGCTGCCAATGGCCTTTCCACATATTGCGCTCGGTATCAATCAAACCGTGGTGTTCGCACTGTCTATGGTCATCATCGGTGCGTTGATCGGTACCGACGATCTCGGGCAATTGATTCTCAAATCCCTGTCCGACAAAGACGGTGTCGGCAACGGGCTAGTGCTGGGCCTTTGTGTTGCCTTTATCGGGCTCGCCATAGACCAGGTGCTGCGAACCTGGGCTAACCAACGCAAAAAGGCATTGGGGCTGGCGTAGCGCTGACTGGAGGAAGGATAGAAACATGATTAACAGGATTCTGGTTGCAACCGATGCGTCGGAGGCTTCGAACCGTGCATTGGAAATGGCGGCTCAATTTGCCGTTCTACACAAAGCTGAAATGCTCATCATTCACGTTATTCGTGATATGCAAATACCCTTTGAAATCGATGAAATTCCGGAACTGGAATTCCATCAGATTGAATCCTTTAACGATGCGCGCGAGGAAATCATGCGCAAGATCGCTGAATCAATCTTAAGACGCGCCAGGGAAACAGCGGAAAATGTTGGAGCTAAGACAGTTGAAACCGCGATCGGAACCGGTGATCCCGCAACCAGTATCCTTGGCTTTGCCGAGCGATCGGAAGCAGACATGATCGCGATGGGAACTCGGGGTCTGGGCAAGCTGAAGGGCACGATTTTAGGCAGCGTCTCGCGTAAAGTTGCTGACAATGCCGAGACCAGTTGCCTGATCGTTAGATAGCGAGCTAACAGGTACATCACCACAGGCGCACTACCTGGCTGAGTCAAACGCGGTAGGAGTTACCCAGACTTTCCCATCGTGCACCTACCTGATCCCGGTCATGATGCCATTCGGCATGACCTGTAATCCTTAGCAAATTGGAGTCGAATTTCAGGCGCTGTTTACGTATCCTGATCCGTCCGAACAGCAAAACAGCAGTGAGGACAAGACAATGCCCAAATTCATTTTCGCCTATCACGGCGGCAAGATGCCGGAAACCGAGGAAGAAGGCGCGCAGGTTATGGCCGAATGGATGGCCTGGTTTGAGAATCTCGGTGCAGCGGTTGTCGATGGTGGCAACCCCCTGGGTCCGTCATCAACAGTCAATAGCGACGGTTCGGTCACCTGCGACGGGGGGTCGAATCCCCTGAGTGGTTACAGCCTGATCAATGCCGACAGCATCGAGCAGGCAACAAACCTGGCTAAAGGCTGCCCGATATTGAAAGCAGAGGGTTCAGTCGAGATTGCCGAGGCAATGGATATGTAGGCAATCGCCGGCGCTAGTAGGCCGTGTACATTTCCTGTTCTGCGCCCTCGGCGAGTGCGGCGGACTGGTCCTGCCTGATGCGGGCGTGGAGCTTGAGCTCGGCTGGATCGAACAGGCGCGTGGGTGGTGCGACATGAATCCAGTTTTTACCCTGGTCAATACCTCGAACCAACATCGCGTAATCGCGCTTAGCGACTAACTGTTTTACTTCCGGGGTTATAAATCGAAATGCCAGGCCGATGCGATCCCGGGCGCTGCGATTCGGTCCCGAAGCGTGAAACATCCGCCCGTGGTGAAACGAAACCTGTCCCGGGTCCAGAATAACGTCCACCGCATCGTCTTCCGCAACGTCCACCGCAACTTCCTGACCGCGCGACAACAGGTTAGCAGCATCGAAGGTATCCCGATGCGGCACGATTTGCTGATGGTGCGAACCCGCAACAAAACGCATGCACCCCGACACGACGTTGACGTCAGAAAGGGCCAACCATGCGGTCATTTCCTGGTTGGTTTCACCGAGCCCCCAGTAGGTCAGGTCCTGGTGCCAACTGACGATCTTGTCCGTATGAGCGTCCTTGATAAAAAACTCTGCGCTCCATAGCAGGATATTCGGGCCGAGGATTGATTCAACTCGGTCGAGCAGTTGCGGTGCCCTTACCATCTCGCTCACAAAGGGAAGTATGTAATGCGTGTTGGTACGCAGTAACTGGGTCAGTTCGGATTCGAGTCCCTGCTCTCGCGCCACCGTACGGGTATGCTCGAGTTGCTCGAGGATATTCACTACCCGGTTATTATCGAAAACATCCAGCGGAAACAGAAAACCGTCGCGTTGATATTGATCGATTTGCTCAGGCGCGAGCGCGTATGTCATTACCAGGTCACCAGTTCGTTCGGCAGATGATCGATTCTATTCATGTAGACGACGTTATGCGAGCCGTTGACAAAGTCGATGCGCGAAATCGAGGTGTTGTGAAAGGCCCAGTTGGCAACCCAGTGATTATCATAGTTGGGCTGGTGTCTTACCACGCCCATGAGTTCATTGACGAATTGATCGATAAAATCTCCGTGCGCCACCAGCGCAATGGATTCATCGCTCTGATCCAGTCGTTGCCTGAATTCGTTTACCACCTTTTGCATACGTGCGATAAAGGCAGCCTCGTTTTCGACCGGTCGGCTCCACCAACCCTCATCGTTAAATTCTTCGGGAAGCCCGAGTCGCGGGAATCGCTGCTCGAAATAATCCCGACCGGGGCCGGGTAAACCCTGCAGATTACCATCGCCGTCGACATCGTAAATGCCGAATTTTTCAAAAATATCGGAAAGTGCGTGCAACTCGAGTTCACAGGCTGCGGCAATGTATTCGGCGGTAAGAATCGAGCGCGTCATCAGGCTGCAGTAAACGTGGGTCAAGCCAAAATGAAATTCTTCTGCCTGGCCGAAGGGATGCTGACGCGGTTCTGCCTGTGGGTGGGCCAGGTGCCCGGCAAGCGTCTCGGCCTGGCGATGACCAATGGTTGTAATTTCGGGATCGGGCTTGCGTCCGGCCATATGGTCGCTGCCGTCCCAGATTTCGTTGTTCGCCGACTGCGCGTGTCGGATCAGGTACAGCCTTGCCACGACTAACGTTCTATCCCCAGGCGCTCAGCGGCCTGCTGTGGCGTCGCCAGTTCGCGACCGAGCTCGCCGATGATACGCACCGCGCGCTCGACCAGCTTCAGGTTGGTCGCAAACTCACCCTTGTCGAGATAAAGATTATCCTCCAGCCCGACGCGACAGTTGCCACCCTGGCTCGCGGCCTGGGCCACGATTGAAAATTCCATGCGTGAAATGCCGAAGGCACTCCAGTTTGCGTCCTCGGGTAACAATCCTTTCATGACACTGAGAATCTCGGGTGTCGCCGGTGAAGCATGCGGTATGCCGAGGCAAAGCTGGAACATCGGCGCGCCATCGAGCAGGCCTTCTTCGATCAGTTTATGCGCAAACATGATATGCCCGGGTTCAAACACTTCGAGCTCGGGCTTTACGCCAAGTTCACGAATACGCTGCGCCATGATGCGTAAATGCGAAGGCGTATTAACGAAGATGGTTTCACCGAAATTGAAGGTGCCCACGTCGAGGGTACAGATATCGGGTCGCAACTCCTCGACGTGATGCAGGCGCTCAAGCGGTTGCACCAGGGTTGTCCCGGGGCCTCCGACAGCGGCGTCCTCCTCACCCGGTGCAAAGCGCGCCCCTTCGCTGGTGGTGAGATTGATCAATACGTCGCTACCAGAATCACGGATACGTTCGACCACCTCGCGAAACAATGCTGGATCCCCGGAACGCATTCCGGTTTCAGGATCGCGCACATGAATGTGAACAATTGCCGCACCCGCCTTCGCAGCTTCGATACAGTCGCTCGCGATATGTTCGGGTGCAATCGGATAGTTTGGGTGCTTGCCCTGGTTATTGTGTCCGCCACTAACGGCACAGGTTAGTATTACTTCGTCAGACATGAATCTTATTTCCCCTTAAATTTAGGCGCTCGCTTTTCATTGAAAGCTTTAACCCCTTCGCGCCGATCGTCGGTTGGTACCGTGCGGTTATAGGCCTCAATCTCGAACACAAGCCCTTCGGTCAGCGACATCTGCAAGCCACCATGAATCGCCTGTTTCGCCTGGCGCACCGCGATCGGTGCATTGGCCGCAATGCGCGAAGCAACCTCCAGGGTTTCATCCAGCAAGCTACCAGGCGCAAACACTTCATTGACGAGTCCCCAGCGCCGGGCCTCCTCTGCATCGAAACGCCTTGCCGATAATATCAGTTCCTTGGCGCGACGCTCACCCAGCGCTCTTGCCAGGGTTTGGGTACCGCCAGCCCCTGGGATTATTCCAAGACTGGTTTCGGTCATCGCGAAGCGAGCATTTTCAGAGGCATAGACAAAATCGACCGCTGCCGCGAGCTCACAACCACCCCCAAAAGCGGCGCCATTAACCGCGGCAATCAACGGCAGTGGACAATCGATGATAGCGCGTATCATACGCTCGTAAACGAGATGTTGTTCGAGCCAGGCTTCGTTCGTCATACCATCGCGTTGTTTCAGATCGCCACCCGCACAAAATGCCCTGTCGCCGGCTCCGGTTAAAATAACACAGCGATTGTCGCCGGGCTCCAGTGCCAGGGTTTCAAAGCAGTGCATCAGGTCGGTTGCCATCTGTGTATTAAACGCATTGGCGACTTCGGGTCGGTTCAGCGTGATTTTCAGGACGTGGACGACCGGGTATTCCAGCACCAGCGTTTCATAGAATTGATCGGTCATGCGCGGTGGCAATTTTGCTCCAGGTTCGGCACTATATAGTACTTGATTCAATCCTGGAGGGGGAATAATAGATGAATCCAAATCAAGATGATAAAACCACTACGAAACACCTGGTTTATACTTTCGTCGCTTTCGTAATTTTGGGTGTCCTGTTAATTATCGGCGCCAATATGGTCGGCTGAAAATCCGGCACCTGTTATTTTAACCCGCGTCCAGCCAAAAGCCGTTCCGGAATCAAGTGCACCTTTCAGCCAGGTGGTTCTGGATGATCAATACGCCTTCCTCTCGGGGCTGGTCGCTGCAGACTTTCCGGCCGGCCTTAAGGTACTGGGTGATGTGGCGGCTGAAACCCGTACCATATGGGCCGCGATCGGCAGCATTCTCGACGAGTTAAGTCTCTCTAAAAATCAGATCGTCAAAGTCGAAGTCCACCTGGCCGATCTTGATGATTTCGACGCGATGGATACCGCCTACAGGGATTTTTTCGACGGTGATGCCTACCCGGCGCGTACCACGACCGAATCCAAACGCCTGTTTGGTGACAGCAAAGTCGAAATTACCTGCCAGGTCAGACGCTAGATTCTCAACCGACTGCGCCACCGGCCATTACCACGTCAGCAGCTGGATGTTCAAGCCTGGCAGCGAGGATTCGCAGGCTATTGTGAAACTCGTCTCGATTCACCGAACACTGTTGTAAATGCCGCGCGCCTGCCTGTGGATCAAATGCCCGCCTGCCATGCAATACTCGGTGATTGTCAAATACATGCAGGTCCCCCTGATTCATGCGATAACAATGTTGCATGTCTTCCGAGTTGATAATTTTCCACAGTTTTCGAATCGCCTTATAAACCGGTTCAATGGTCGCCGCCGGCAAATCCTGCGGCGGCAGGGTGCGGTCGGTCCAGCGCACGCCAACCACGTCACCATCGATATCGGTGACAAGCATCCGCGTATGGCTACGCATATCGTCAAGCGGCGGCGCATAACGCTGAAAGAAAACCGGTACCCTGGTCAAGACCTCGAACGAATCGAAGTCTGCCTGGCGCAATACCTTTGCCGCCTTGAAACCGTCCACGAGTGTCGACTCGCCGCCCTCATCGGATGCAACCAGGCAATGAAAGAAAGAGATACCCGGTGCATCGTGCCGATAGCTCTCGTCGGTATGTGGCGGCAGGTAGTGTCCGGTATTCGAACCCAGGTTTCGATTGGCATCTGACTTCACGTCAAAGATCCTGCCGTAATTGTTGACATGCAACGGCCCAAAACCGGCTGCAACCCGGGCGATGCTGCCGGGTTCGGTCGGTACTCCCTGTATCTTCGCGACACCATAATCACGTACCGCCAACAACAGGTCGAGTTGATCGTTTTCCGATTGAGTTTGGGCGTAATTGAAAACAGGAATATCGGTGGCTGAATCGCGATTCCACAACACCGGTTGATGTTTGCGCCGCTTACGAGCGCCATCGTCGTAGGCTGATTGGCGCAGGGACTCGAGGTTATGCCGGGTTTGAAGTACGCCGTCATGCCAGTAAATCACCAGCATTTCACCTTCGATCGCGTAGTCGGCAATCGCCAATGACTCAGGATCATCCGGCAGCAGATCGATCTTGACGCTGGTATCGTCCGGCATTCCATCTGAGCAACGCGCACTATGTCGTAACCAGACATAGTGAAAACTATTCGCCGCGCCATCATCCCAGGTGACCGTGAGTTTCCGCTCGTCCGGATTTAATGCAACTTCAGGCAAGGCAAGCGATGTTCGGGTCATGGTTTGCACCTTCCGGCCAGGTAGCGCGTAAATTGCCACAGGTTACGTTCGATCGGGTGATAAGCGCCGGCAGGTAAAAGCGGCGCAGCGCTGCCACGGTGCAGGGCTTCTACCAAGGTTTTATCTTCACCATTAGCAACCTCCATGTAATGCTTGAACTGGGCAAGCCAGTCATCGAAATCTGCCTCGCTGACGTCGGCCAGAACTTCCGGCGGCACCGCCAGGCCCCAGGTCGCGTACATTTGGTCAACCCCTAGCGGCTGCACCGATATATACCAGAGATAATCCGGCATCAGCGTCACCAGGTGATTCGGAAACACGCAGAAATCGATCATCATACGGCGCCACTCATCCTCGAGCCGGTCGTTCTTTGGATGCGCAGCACCGAGCCCGGTTTCTGCCGCCTGGGGCGCACGGTGGTAGCAGTAATGGATACTGTCTTCGCCACAGACATAGTCCTGCGGCGGCTTGTTATGTTGGGCGAAAGTTTTGCCATGGGCGATCGGCACGTGGTAGCTCTCGGTGAAATTTTCGATCAGGTTTTTCCAGTTGGCGTTCCATTCCATGCTTTCGCGCAGCACGGTCTGGTAACAGGCCATGTCGTAGCGTCCAACCACCTGCTCACGCAGCGGTGCCAGCGATTCATCAAGCTGGGCTGAAGGGTTTTCCGCCAGCGTGACATAGATAAAACCCTCCCAGGTACCCAGCCGCAGGGGACAGAGCCGATGCCGGGTTACATCAAATCCGTCTTTCATTTCCATGTAAGGCGCTCGTATCAACTGGCCCGAAGTATCGTAAGTCCAGGCGTGGTAGCGACAGGTAAAGCGTTTTCCCGAACCCTTGTCATCCGGCACCAGGCACGCGAAACGGTGCGCGCAGGCATTAACGAAAGCCTTGATCTCCGCATCCGGCTGGCGCACGATGAGTACCGGCACCTCGGCAATCTGGTGGGTCAGGAAATCGCCACTAGCAGGTATTTCATCTTCCCGACCGACACAAATCCATTCCTGCTGGAAAACAGCCTCACGTTCGAAATCAAGAAACTCGAGCGAATGATTAACCGACGGCGGTATCGGGTGCGCTTGATCGAATGGCAATGCGGCCGCAGACTGCAATTCCTCGAGTACGGTCGCGAGCGGTGCATTGGTGCGCGGGTTTCGATGCATGGCAACACCAAGCATAATATAGGCACTTGCAAATATTAACTGCTTTATACTATTTCGACTTGCAACCGGGGATGATCGATGACCGAACTATGGCGCTTAGACGCAGCTGAAATTGCAACCCGGGTTGCCAATCGCGAAATTTCAGCGACCGAGGTTACCGAGCACAGCCTGCAGCGGCTGCAGGCGGTAAATCCAGCTATTAACGCCGTGGTGCAGCAGATGCCCGAGGCCGCACTCGCCTCGGCACGCGACCTCGACAACGCCATCGCCGATGGCTGGTCACCCGGAAAACTGGCCGGGGTGCCGGTAACGATAAAGGTCAATATCGATCAGCAGGGATTTGCCAACACCAACGGCATACGCATTCAGCAGGATCACTTTGTGGAGCAGGACAGCCCGGTGGTAACGAACCTGATCAGGGCTGGCGCCATTATTGTCGGCAGGACCAATACCCCGGCTTTTTCGATGCGCTGGTTTACCCGCAATTCACTGCACGGGCATACCCTGAATCCGCGTAACACGAAACTGACGCCCGGCGGGTCTTCGGGTGGCGCTGCGGCTGCTGTTGCGTCCGGCATCTGTGCCATCGGGCACGGCACCGATATCGCCGGTTCGATCCGTTATCCCGCTTATGCCTGTGGACTACACGGTATTCGCCCGAGCCTGGGTAGAGTTCCGGCGGTCAACCTGTCGCTGCCGGATCGACATATCGGCGCACAATTAACCGCGGTGTCGGGACCCATTGCACGCAGCATAAAAGATCTGAGGCTCGCTCTAGAAGCCATGTCGGCGGCCAGCGAGCTCGATCCCTGGTGGGTGCCAGCACCGATCGAACAGGCGCCGGCACCGAAACGGGTAGCCTTGTGCATCTCGCCTGACGGTCTTGAAGTTACCGCTGAAGTCGAAAATGCATTGCGCGAGGCCGCAACACAGCTTGCGGATGCGGGTTGGGAAGTGACCGAAGTCGACACCCCGCCGATGCGCGAGGCGATGCAATTACAACTGTTGTTATGGATGTCGGAATATCATTACAACGGTGGTATGGCAGTCAAACAGGAAGATGATCCCGACGCCAATTTCGTATACGCGCAATTGCGCGAAAACTGTCCGACTCCCACGCTTGAAAGCCTGATGCAAGCGTTGCAGCGAAGAATAACGCTTGCGCGTGAGTGGCAGCTGTTCCTGTCGAAGCGCCCGGTCCTGCTATGCCCGGTTTCAGCGGAGCCACCTTTCCCCGATATGCTGGACGTTGAATCACCCGCGTCTTTTCGGCGCGTACTCGAGGCGCAAATGACGCAAATTGCGCTGCCACTGATGGGTATGCCGGGGATATCGGTAGCCACCGGCAATAACGCTTCAGCCCCGATGGGTGTGCAACTGGTCGCGGCACGCTTTCGTGAAGACACCTTGTTCGCTGCCGCGGCCGATATCGAGGCCCGTAATGCGCCGCTCGAAATTGCAGAACCCGATTGATCACGGCCGTCGACAGGTGCAAAATATTGATCTTTGGTGAAGCAGGAATAATCCATGGCAACAGGCTGGGCGCGCGACGGTGCGGTGCAGGATCAGATCGATGCCAGTGTCGAAGATGCGGTCGAACTGGCGCGCAGCCGTTTACCGAAAGGCGAGAGCCTGACCCATTGCGAGGAATGCGGCGTCGAAATTCCCGAGGCACGCCGCAAGGCTATCACCGGGGTACGCCTGTGTATTACCTGTCAACAGGAACTTGACCAGCTGCAGGAAACCCAGGGCAGCGTCAATCGCAGGGCCAGCAAGGATAGCCAGTTACGCTAAACTCCAGCTGTGGAGAAATCAGCTATGTCACAAAATCTCGCCTGCCCCGAAATCATCAATCACGCGCGCTATCCCATCGATGAACTGCAACATCCCGGGCGGCGTGAGATAATAGAACAGGTAAAGGCCAGCCTCGACGACGATGGCTGCGCGGTTATCCGCGATTTTTTCAGTGCTGCTGGTCTGAATACTTTACTTGCCGAGGCCGACAAACGTAAATCGCAGACTTATTACTCGGAGCGCAAACAGTGCAACGTTTATCTTAACGATGGCAATCCCGGGTTTCCGGGAGACCACCCGCTTAATATTTTTATTCCACGCACTAACGGTTTCATTACTGCCGACCTGTTTGGCGATGACACTGCAGCGCATCGGCTCTACTACTGGGAACCGTTAAAACAGTTTCTCGCCGAGTGCCTCGGCAAGAAAGAATTATTCATTTACGAAGACCCGGTCTCAAACATGATTGTTAATGTCGGCAAGCCCGGACAACAATTCAACTGGCACTTCGACACCAATGAATTCACCATTACGATGCTACTCCAGCCGGCCGAGAGCGGCGGGCATTTCGAGTATGTTCCAGATTTGCGCAGCGCGCAGGACGAATGCTATGACGAGGTTAAACAGGTGCTTGACGGTGATCGCAGCCGGGTCAAGCGGCTCCAGTTGAATGCCGGCGACCTGCAGTTTTTCCTCGGCCGTTTTTCGCTGCACCAGGTCACCGTAAACAGCGGCGACACCGATCGCCTGTTACTGATCATGTCTTTCAGTGAAAAGCCGGGCATGATCGGCAGCAGGGAGCGGGTCAAAGACCTGTACGGCAAGATCACCGAAGCCCACGACGAGAACCCGGTACGCGCCGACAAACTGGTGGATTAAATAATCTGGCTACTTGCGCGCGGGCTGATCCGATTTCGTTTTCATAGCGTATTTATTGGATGCTTAAACTCTGACGAGCCCGAAGATGAAACTGAATACGCTTGTTCTTGCCGGCGCAATCGCCCTACCTGTGCAGTACGGGAGCGACTGGCAACTTCTGAAATACAGTCGCCTCGAAGCCAACGAAGTCAATTTCTCCCGGCAGGGAATGGCGGTAAAGGTCGACCAGTCGGCAAGCCCGATCATCTATCCGTTCGATAGCCCGAAGACAGTGACCCGGGTAGAGGTGAGCGGAAATCTCAGCAACCTGCTAGACCTGCCCTCCACCCAGGGGCAAAAGGGAAGCGACGACTTTTCACTAAAGATCGGACTGGTCATTTCTGGTGACAAGACCCTGAACGCATTTCAGAGATTGTTCAGCGCAAAATGGATCCGGAAGCTATTCGACCTGGCGCCAGAAGGAACCGGTGTAGAAAAGATTTACTTCCTCAACGCCGTCCAGGACGAGAGTTTGCTGGGGCGGCAGCGCCAGCATCCTCAATCCGAACTTATTTTCGAGAACAACGTCTGGCTTCTGGATGAGTCAGGCGACTTCAGTTTAATCCACGACCTACAAGATCCACAGCAGGTCATTGCCATCTGGCTCTCAATCGATGGCGACGATACCCGATCGAGCTATACGACCACGATAAAAAGCCTGCTGCTGAAAGGTTCGTTCGACGCGTAACCACTCACCCGGGTTGATCAAACCCGGTCTGACGCAAACGGGCAACAAGTGAATTTCGCTGTTGCCATGATAAACTCGCCGTTCGTCTGAAATTCAATCCGGGATCTAGAATGTCTATCAAGCAACAATTCGGATCGATGTTTCAACTCGATAACAAAGTAGCGCTGGTCACCGGCGCCAGCAAGGGCATCGGCGAGGCCATGGCATATGCGCTGGCAGGTTTTGGTGCCCGTGTTGTCGTTAGCAGCCGTAAGCAGGAGGCTGTTGACGAGGTTGCCGACTCCTTCAAGACAGACGGCCTCGAAGCGACCGGTATCGCTGCCAATATGGGCAATATCAACGACATCCATTCACTGGTCGACAAGACCGTCAAGATTTACGGCGGCCTGGACATCATAATCAACAACGCTGCCGCCAACCCGGTGTTCGGCCCGTTGCAAGATACCGATGAAAGCGCTTTTGACAAAATTATCGACGTCAATTTAAAAGGACCATTTGAGCTGTGTAAAAGAGCCTACCCGATCATGAAACAGAGGGGAGGTGGTTCGATCATCCATATCAGTTCAATCGGCGGACTAACCCCCGAGGCTGGTATCGGCATCTACAGCGTTAGCAAGGCCGCAATCATCAACCTGACCAAAGCGATGGCACAGGACTGGGGCGCCGACAGTATCCGTGTCAATGCAATTTGTCCCGGATTGATAAAAACCAAGTTCAGCGAGGCGTTATGGAATGACAAGCATTCGCACGACCGGTTCATTAAACGTATCCCACTCGGCCGCATTGGCGAGCCAGATGACATAGCGGGGCTCGCCGTTTACCTTGCTTCCGCGGCTTCCTCTTACTGTACCGGGGGTATTTACATGGTCGACGGTGGTTATGCCTCGAACTAGCCACCGCTCGGATCTTTAGTGACAGGTAATTTATTATGAAACAAATTCTAGGCAGCATGACCTTTGGCGACCAGGTTGACCAGCACACTGCGGAAACCATGCTGGCAGAATTTACCAATGCAGAAAATTACGAAATCGATACCGCCCACATTTACTGTGAGGGCCGCACCGAGGAAATGCTCGGCCGACTGCTACCGCCTGCAGAGCGCGACAAGCTCTACATTGCGTCCAAGGTAAACCCGTGGAATGACGATGGGCTAAAGCCTGCCTCGGTCAAAAAGCAGATGGCGGAGATCCTGCAGCGACTCGGTACCGACCGGGTCGACCTGCTCTACCTGCATTCTCCCGATCTTGAGACACCGGTCGCGCAGACACTGGAATCCTGCTTCGAACTCTTTCAACAGCGTAAATTCAGTCACTTCGGTTTGAGCAACTACGCGTCCTGGCAGGTTGCCGAAGTGGTAGAAACCTGTCGTCGCAACGGCTGGATGGAACCGACCGTTTACCAGGGGATGTACAACGCCCTGACGCGGGACGTGGAGCGTGAACTGTTTCCATGCCTGCGCAACTATGGCATTCGCTTCAATGCTTATAACCCACTGGCCGGGGGTATGCTGACAGGCAAACATCCGTCTATGGACGACATCCCCGATAGCGGCAGGTTCAATGTCGAGCGCGGTTATCTAGACCGTTACTGGAAGCAGGATTACTTTAATGTATTACAGGAGCTGCAAACGGCCTGCCAGGAGTTTGATTTAAAACCCGTCGAGGTCGCCTTGAGCTGGTTGGTTCATCATTCCCTGCTCGACGACGAACTGGGTGACGGCATCATACTCGGCGCCAGCAAGGTCGAGCATCTGAGGCAAAACATGGCGGCCTGCAATCATGCACCGCTTGACCAGGCAATCCTCGACATACTGGATCGGGGATGGGAAATCATTAAACCGAACTGCTTCAGATATTTCCGCCCGTAAAACTTAATACTACGCGATGGCTGCCCCAAAGGCAGATTCGCGAACCTAGTCGGTTAACAATACCAGGCTCAGGGTCGGCCAGTAGGTAATGATTAACACCGCTATCAGCAGCACCACGAAAAAAGGGATGGTGGCGACATACAGGGTCATTACCGGCTTATTGAAGCGGTAGCTGGCGATGAACAGGTTCATGCCCACGGGTGGCGTGAAATAACCCAATTGCATATTGGCAAGAAAGATGATGCCCAGGTGGACCGGGTGGATGCCGTAACCGACCGCGATTGGCAGAATGATCGGCACGATTATCACGATCGCCGAGAAAATATCGAGCATCATGCCCAGCGCCAATAGAAACAGGTTCAGCAGTATCAGGAAGGTCAGCTTTTCATCGATATGTGACTGGATGAAGGCAAACAGTCGGGTCGGAATTTCAGCATCGATGAGGTAATTGGTCGAGGCCAGTGACACGCCGACAATAATCATGATGCCACCGACCAGCATCATCGATTCGCGCATGATTGCTGGTAACCCGGAGATTTTTATTTCGCGGATAATAAATACTTCTACGATCAGGACATAAACGGCGGTGACCGCCGCGGCCTCCGAGACTGCAAAATAACCGCCGTAAATTCCACCCAGCACCAGCAACGGCAGTGGAATTTCCCATTTCGCTTCGACAACTGCCGCGATCGCAGCCTGTCGATTAAAGGGTTCACGTCGACTTCGATCACGGGGCTGCATCATCGAGTAGAGCGACAACATCAGCAGCATCAGCAAGCCAGGGAAGACCCCGGCCAGGAACAGGTCGGTGATGCTGACCGCCTGATCCAGGTCCATCTGCTGTGCGACGACGCCATACAGGATCAACGGCAGCGAGGGCGCAAACAGGAGCCCCAGGCTACCGGAGCTGGTCAATAGCCCCAGGTTGAAATTATCAAGGTACCCGGCCTGTTTCAACGCCGGGTATAGCAATCCACCCAGTGCCACTATGGTGATACCCGAAGCACCGGTAAAAGCGGTAAACAGGGCACAGGCGAAAATCGCCACGATGGCGAGACCGCCAGGCATCCAGCCCAGCAGACTGTTGGTCAGGTTGACCAGGCGGGTAGACGCGTTACTCTCACCGAGTAAGTACCCGGCAAAAGTAAATAATGGGATCGCCAGCAGCACGGGCATTTCGGCGAGGCGATAAACCTCGATGCTGATTACCGATAAATCGACACCAAGGCTATGGAATCCAAGCATTGCACTGAGGCCGATGACGACGAAAAGCGGCGTGCGCAGAATTGCCAGCAACAGTAAAATTGGCGCCGCGAAGCTCACTTTGCCTGTCTCCGGGCAGCCTTTAAATGGAGAACGTATAACCGCGCCCAGCCGGCTGATTTTATAAAATAACGCAAGCCGATCAATGCAAACGCGGCGGGGACGATAACTTCCAGCATCCAGGCGGGTATTCCCATCAAAGAGTCCAGGCCATCGGCATAATCCATCCTGACCCAGTTCAGTCCATACCAGGCGATTACGATGCAGGTCCAGGCGCTGACCTGTCCTACCAGTGACTGAATCAATCGATGGGTATTGCGATCGAATAACTTCGACAGCAGATCGATACGGATATGTTTATTGTTTCGGGTGGCGACCGTGGCACCGAGTAACCCCAGCCAGAGTACCAAAACCCGCAGTATCGGATCGATCCAGACAAATCCGGAATCGAAAAAATTACGTAATATAATCTGTGTTCCGGCCAGCACAATCATCGTGCTCAACAGGACGACCAGCAAGGCATCCTCCGCACGATGAAGCCGATATATCCAGGGTTGCATCAATTACTTGCTGTCGCGAAAGCTTTGTAAGTGTTCCCTGACCTGGTCGACAATTTCACTGGAAACTACTCCGGATTTGACCATTTCTTCGATGGACTGATTCGATATGCTGCGCCAGCGTTCGACTTCACCCGGGTCGGGGGTGACGAAGGTAATACCCTGGTTTTGCAATGCGGTCTTTGCCGCCTGGTTATCGCTGCGATTGATCTTGTCGAGGCGTTTGAAAACCTTGCCGATCTCTTCGCGCACAATCTGCTGATCACCGGGGGTGAGTTTATCGAAGGCCTTTTTCTGTACCGCTATTACACCGATCAGGTAGGTAATGGGCACCTCGGTCATATAGGAGGTACTGGTGTGCCATTGAAACGCAATCGCCGCGGTCGGATTTACCGTAACCGTTTCGATTAACCCGGTCTGCAGGCCGGTAAAAACATCGGAAATCGGCAGGGATATCGGCGTGATACCAAGCGCGCTCATCGCCATCTGTCCGACCCGGTCACCTGCCGGCACCCAGACCTTGCTGTTACGAATCGCTTCGAGGTTCTGCATTGGCTTTTTGGACAGGATTCTGATGAACCCGCCCTCGGAGATTCCGAGCAATACAAAACCTTTTGCCTCCATTTGCTGTTTCATTACCGGGTCCATTCTTGCACGCACGTAGTCAATTTCGTCGAACGACTCGAACATCATCGGCAGACTCAACGCCTGTATGCTGCTGTCCACCTGCGCCAAACCGCTCGGCGTAAACGCACCGCCATGTAACTGCCCGATCTTGATCTTGCGATGCACGCTCTGGTCGTTTCCCATTACGCCGCCCGGGTAAAACTTCAATTTGATCCGGCCCCCGGTGCGCTCTGCAATAAGATTGGCACCGGCTTTCATTTCCTTCATCCAGGTTGTACCAGCGGGTGCCAGGGTTGCAATTTTGAGTCGCTTTGCATCAGCGCTAACACTGAAAAAAATCAGCAACAGCGTCAGGCTCGCAATTTTAGCTGGTGTGTTCATTTATCAGGTTCCATATCGACAATTTGAGCCGGGTTGGTCCGAATAGTTTCGTTTAGAAAAAGTCCCCGGATTCCGCAAGTAGCCGTTCGGCCTCTACTTTTGCCAGGGAATTGGCCAGTACATAGCCACGGTAATCGACATTTTCGGCCAGTACTGAAGTCAACAGCGAATCATGCAATTCCTGGTCAAAAACGTTCCTGGCGTAATGCTTTGCCATCAATACCTTGGCCATCAGGTTCTGTTCCGCGGAAAATTCGATGGCAGTTTCGAAATGCTCACGGGCAATTTCGGGTTCACCACCAAGTGCCGCAGGTCGTAGCGACTTGATTACCCCCAGGTAGAGATGCGCTCCCCCGTCATCGTAGCGCTCGTCGATGGTCAGGCAATGTTCAAACAGTGCGGTAACCTTTGCCAGGTCGGCCACGGCATTCCAGTCCGCGGAATTGGTTTGAATCCAGTTCGCCCAGGCGACTGCAAAACCGTAAAGGGTTTTGAGTTCCCCTTTCCCCGTCCCAGCCAGGCTGACTTGAAACTGATCCAGCTTGCTTGCAGTGGCTTCGCAGATTTCGCGGGCTTCGAGACATAGAGCCCGACGTGCATACGACAGCGACTTGTCGGCAAGGCGTTGCGCGCGCGGTTCGTCATCGACAAAGGCGGTGCTATAGGACCCGTAGAGTTTGGACCCGGCCAGCAGCAGGTCCGTGCTTTCCGGATCCCCCTCGACCAGGCCATCGATCATCAACAGGTAAGCTGGCGCTCCATCGCGCACGGTCGCGGGATCGTCCTGGTTCTGGATCGCGAGCGTGATGTTGTCCGCCATCCTCGAGGTGGCGGAACTGACGAGACTGGCACAACCCGTTAGACAAAAGGCAACCAGTAAAAAGCAGATCGGCCTTAACATCAGGCCAGGTCCACGTGAGCCTTGACTCGTTTCTTTTTCATATCTGAATAGCCGTAGGCTTCCACCCTGGCGAGCATATCCCAGAACCCGGCAACCCATTGCTGATCATCCATGCGTCCTGAAAGCTTTACCACGGCGTTTGCATCGAGCCAGTGATGTTGTTCCTCGGCCGGTGTCGCGATGGCAGAAAGTCGCGTCGCAGCTAAACCGCTCTCTTCCTCGACAATAGAAAAAGCACGCATATTGTCGCTGTCTTCCAGCGAGAGTTTGCCGTTAGCGGCGATCAGGAGATACACAGAACTTTATCCAGAATTCAGTCACGACAATGTTAGCCTAAATCAGTTTGCCGGTACGAAATAATTATCCCAGCGCTGGTCCAGGATCCGTATACCAGTTTCTATCGACACGGCTGTAAGCCTGTCCCCAGATCTCTCGACCAGGCCCAGGGTAAGCAACTTATGCAGCGCATCGTCGATCTCAAAATCAAGCTCGCAGTTCCACCGGGAATCAAACCAGCGCTCTATCTCGCGATCAAGTTCCGACCGGGTTAACGGTTCAGAACTAACCAACAGGAAGTAATACGCCAATATGGCTTCCTTGGACTCCTCCTCCTCGGCATCGTTCGCTAAGCGGTGAAACACGCCCGCGTTGTTATCCAGGTTTTTAAAATACAAATTTTGTGTTAACGCCTGCATGAAACGAAGCTTCCGGTTCTTGAAATTGTTGAACTGCTTCCAAAGGTAACCCCCCAGTGCGGCGGCACCCGCCAACAGGGCTACGACTGCAGCCTGGTTTAATTCGACCGGTTGGCTGCTGACACCCATCCAGTAACCGAACAGCGAACCCAGCAACACCAGTGACGCACCGAGCTTGGTAGTCAGAACGATACCACCACTGACGACCGCCGGGATACCGATCAACAACTTGTCCATCAAGCGCATGCGCACACGGGTATTCGGAAATAACATTTCAAGGTCCGCCCGCGGCACGTTGCGGAACAACTTGAGCAGGGTTGCGCCGGCACGACAAAGATCTGAATCCAGATTCGAATGCTCAAAATCATCCCGAATTCGCAGGTAAACCACGACCCGATCATAGTTGATGAACTCGATTGTGTTGCTGCGCAAACCAAACCACGAAGAAATCGTCTCGGTCCTGATCGATTGACCGCGCGCAAATAGCGACACTTCGGAAAAATCATCGAAATCAACATGCAAACGAATCTTGAACAACGACGACTCGGAAAGCGCCCGGTTTAAATCCGATTCAGTTACGCGTTCGTAGTTGGCTTTTTCGAGCAGTCCATCCAGCAACGAAACAAAGGGCGGGGTATTTTCGGATGCATCGAATCCGGGTCGTCGGGTATCGGCATCCGGGTCAATATCCGCATAGGCATTCTTCAACGCCTCGATGACCTGGTGAAATTCGAAATGAAATACCTGGTCCAGCATGTAACTGAGCTGCCGAAAATCATCGGTGCCTGTTTCCAGCTTGCTATCATGCAGGCACATATCGACGATATCCTGGCGTCGGTAGGGTATGAATCTGAATTTTTCGGTAGTTTGCATTATTCGCCAATAATGCCAGTAACCGGAAACATTGGGAACGCTTTTACATTGCGATGGTTTGTTTGTCGTTAACACCGTTTGTTGCTATCGTCGATTGGTAGTCCCTTTACGGTCGATACACAGTGATCGGTTAAGGCCCAGTAAAAATCGCGGACTGGCAAGTGTTTAATAACGGAGCTTAAATAGTCTCACTATGAGCAAACCTGTCATGGAGAAACCACAGCAAATCATGCCAGTCGAACCAGAGGTTGTCAGCCTGGTGCAAATCACGGATTGTCATATTTTCGCGGAGGCTGAGAACTGCCTGCAGGGCGTGAATACCCGGCACAGTTTCGAGGCGGTCAGCAAGGCCGTCATCGAAAATAGTGGACATCTGGATTTATTGCTTGCCACCGGTGATCTTTCACAGGACGGCAGCACCGAATCCTATGACTACCTGGCACAAAAAATTGACGCCATGAGTGTTGCGACTTTCTGGTTGCCGGGTAATCACGATGATATCGAGATCTTACAGGAACGATTCATTGGCCAAAAGATTCATTCGGCGAAGCACGTACTGATCGCTGACTGGCAAATTGTATTGCTCGATTCCACGATCAGGGGTGAAGTGTACGGACGTGTCTCCGAGACCCAGCTTGAATTCCTGCACGACTGCCTGCGAGCCCATTCTGAAAAGCATTCCCTGGTCTGTCTTCACCACCAGGCACTGGATACAGGCAGTTTATGGATTGACCAGAAGGGACTGCACGACAGTGACCAACTGAGAGAGAATATTGCTCGACATGACAATATCAGGGGCGTCTTATGGGGTCACGTGCACCAGGAAACACGGCAGTCAATTGGTGGCGTCGAATGGATGTCGACCCCCTCGAGCTGTGTTCAATTCAAGCCGGACAGCAAGGAATTCGCGATCGATAACGAGGCTCCCGGGTACCGCCACCTCAATCTCTACGCCGACGGCAGGATCACCACCCGGGTGCATCGAGTTGATAGTTTTTAAATGACTAGTTATCGTCAAAAAGCGATTCCAGAATCGGGCAGGTACTGGCACTTTTTGCCGAACCGTCACAAAACGAGGAAATCTGCCTCAGGCGTTTCTTTATCTTTTGTAAATCCTTGATTTTTTGGCTTATTTCATCGATATGCGCCTCGGTCAGAGACTTCACATCGGCGCGAGTCTTGTTGCCCCCGGCTTCGGTTAAATCGAGCAGTCCGCGGGTTTGCTCGCTCGAAAAGCCAAGCGACCGGGCACGTTGAATGAAATTCAAGCGGCGCAGGTGTTCATCGCCGTAACTACGGTAACCTGAAGCAGTCCGCGCCGGTGCCGGAATCAATCCAATGGTTTCGTAGTATCGAATGGTTTCAATATTACACCCCGTCTGGGTGGCGAGTTTTCCGCGTGTCAACATCGACTAAAACTCCAGGCTAAAACGGTAATAATACTTTAAACCCTGTAGTATATACAGAGTCAACGCAATTCAGGGAATGCTACTCGAATCCTGTTGACCCTGTAGTCGATACAGGAGTAAAACTGCCACCAGATTTATTCAGGACCAGATAATGGACCTTTTCAAATATGGAATTGTTTCACTTTTATGTCTCGCCAGTTTTAACGTCGCGGCCACCGAACGCTGGTTCAACCAGGACGTAGTTGATTACGGTGCCAAACTGTTTCAACAAAACTGCGCCGTCTGTCATGGCGTCAACGCCGAAGGCACCAAAGAGTGGAAGAAAACGGACGCGAATGGAAACTATCCACCCCCACCCCTGGATGGCAGCGCCCATGCCTGGCACCATTCGATTCCGCAACTTGCCCGATCCATTAAAGAGGGCGGCATCAAACTGGGTGGCGTTATGCCTGCATTTGGCGACAAGCTCTCGGACCAGGAGGTTCTTGCGGTGATTGCTTTCTTTCAGTCGAAGTGGCCGGACGAGGTATACAAGGTCTGGCATGACCGCAACATGCAGTAATTTTCAGCTTTGTTATGATGTGATTTCCGCAGGCACTAAGAGACAGCACTATGGGGCTCGGTAACTTTTTCAAATCAGTTTTCAGCGGTGCTGCCGGCTCGGGGCAACCAGAACCTTCAAAGCCAATTGACTACAAGGGGTTTTCGATCGAAGCCGCGCCCATCAACGAAGATGGCAAGTACCGTAGCGCAGGTTTTATCAGTGGCGAAGTAAACGGCGAAATCAAGCGGATCCAGTTTATCCGTGCCGATCAAAACGCAGAATTGCAGGCCGCCATCGATCATTCCATCGCCAAGGCACAACAAATTATCGATGAACAGGGTGCGAGCCTGTTAAACAAAACCCACCTTTAACTTCCCCGGATACCCGATTACCTGGCCGCAGGCCGTGACGACTGCTTCACGGATTAAATCTCCTTGTCGACAGAATTGTCGGCTTTATCCTTCAAGCGACCGACGCGGAAAGAATCAACAATACCGACCAGCCAGCAGACCAACAGCAGGTAGGTTGCAATGTCGGCCCATTGGGTTCCACCCGTCGCGGCGTGGCTTGTTATTTCTTCGGTGATGCGAGTTACATCAAGCGGAATTTCACCACTCAGGATTTTATCGCTGATTTGTTGTGCCTTTTCCATGGCGATGGACAGCAATATCGTGACACAGGCAATTGAAACAATGACCAACAGGCCACCTTGAGCGGTTTTCCTTAAATAAAGGTGCCCACTTCCAGGAAAAACAAAAGCTGAAAACAATACTGCTTTCAGTGCGTTACTCATCTGCTTCACCAGGTTTCATTTAGTGCCGACAGCAAACCGACGTCATTTTAAAGGAGGCTTCAACCTCGACAGCCTGATACCGTGTTTTAACCATGTTACGTGATAGGCTTGCGGCAGTGAAACCGGGTAGCGGATTTGGTGGCAGTCAAACAGCCTGTTTCGCCAGTTCCTGTTTCAGTAGTTCGATGCGGGGACGCGCATCGTTCGCATTAGGTTTGATTTCCAAAAGGCGTTCGAAGGCGATAATCGCACGTTCAAAATCTTGCTGGGAACCCAGTATCATGCCCAGTCCCCAGAAAGCACCAAAATGCCGGGGTTCGAGTTTCAGTGTCTGCTCGATATCTTCGAGCGAACCATCATAATCACGCTGATAGAAACGCACCGTGGCACGCCGATTCCAGCCCTCTGAAAAACCGGGCACTTCCTCGATGACCATTGTATAAACCGCTTCCGCAGCGGCAAGATCACCAGCACGAACCAGCTGTGCTGCCTCCAGCATCAGGTTATCGATTGCTTCTTTGCCACTTTCATACCATATTTCCCATATGGTGGCCTCGGCCTCCAACAATACCTCGGCGTCCTGACTGGTTTGCAGGGTCTGAAAAAGTCCGTCGAGGCGTTGGTCAGTCTGATCAGCTGAGCTAATGAAGGGGAAACACAAAACCAGGACCGTGGTCATTTGCAGCACCAGCTTTAACGATCTCATGTTGCTCACTCCTGGAGACGCTATATATACCGGCCCAATGCTACCAGTGTTTTGCCCGGGTTTCTAATCACGCGGGCTTCATTGCCGACACACTCACGGGAACCATCGTGCCGGTAAGTGTTGCGAGCTGAATAGAAATACGCCGATTTACGTAATTCCAAATTTACTCTTTGGCAACGAATTTCAGAGACTGGTAAGCGGTCCGCCTGGCCTGTCTACGCTTAAGTGGTGACTCAAAGAAACGAGTTAGTCCCGCGACCAGAATTTCGGCATCCTCGGGCTCAAGATTATTGATTTCATCTCGCACTGCCAGCGCGGTTTTCAGCAAATGCACCGAGACGATGTGTTCCGCCTGGCCGTGATCCAATACCCGTTCCAGTAGCTGATTTAACCTGCCCTCGAGATCGTCCGCTTTCCAGCTTTCCAGATAGAGTTCACGGGTGGTAAATCCGGCATTGCGACCGTTGAAACATGCCATTTGCAGCAGCGCCTGCGGCCACAATTCCGGGTGGCGCGAGCACTGCTGCCTGGCAGCATTGGCAAAGGTGAGACCATGCGTAAAATCAAGCCATCCCACGTTGCCGGAAACCGGGACGCGAATCTTTTCCTGCTGCTCAATATCAAAACTCAGCAGGTTGATCGCATTTGCAATCAGCAGTGCCTGGTAAATATCTTCAGGTGGATTGCCACTGCAGGCGACCGCGGCTTTCATCGACTTGTTAATCCCCTTGTGCCGCCACAGGCTGGCCTCGGGTATTTGCTGCTGGTGCTGACCCCATTTTTCCAGCTGGGTACCGTAAGCGCGAAATTCCGGAATCTTGTCCTCGCGTGAGGCATAGATAAATTCTCTTACCAGCGACAGTAACAGGGGTTCCATCACGCTGTTACCGAGAGATTCGATAAGCTTACCGGCCTTGGTGACGTAGATCAGTGCATGCCCGAAATCGTTATAATGCAGAAGCGCCGCTCGCGAGAGCGCTGGTTCAAAGTCGGAAAAAGATAACCCGTCACGGATGCCACCACGTATGGCCGCTACCACGGCAGCTTCATTTTCCGCCTCGATGTCATCGACAAAAGTTGAAGCATCAAACGCGGAAGCCTTTTCGGTAAACGGATATTCACGTTCACGCAGAACATCGTAGGCGACGTGGGTGACGCTTTCGACCAGGCAGACCAGCTTCAACTCTTCGTTATGCCGGTTTTCTTCATACAGGATTATCCAGTCTGCCATGCCGGCGTAGGCGTGGGTCCAGCCAAACTCCATTTTCTGCCATGACCAGTCGATGGCCAGTCGCAGCACGTCAAACGGATCGGCGCCCAGGCGTACCAGGCGCGCAATTTCTCGGGCGATACGGTCGTAACTGTAGTCGTCGAAGGCATCATGCAGGCTGTCGATAATCGCTGTATATCTTTGCTGATAGGGCAAGTCGGTAATATCAATCCAGACCTCTTCACCGCGAACCTCGAGCGGATAGGTTCGCAATCGATCGCCACCAAAGAGGTTGTCGCCGGTGTCGAGGTTAAATTTCCAGTTATGCCAGTTGCAGGTCAGAATACAGTCCGGTGACAGGCTGCCTTCAGACAGGGGAAAGCCTTCATGGGGGCAACGATTGTCGCAGGCCCTGATGCCATCTGGAGTATTGAATACGGCAATTTGTTTACCTGCAACCCGCACCAGTTTGACCGACTCGGGCTTCAGTTCGGTCAGGGATATCAACCGCTGCCAGTTCCGTTCATCAATATCGTCTTGTTTCAACGCTTGTGTCATGACAACCACCCTGCAGGATACAAAAAATTTGACAATAGTATAAAAGTTAAAGTTAACTTTAAGTCAAGTACAAATATCAGGTGATCAAAAACATGGCACATTCGCGAGAGTTTCTGACGATCGGTGATACAGCGCAACGCAGCGGCGTTGCCACCTCGGCCCTGCGTTTTTACGAATCCAGGGGCTTGATCAGTTCGGTGAGGGTCGCCGGCAATCATCGCCGCTACCATCGGGCCATGCTGCGACGAGTAGCAATAATCCGGGTC